>JAHJPG010000111.1 GCA_018819925.1 Pseudomonadota bacterium
GGAGGCGACATGAGAGATGTAGCTATAGTGGGCATCGGCTGTACCAAATTCAAGGCCAGATGGCAGGACAAAACATATTACGAGTTAGCTTACGATGCCGCGAAGATGGCGATAGAGGACGCGGGGATCGATAAGGAGCGCATCGATTGCGCGGTCTATGGAATCTACAACGATTTTTTTCAAAGGCAGTATCAGCCGGACGCCTTCGTTCACGACTACATCGGCATGGGGCTAAAGCCCATGGTGCGGGTGAACTCCGGCGGAGCCACCGGAGGGGCGGCCTTGCGCATCGGCTACTCGGAAGTGGCCAGCGGGCTCTATGACATTTGCCTGGTTTTGGGCGTGGAAAAATGCGCCGACACCTACAACTATGAAATGCAAATGGCCACCCCCGAGGTGCTCAGGGCGATCCTGTACACGGCGGATATGACCTATGACAACCCGGCCGGGCGCACCGCCGCCTCCGGATTCGCCCTGGCCGTGGTGGCCCACCGCGACAAATTCGGCAACCCCACCGAGGAGCAGATGGCCAAGGTGTCGGTGAAGAACCACTTCAACGCCACCAAGAATCCGGTTGCGCAGTCTCCCAAGGTGTTGACGGTGCAGGAGGTGTTGGACTCCCGCATGATAGTGGAGCCTTTCAAGTTCTACGACAACTGCTTGTACACCGAGGGGGCTTCGGCGGTGATCCTGGCTTCAAAAAAGGTTGCCGAGGACATTTGCAAGGACCCCATTTGGATAAGCGGCCTGGGCGCGTCGGTGGATTACGTCATGCCGGGCAACCGCCCCAACATCTACACCTTCGAATCGTCTCGCCAGGCAGCCAAAAAGGCCTATGAGACCGCCGGCATCACCAATCCGCTCAAGGAACTGGATATCGCCGAGTTGCACGATGCCTTCACCGGCACCGAGATCATGGCCTATGAGGACTGCTTCTTGTGTGAGGAGGGGCGCGGTGGAGATCTCATCGACGACGGCACGGTGATGCCCGACGGCGAGTTGCCGGTCAACCTCAGCGGCGGCCTGATCGGTTGCGGCCACGCCGTGGGGGCCACCGGAATCATGCAAACCTATGAAGTCTGCAAACACCTGCGGGGTGAAGCTGGCGAGCGGCAGCACCCCAACGCACGCAGAGGACTGGTGCAGAGCATCGGTGGAACCTTATGCACCTGGACCGTTTGCCTGGTTTTGGAAAGGTAGTCAGCCAATGAACAGCGCCGAAAAAGAAGCTTGGTACAGATATCAGCACGAAAAATACGGGATTCCCTTGGAGTACCTGCAGCGTGAGTTCGATGATGAACTCAGCGGCAAAAACCCCATGGACGCGCCGCTGGAAATTCCCGACAAGATGGAAGTCGTCTTTAAATACACCTACGGCCAACAATCGCGTTTTTTCCGCGAGTTGCGGGAAAACAAGACCTTATACGGGGCGGAATGCCCGGAGTGCGGCAAGGTTTTTTGCCCGCCGCGCAGCCATTGCCATCTGTGTTACGTACCAACCAATTGGGTGGAGCTGGCTGGGACCGGAACCATCGAGGCCTGCACCGTGCAGCATTACACCACCAGCAGTTTCATCAAGAAGGTGCCGTTTGTTTGCGCCTACGTGAAGCTGGACGGGACAGATTCCCTGCTCATGACCAACATGGAAGTCGATGACGTGGCCAAGGTCAAGGTGGGCACCCGGGTGAAGGCCGTTTACCGCGACCTGAGGCTGGGGGCCATCACCGACGTCTACTTCAAACCCATCGACTAAAGCGCCGGCCGCGGGGGGCGGCCTTTCAGGGAGAGCCGTTGTCATGAGCCAAAAAGTGATCATTACCGTGGCGCCGACCGGTAGCATTCCGGACCGCAAGGACAATCCCAACATCCCCTACACCGCCCGGGAAGTGGCGGCCGAAACGGTGCGCGCCTACGAGGCGGGGGCCTCGGTGGTGCACCTGCACGCCCGGGATCCTCAAACCGGCAAGCCCTCCTCGGATATCGAGGTGTTCAGGTCCTACCTGGACGAAATCCGGGCGGCCTGCCCCATCGTCACCCAGATCACCACCGGAGGCGGAGCCACCACCCTGGGACTCAGCGTGGAGGACCGCCTGCGGCCGGTGCTGGAGTTGCTGCCCGATTCGGCCAGCTTGAACGCCGGCTCCATGAACTTCGGGCGCGTCCTGTTTCCCAACACGCCCGACACCATAGAACTCTACGCCCGGCGCATGAAAGAGGCCGGCGTGATGCCGGAGTTCGAGGCCTATGACCTCTCCATGATCAACAACGTTGAATATTGGGTGCGGCGGCAGGGACTCCTGGACCCGCCCTATCAGTTCAGCTTTGTCATGGGCGTGATCGGAGGCATCCCGGCCACGCCCAAGAATCTGCTGGCCATGCGCGAGGCCCTCGATCCCACTTACCGCTGGCAGGCCATCGGCATCGGACGCCACCAGTTCACCATGGGGGCCATGGGCGCGCTGTTGGGCGGCGGGCTGCGGGTGGGATTCGAAGACAATGTCTATTTGTCCAAGGGCGTCCTGGCCAAAAGCAACGCGGAGCTGGTGGAAAAGGCGGTGAGGATAGTGCGCGAACTGGGATTGGAAGTGGCCACCCTGGAGGAAGCCAGGGAAATGCTGCCGCTGCTGAACCGCGGGTAAGCCAATCGCTTCATAAGTCGCCACGAGTGAGGTGCAACTAAGACGCATGAGGAGATAGGCATGGAGATGACCTTGGGCGAGGCCTTTGCCCGATCCGCCCGAAAATTCCCAGATAAAATAGCCTGTATCGATGACCAGGCAAGATGCACCTACGGTGAGTTGAACCGCGGGGTGAACCGGTGGACCCATGCCTGCCAGGCCCTGAAGCTGCCCAAGGGCGCCCACGTGGCGATTTTGGGCGACAACAGCCTCGGCCTCATGGAAATCGTGCTGGGCAACCTCAAGCACGGCTTGGTCTCGGTGCCCCTGGACTGTAGGGGCACCGTGGACGAGATCGCCCATCAAGCCCGGATCACCGACTCGCAGGCGTTGCTCTTCGATGCCGCCTATGCCGGCCTGGCCGAACAACTGCGCGCCCTGCTGCCGGAGTTGGAGCTGCTGGTGGCTTTCGGCCCCAAGCCCCCGGGTTTTGCCCAAGACTACGCCCAGCTTCTGGCGCAAGCCTCCGACAGCGAACCCCGGCGGGATCTGGTGGAGGAGGACGAGGCCTTCATCCTGTTCACCGGCGGCACCACCGGCCAGCCCAAGGGCGCGGTGTTGACCCACAAGAATATGTTGTGGAACACCATTTCGGTGACCACCGAGAATCACAGCCCCGACCCGGACGACCGCATCTACTATCCCATGCAGATGTACCACTCCGCGGCCCTCAGCCGCTTTTTGGCCTACATGTACGCCGGCGCCACCTTCATCGGCAGCAAGCAATTCGACCCGGATCGCTATCTGGACGTGGTGGAGAAGGAGCGCACCACCTTTGTGGTGGGCAACCCCACCATCTACAGGATGTTGATGGAGGCCCAGCGGAGCCGGAGGCGCGACACCGGCTCCATGAAGCGTTGGCTGAACACCCAGGGCCGCATCAGCACGGAAGAAAAAGAAGAGATAGAGGCTGAACTCTGGCCCAACGGAGCCTACTACAGCTCCTATGCGCTCACCGAGGCCTCGCCGGCGGTGACCGTGCTCAAACCCTGGGACCAGCCCAATGAGTGGGGTAGCGTCGGCCGCGCCTACATGTGCACCGAGGTCCGCATCGTAGACCCCGATGACAACCAGATGCCGGTGGGAGAGCCCGGTCAAATAATCGTGCAAGGCCCCACGGTGTTCAAGGGCTATTACAACAACCCCCGGGAGAGCGAATACGCTCTGCGGGGTGGGTGGCTGCATACCGGCGACATGGGCCGCTACGATGATTCCGGATACCTGTATCTGGTGGACCGCCTCAAGGACATGATCAAGACCGGCGGCCTCAACGTCTACTCCCAAGAGGTGGAGGCGGTGGTGGCCCAGTGCCCCGGAGTGGCCGAGGTGGCGGTCATCGGGCTGCCCGATGCACACTGGGGAGAGGCGGTGTGCGCCGTGGTGGTCCCGATTCCCGGGGCCAGGGTAAGCCGCGAGGACATAACCGAACATTGCCGGGGACGGCTGGCGGGCTACAAGAAGCCCTCCGTCATTCACATCGAGAGCCAGCTACCCAAGGGCACTTTTGGCGGCAAGGTGCTCAAGAGGGTGCTGCGGGAAAAATACCGCGAAAGCCAAAATTGAAATGCGGCGCCCAGGGGTTCGAAGAGATCACTGGCGATAAGAGGTCAACGAGATGAATGCTCTTTACTACGAGGATTTTTACCAAGGCCAGGAATTCATAACCAAGGGGAGAACCGTCACCGAGGCGGACATAGTGAATTTCGCGGCCTTGTCCTGGGATACCAACGCGCTGCACACCGATGCGGAGTTCGCCAAGCAGACGCCCTTTGGCGAGCGCATCGCCCACGGCATGCTGGGCCTGGTAATGCATGCCGGCCTGTCCCAGATGCTGGGAATCACCGACGGCACCCTGCTGGCCTTCATGGGCATGACCTGGAATTTCCATCATCCCATCAAGATCGGCGACACCATCCATGTGGCGCAACGGGTCAAGGAGCTGAGGGAAACCTCCCAGCCGGACCGGGGGCTGTTGACCTTTGAGAAGGAGTTGGTCAACCAACACGGCCAAGTGGTGCAGACCGGAACCACCACGGTGCTCATCGCCCGCAAGAACAACCAAGACCAGGAAGGGCTTTAATCGTGAGAATCCTGTGGGACAGCCTGATGAGCGAGGAGCACCGCATGGTGCGCGAAACCACCCGCCGCTTCGCGGAAAAGGAGTTGGCGCCCATCGCCGAGGAGATAGACGAGAATGAGCGCTTTCCCATGGAGGTGTACCGCAAGGCCGGCCAGAACGGCCTGCTGGGTTCCACCATTCCCGTGGAGTGCGGCGGCGGCGGGGCGGATTTGTTGACCAACGCCCTTATCAAGGAAGAATTCGCCCGGGTGGCCGCCGGCTTCGCCATGTCCTACAACATGTGCACCACCAATTTTTGCTATTTCATTTCCAAATACGGCAGCCAATGGCAGAAGGAAACCTACATCCCCCCGGTGGTCAACGGCGAAGCCCTGGCCGCCTTTTGCCTCACCGAGCCAGGCGCCGGCTCCGACGCACTTTCCCTGCAGACCAGCTACACCAAAGCCGGCGGCGCCTATCGCATCAAGGGCTCCAAGACCTTCATCACCAACGCGCCGGAGGCCAGGTACTTCCTGGTGGTGGCCCGGGAGCGGGGCTCCCGGGGAGCCCAGGGCGGCACTTTGTTTATCCTGGAGCGGGGCATGAAAGGGCTCACCACGGGCGCACACTTCAAGAAAATGGGCATGCGCTGCTCCCCCACCGGCGAGGTGTTCATGGATGACGTGGAGGTGCCAGCGGAGCAGATCATGGGCCAAGAGGGCCAGGGCTTCCAGATACTCTTCGAGACCCTGGACGAAGAGCGGGTGCTGGGCGCGGTAACCAGCATCGGCATCGCCGATGCCTGCCTCGACGTGGCGGTCAGGTACTCAAAAGAACGAGTGCAGTTTGGAAAACCCATCAGCGAGTTCCAGCTGGTGCGCGACATGCTGGCCCAGATGGCCACCGCCCTGGACATATCCCGCCAGTATGTCTACTCCCTGTGCCCCCTCATCGACAAAGGCGTGAAGCTGACCAAAGAGGCATCCATGGCCAAGTATTACGCCTCGACCATGGCCACCAAGGCCGGACTGGACGCCATTCAGATCCTGGGGGGATACGGCTACATGCGCGAATATCCGGTCGAACGCTACATGCGCGACGCCAAACTGGTGGAGATAGGCGGCGGCACCTCCGAAATTCAGAAAATGATCATCGCCCGGGAGTTGCTGCGGGAGTGAGCCCGCCCCGGGGCGCGCACGGAGCGCTTTAATGATGCAAATGACGATCCCTTATTTGTTGGACCGGGCCGCGGTCCGACACCCGGGCAAAACAGCGGTGATCTCCGAGCATGGAAGCTGGACCTTCCCCCAGTGGCGTGCCGAAAGCGAGGCCATGGCCCTGGCGCTCAAGCAACTCGGGGTGATGCCCGGCGATCACGTGGCCGTCATATTTCTCAATGGCCGCCGTCTTCTGGCGCTGTTTGTGGCGCTGTTCAGGCTGGGGGCGGTGGCGGTGCCCCTAAACGTGCGGCTGTCAACCCCGGAGCTGGCCCACATCATCGCCGACTCCGACGCCGGCACCGTAATCTTTGACGCCAGGTTTACCTCCCAGGTTGAACACCTGCGCCAAGGCAGGCTCCCGGTGGGGCGCTGGATCATCAGCGGCGGCGAAGATGCCGGCGCGGAGGTTTCCCTGGATCAGGCCCTGGAGGGGTGCCGGTATGCTTCCTGGGAGGGCCCTCCGCCGGCCGAAAACCAGACGGCATTGATCCTCTACACCGCCGGCACCACCGGCAAGCCCAAGGGCGTGGTGCTCACCCATCACAACTGCGTTTGGGCGGCGGCTAGCGCCGCGGCGGAGGTGGACCTTCGACCCGATTACCGGGTGGCCTTGGTTTTTCCCCTTTATCATTCGGCGGCCCTGGCCATCCTGGTGACCAACCTTTACTTGGGATGCTGCACGGTCACCATGGCCAAGTTCGATCCGGACCTGGTTGTGGAAACAGTGCAGCGGGAGGCGATCAACCGCCTGGTGTTCCCCCCCACGGTGTGGAACTTCATCTTGCAGCTGCCTGATCTGGAAAAATTCGACACATCCTCGGTGCGGTCCCTGGGCTCGGGTGGGGAGATCATGCCCGTGCATACCAAGATGCGTCTGTTGGAGGTGTTTGCCCGCGCCAAGCTGGGCGAAACCTACGGCATGACCGAGACCATGGCCACCATCTCCACCCTCAAACCCGAGGACGTGCTGCGCAAGGCTTCCTCGGTGGGGACCCCCTTTTACAACGTGGAACTGCGCATCGTTGATGAAAAGGGCCGCGAACTTCCCAGCGGCCGGGTGGGCGAGATAGCGGTGCGGGGCCCCAACGTCGCCAGCGGCTATTACAAGGACCCCGCCACCACGGCCAAAACCTTCCCGGATGGTTGGCTGCGCACCGGGGACCTGGGAGAGATGGACCCGGAGGGCTTCCTTTTCCTACGTGGCCGCAAGAAGGAGCTGATCATCTCCGGCGGGGAGAACATCTATCCCCGGGAAATAGAGGAGGTGTTAATCAGGCACCCGGCGATTTCGGAAGTGGCGGTGGTGGGGGTCCCCGACGCCGTTTGGGGCCAGCGAGTGCATGCGGTGGTGGCCCTGAAGGAGGGCCATAGCATCAGGGACCAAGAGGTAGTGGATTTCTGCCGGGGGCGTTTGGCTGGGTTTAAGAAACCCAAGACGGTGCAATTCGTGAAATGCCTGCCCCGTTCAGCCGCCGGCAAGGTGCTTAAACGCAAGCTGTTGGAAGAAATGCAGTCCCGAAACTCTTGACGGGACGGATGGGGGGGTTGACATGCACGCCGCGGGGCAGATGCTATTTTCCTACATGGCGGAAAAAAACGCCAAGTACCACCCGGACAAAACTTACCTTGTCGAGGGCGGCCGCTCCTGCGGTTTCGGGCGGTTCGAGACGCGCACCAACCAATTGGCCAGGGGGTTGATGGCCCGGGGCCTTCAAACCGGCGGCCGCGTTTGCATACTCAACCACAACGCCATTGAGAACCTGGAGGTTTTTTTTGGGGCCATGAAGGCTGGGGGAGTCTTCTGCCCCATCAACGCCCGCTTGGCTGCGCCGGAGGTTATGGCTATCGTCAAGGACGCCCGCCCCTCCCTGGTGGTGGCCGGGCCGGAATATCGCGACAAAATCACCGGCTGTAAAGAAATGAAAATCCCGGTAGCGCTGCTATCCGAGGATGCCGAGGACTTGCTTGCCTATGAGACCTTGCTCGCGGGGCGGGACGCCGGCCGCGTGGAGCCGAAATGCCAAGAGCATGACCTTGCGGCCCTGATCTATACCAGCGGCACCACCGGGCGGCCCAAGGGGGTGATGTGGACCCACCGCAATCTGTTTTCCTCGGCCCAGGCATCGGCGATCAGCCGGCGGACCAGCCCCGACGATGTGGCCATGGTGGCGGCTCCGGTCTACCAGGCTGCCGGGGTGGGCACCGTGCTCTCAAGCACCTATCGGGGCAACACGGTGGTGCTCCTGAACAAGTTCGACCCGGAAGCATACCTGGCGGCCATCCAAGCCCACCGCGTCACCACGGCCTTTGTGGTCCCCGCCATGGTGCTGATGCTGTTGCGGAGCCCCGCCTTGGATAAGTACGACATCTCCAGCCTGACCACCATCTGCTACGGCTCTGCGCCCATGCCCCTGAATATCCTGCGCGAGGCCATGGAGCGCTTTGCCTGGCGCTTCATGGGCGCTTGCGGGGCCACCGAGACCTCGCCGGGGTACATAGCCTTTTTGGGTGACAGAGACCACCGCCTGGACGGCAGCCCGGAGAAGGAAAAGCGTTTGAGTTCCATCGGCAAGGAGAGCATCAACGCGCAGGTGCGCATCTTTGATGAACGCGACCAGGAATCGCCTCCGGGAGAAGTGGGAGAAATCGTGTTGCGCGGCAGCAACGTGATGGCCGGTTATTGGGGCCAGCCGGAGCTGACCAACCAGGTCTTGCGGGCGGGTTTTTATCACACCGGCGACATGGGGTACCGCGACGAAGACAACTACATCTTCTTGGTAGACCGCAAGAGCGACCTGATAATCAGCGGAGGTTTCAACGTCTATCCCAAGGAGATAGAAAACGCCTTGTGCCTGCACCCCGCCGTGCTGCAGGCGGCGGTGGTGGGCCGCCCCCATCCCACTTGGGGCGAGACGCCGGTGGCCTTCGTAGTGTTCCGTATGGGCGAGGAGGCCCCGGAAAAGGAAGAATTGATGGATATGCTTCGTCAGAACCTGGCGGGCTATAAATTGCCAAGAGGCGGCATTCATTACCTCGCCGAGCTTCCCCTTACGGCCGCGGGAAAAATTGACAAGAGGCGGTTGCGCAACTACTCGGACCCGTTGGATTGATGCCCCCAAAGGAGCGGAACATGAAAGATAACGGTTGTGACGCCGTAATTATCGATGGCGCCCGCACCCCCATGGCCAGGGGTGGGGCGGGCGGAGCCCTGTGCGGCGTGCCGGCCGAGGTTTTCGGGGGGCACCTGATCGGCAAGCTGGTCGAGCGCAGCGGCATCGACCCAACTGAAATAAACGATGTGATTCTGGGCAACGTCATGGGGGCCTATTTGTGCTTCGCGCGGCTTTGCCTCCTATCCGCCGGTTTGCCCCCCGAAATACCGGGGGTGAGCCTGGACCGCAACTGCGCCTCGGGATTGCAGGCCATCGCCTTTGCATCCCAAGCCATCCGCTGCGGCGAGGCTGAGTTGATAATCGCCGGCGGCGCCGAGAGCATGACCCGGCAGCCCTGGTATTTCGACAAGCCCTCCCACGGTTATTCCCGCCTGCCCCTGGAGCCCCGAGTGCTTAGCCGCATAACGGCCCCGCCTAGGTTCGGCGGGCACAACATGGGCGAAACCGCGGAGAACGTGGCCCAACGCTATTCAATCAGCCGTCAGGCCCAGGAAGAGTTGGCCGTGGAGAGCCACCTGAGGGCCCAGGCCGCGTGGGAAGCTGGCAAGTTTGCGCCAGAGGTGATTCCCGTGCCGGTGCCCGGGCGGGGGGGGCAAGAGACGCTTTTTGAGCGTGACGAGACCATAAGACCCCCGGACCCCGGCAAGATGGCCAAGCTGCCCACCATATTCCGCGAGGATGGAACCGTGACCGCCGCCACCAGCAGCCCCTTCACCGATGGGGCCGCGGCTGTGGTGATGATGTCGCGGGACAGGGCCGAGAGCCGGGGGCTGGCCCCCCTGGCCCGGGTGGTGGCCAGCGCTTCGGTGGGGGTGGAACCCGCCTACATGGGCATGGGGCCCGTGCCGGCCACCCGCCTGGCCATGGACAGGGCCGGGCTGCGCATCGGGGACATAGGCTTGGTGGAGATGAACGAGGCCTTTGCGGCCCAGGCCCTGGCTTGCTACCAAGAGCTGGGCCTGAATCGCGAGATCGTCAACGTCAACGGCGGCGGCATGGCCTTGGGTCACCCCATCGCGGCCACTGGCGCGCGGTTGAGCACTACCCTTATCAACGAGATGCGGCGCCGGCAGGTTCGCTATGGACTGGCCACCATGTGCGTGGGGGGCGGGCAGGGCACGGCAGTGATTTATGAATTGCTTTGATCGTAGCTATAGGATTAATCAGCGCCCGCCGCTGCACCCCGGCCCGGGCCAAGGAGTTACGCCGTGATTGCATTCGAACTCAACGAAGAACAAAGGCTCTTTCAGAAAACCGCCCACGACTTCGCGGCCAAGGAACTACGTCCCCTGGCCCTGGAGTGCGACGCCTCCCATGGCTATCCCCCCGAGTTGATCAAGAAGGGACACGAGGCCGGCCTCATATCCTTCCGCTATCCCGAGGAGTATGGGGGGGCCGGAGTGGAAGACCAGGTTTCATGGGCCCTGGTGCGGGAGGAGCTTGCCTGGGGCTGCGCCGGCCTGACCATCGCCATGCTGGCCTCCAACCTGGCCGCCACTCCAATCCTGCACATGGGCACCGGGGATCAAAAGCAAAAGTATCTGACCAGGCTCTGCGATCCCGAGCGGGCCGTGCTCGCCGCCATGGGCATGACCGAGCCCGACGCGGGCAGCGATGTAACCGCCATTCGCACCACCGCCGTAAGAAAGGGCGATCATTACCTGTTGAACGGCCGCAAGACCTTTATCACCAATGGGGGCATCGCTGACATAACCGTGGTCTACGCCCGCATGGCAGGCAGCAAGGGCCTTGAAGGCATGACCGCCTTTATCATCGACGGCAGGCCGCAAGGTTTGACCATGGGCAAGGTGGAAGAAAAGATGGGGATCAGGGCTTCCCACACCGCCGAGCTTATTCTGGAGGACGTGGCCGTTCCCATTGAAGATCGGTTGGGCCAAGAGGGCCAAGCCTTTTTGCTCTCCATGCGCATGTTCGACGAGAGCCGCATCATGGTGGCCGCCCTGGCCATCGGCATCGCCCGCGCCGCTTATGAGATAGGCCGGGAGTACGCGGCGCAACGCAGCCAATTCGGCCGCACCTTGAACAAATTCCAGGGGGTGTCATTCAAACTGGCGGAGATGGCCACTCGAATCGACGCCGCCCGGCTGCTGACCTGGCGGGCCGGTTGGCTGGCCACCGAGGGCAAGCGCATGACCAAACACAGCGCCATGGCCAAGTTTTACGCGGGCGAGACCGCCAATTGGGTGTGCGATCAGGCCATCCAGATTCTTGGGGGATACGGCTACATGACCGAATACCTGGTGGAGAAGCTTTACCGCGACGCCCGGGTTTTCAGGATTTTCGAGGGGACCTCCGAAATAATGCAATTGGTGATTTCCCGGGAGCTTTACCGGCCATGAAGGAGGCGCCGTCCATGGAGTTGAAAAGCGTTAGCCTCCGCAAGCAAGGCCTGGTGGGCGTACTCACCGTGGACAACCCACCGGTAAACGCTCTTTCGCCTAAGGTGCGCCAAGAACTCTTGACGGCGCTGGAGGAGGCCGCCGGTGACGACCAGTTGCGTTGCCTGATTCTGACCGGGGCCGGCGAAAAGTTCTTCCTGGCCGGGGCGGACATCAAGTCCTTAGCCGAATTAGACGGCGCCACGGCCTACGGGCGGGTTAGGCAGACCAGGGCTTTTCTGGATTATATGCAGTCCGTGCCCAAGCCGTTGATCGCGGCCATCAACGGGGCCTGCCTGGGCGGCGGCTTGGAGGTGGCCTTGTGTTGCGATATTCGTTTGGCCGCGACGCACGCCAGGTTGGGATTCCCGGAGGTTAAGCTGGGGATCATGCCTGGCGCCGGAGGCACCCAACGCCTGCCGCGCCTGGTGGGCCAGGGGGCCGCCCGCCGTCTGATCTTCGAGGGTGGGGCCGTCTCGGCCGGGGAAGCCTGCCGCATGGGGCTGGTGGAACAAGTGGTGGAGCCGCAAACGCTCATGGAAACCGCGATGGCGCTTGCCCAGCGCATAAGTAAACGAGGGCCCTTGGCGGTCAAAGCCGCCAAACGCGCTCTTAACGCGGCTGCAGAAATGCCTTTAAGTCAAGGCCTGGATTTTGAAAACACCCTGTGGGGGGAATTGTTTGACACAAAGGACCAAGGGGAGGGCTTCAAGGCATTCCTGGAGGGCCGCCCGGCCGTATTCACCGGGAAATAAAAAAGCACCGAAAGTCGCCGGCCATGTGCGCATGCGCTTGTGGACCTCGTACGTATCATCGCGGATTTTCTCGGTGTACAGGAACCACGCCTCCACGGTAACAGCGACGCGGGTCCAGATATCATCCCATTTGTTGCCGTACTTGTGGACATGGCTGCTCACCAAGTCATTTTACATTAGGTCCTATAAGCTTCAATCGTGGCTTAAGCTGTGAGGCCTCAGACCCTTTCTTGATGTTGTGGTGGGGACGGCCCATTAACAGACCAAGGGCAAGTCTCGCCAAATTCGAGTTGAAGTAGCCCCGTTTCGGTATTTCTATGAGGCCGGCTTGCTTCAGAAAAAACTCCCAAGGCTGATCTAAGATTTTTTAACCAGCTCCACTTCTCCCAAAACGAGAACTACCAATGTTGCCCCACCAGCTTTGGCGGCGAGGCTTGCTTGTATTTAAATATCATAATATGATAATAAAAAATCAAATTGTGATATTTTATGGTTGACCGGCCGAGCCGGCCATTGCTAACAATTTCCTCAGAATCAGGAGAACGTAATGACTGCCAAGGGAACCGGCGGCGTAAAAGACGAGGCCAAGGCACCGTCCTCACAAGGTGGAGCCCAGAGCGTGCAAAGGGCCATGTCCCTGCTGAGAGCGGTCGCCGAGCAGAACAAAAGAGGCGCCCGCCTTTCTCCATTGGCCCGCAAGGTGGGGCTGCACGTGGCCACCGCCCGCAGGCTCCTGCAGGTTTTGGCGGAAGAAGGCGTTGTCACCTACGATCCGGTAACCAAGCTGTACCACCTCGGATTGGAGTTGTTCCGACTGGGTAGCCAGGCCCAACAGTACGCCATCCGTAACCGCTTCCATCCCGCCCTGGAAAGAATCGCCAAGGAAACCCAGGACACGGTTTTCCTGCTCATCCGCCTCGGCAATGACGTGCTGTGCGCCGACATGATCCAGGGCGAATACCCCATACGCACCATCTTGGTGAACGTGGGCTCGCGCCGGCCCCTGGGCATCGGGGCTGGCAGCCTGGCCATGATCGCCTTTTCCGATCCCGAGGATTTCGAACGGGTGGTTACGGCCAACGCTCCGCGTTACAGCCAGTTCCAGGGGCGCAGCGAAAAGGAGATCCGGGCCATGGCCACCAAGGCCCTGAAGGACGGCTATGTGTTCTCCGATGGGTTGTTCCATAAGGATGCGGCCTCGGTGGGGGTGCCGGTGCTGGACCAGGATGGAAAGGTGATCTGCGCCGTGACCGTTTCGGCTATCCGTGCCCGCATGAGCGCCAAGCGCAGAAAGCAAATCGTGCAGTTGGTCAAAGAGCAAACCAGGCCTGAAATTGTCGGCCTTTGAACAAGAGTCAGCGCATGACTCTGGGAGGAAAAAAATGGGGAGGAAGCTTTTAACGGTATTGCTGGCCATGGTGATGGCCCTGGCCATCGCCGGGCCCTCGCTTGCGGGCGACTATCCCAGCAAACCCATCAAACTCATCATTAACTTTTCCGCTGGCGGCACCACCGACACCGCCGCCAGGCTGATGTCTTCCAAGGCCACCGAGGTCTTGCAGCAGGCCCTGATTTGCATGAACAAGCCAGGGGCGGGAGGCACCCTGGGGGTAAGCGAGGTGGCTCGGGCCAAGGGCAACGGCTACACCATCGGCACCTGCAACATGCCCGCCGTGGCCATCATCCCCCAGATCCGCCAGGTGCCTTACAAGCCCTTCAAGGACCTGGTGCAGGTCTGCGCGGTGATGCCTTACGAGTACGCCTTGATGGTGCGGGGCGATTCGCCTTGGAAGACCTGGGAAGAGTTCGTGGACCACGTGAAGAAGAACCCCGGCAAGGTGACCTACGCCAGCGTGGGCACCGGCACCACCAACCACCTGGTCACCGCCCGCATCGGAAAAGAGTTGGGACTGGACTGGAAGCATGTTCCCTTCCAGGGCGGGGTCAAGGAAACCGCGGCCCTGTTGGGCGGCCACGTGGACATTATCAACAACACCACCGCTTCGGTGGCCTCTTCAGTCAAGGCCGGCAAAATCCGGGTGCTGCTGGTGACCAGCGAGGACCGCCTCAAGATGGTGCCCGATGTGCCCACCATGAAGGATAAGGGCTTCAAATTCAGCCAAATCTCCTACATGTCCATAGTGGCCCCGGCCGGCACTCCCCAGGCCGCCCTGGACAAGCTGTCGGCGGCCTTCAAGGCGGCCTGCGAGGATAAGGGCGTAATCAAGGCATGCGGCAAGTTGGACCTGCATCCCAAGTTCATGCCCGGCAAACAGTACCAGGCTATGCTGGAGCAACTTTCCACCGAATGGGGCGCCCTGCTGCCCGATCTCGGGGTGAAGGTAAACAAATAGGCGCATCCTTGGGCGGGGATTCGCCCTGAGCGGCGTTTTCCCGCCCTATCCATTAGCAAGGGAGCAACCCCGTGATCCAAAATCGAAAGGATTTCAAGCTGGGGGTCGGGCTCGCGGGCTTCTGTATTTTCCTGCTGGTTTACTTGATCCCAAAACAGGTAGGGCCGCTAACCGAGGCGGACGCATTGATGCCATCGCTGGTAACCGGCTTCATCCTGGTGTTCAGTCTGCTGTTGGCCGTTCAGGCAATCCGGCGGCCGGGGGAGAAAGAACACCACGACCAGTCCCATTCCGGCGGGCAGGGGTCCCGCTGGTACACCATCGCCTTGGTGGTGGTCATCATGGCCGCTTACGCCTGGTTGTTGGATATCACCGGATTCGTACTCACCTCCCTGGGGGCCATGGTGGCCTTGTTCCTCGTGTTCGGGGTAAAGCGCTGGCTACCCATAGCAGCCATCAGCCTGGGCACCCTGGGAGGGCTCTATCTATGCTTCGATATGCTGCTGGGGGCGCCCTTGCCGGTGGGCACCCTGGTGGAAAATCTTCTGGATTAGGGGGCTTGGCATGCTGGAAACTCTGAGCAACGCGGCCTCGCAAGCCTTGACCCTGATGAATTTCTTCGGGGCGGCCCTGGGCATTTTCCTGGGATCGCTGTTGGGCGCCATACCCGGCCTCAACGGAACCATGGCCATCGCCCTGTTGATTCCGATCACCTACACCTGGTCGCCTCTGTTTGCCATCGCCATGCTGGTGGGCTGCTGGAAGGGCAGCGTTTACGGCGGCTCGATATCGGCCATCCTGCTCAACGCCCCGGGCACGCCCGAGGCGGCGGCCACCGCCCTGGACGGCTATCCCCTGACCAAGCAGGGCAAGGCGGGCAAGGCGCTCAAAATGGCCCTGTACGCCTCGGTTATCGGAGCGGTGTTCAGCGATACCCTGCTCATGGTGGCTTCGCCGCCCATAGCCGCCCTGGCTCTGATGTTCGGGCCGGCCGAGTTGGCCATGCTGATCCTGTTCGCCCTGGTGGTGGTGGCCGGCACGGGGGCCAAGTCGCAGATCAAGGGGCTTATATCCACCGCGCTGGGCATACTCTTGGCCACGGTGGGGCTGGACCCCATGACCACCCAGCAACGGTTCACCTTCGGCTCCATCGACCTGGACGCGGGTATCGGCCTGCTGGCCATGCTTATCGGCCTGCTGGTGATGTCCGAAGTGCTTATCCAGATGGAGGAAGGCTGGAAGGACGCCCACGCCGAGGTCATGGTGAAATCAGACGACCCCGACGCCTCACGCGTCACCTGGGCGGAGCTCAAGGGCAGCCTGGGGACCATCTTTCGCTCCAGCATTTTGGGTTCCTTCTGCGGAGCGCTCCCCGGCGTGGGCAGCATCACCGCCGCCTTCATGGGCTACGACCAAGCCCGCCGCCTCAGCAAACACCCCGAGCGCTTCGGCAAGGGCGAGATACAGGGGGTTGCCGCTCCCGAGGCCGCCAACAACGCGGTGTGCGGCGCGGGCCTGATCCCCCTGGTGACCTTGGGCATCCCGGGCGCACTTTCCGCCGCGGTGATAATGGGCGCCTTCATGATTCACGGGCTGGCTCCCGGCCCCATGCTCATGGTGGAGCATCCCGAAACGATTTACGGCCTGTTCATGCTCCTGATTCTCTCGGACTTCTTTATGCTGGTCATCCCCCTGCCCCTGATGAAGCTGGGGCAATGGGTCATCTCGGTGCCCCGGGCCTATCTGTTTCCAGTTATCCTGGCCCTGTGCGTCATCGGCGCCTTCGGAACCCATCAGAATCTTTTCGACGTCAAGATCATGGTCTTCTTCGGGGTGCTGGGCTATTTCCTTAAAAAATGGGAGTTGAGCCCGGCCGCCCTGCTCATCGCCTTCATCTTGGGGCCCATGGCCGAGGTCTACTTGCGCCAGGCGCTCAAGATCTCGGGCGGCGACCCCAGCATCTTCGTGACCAAACCCCTGGCGGCCCTTTTCCTGGCCCTGGCCGTGGGAGCCATCGTGTGGACAACCCTGCGCAACCGGCGGGACAAGAAGGCGGCCCAGGGCCGAGTCCTTTCGTCCGAGCCGACCGCCCAGGGACAGAAAGTGGAGTAATCATGTATCACGTCAAGCAAGCCGACATTGTAATCATCGGGTCCGGGGCCGCCGGCACCATGGCCGCCATCTATGCCCACCGGGTGGACCCCAAGCTGAAGGTGGTGGTCCTGGACAAGAGCAAGATGGATAGCTCCGGCGCGGCCGGGAGGGGCATGGACGCGCTCAACACCGTGGCCTTGCCGCCCAACAGCCAGCCCGAGGACGTGGTGGAACTGCTGACCAAGGTCACCGAAGGCGTCTTGGACCAACGGGTGGCCCACCGCTTCGGAGAGATATGCCCCCGCATGGTGGCCGATTTGGAACAGATAATTGGCCGAGGCAAAGGCGATCTTTTTCCGGTGGATGAAAACGGCAACTACCGCCTTATGTACCTGCACCCCATCAACAAGCCGCTTTTGCTGCCCATGGACGGCGAGGAGATGAAGCGGGCCCTGGCCCACGCGGTGCGCCAGACCGGGGCCGAAATCCTGGAGCGGACCCCGGCCCTGCGCATTGTCACCGAGGACGGCAAGGTCTGCGGAGTCCTGGCCATGAACATCCGCACCGGCCATTACTACTACATCAAGACCAAGGCCGTCTGCCTGACCACCGGCGCGGCGGGACGCATGGGGCTGGCCAGCTCGGGGTATCTTGCGGGCACCTACGAATTCCCCGGCTGCAGCGGCGACGGCTATGCCATGGCCTACGAGGCCGGGGCCGAGCTGGTGAACATGGAGTGCTTCCAGGCCAACACCTTGCTAAAGGATCACCAGGGGCCTTCTTGCGGCTATGTGGCCGCGCCTCGCGGGGCCTACACCATAAACCCCTGGGATCAGCGCACCTGGAGCCATGGCTATTCCTCGGGCGACAGCAAGATGGGTGTCTGGAAGCGCTTTGCCGAGGGCAAGGGGCCCCTCTACCTGAAAATGGACCACCTGCCCGAGGAGATGATCCAGATCATCGAGAAAATCCAATGGGGCAACGAGCGCACCAGCCGCGGGTTGTTCCATAAGGGCCGCCGGCAGGATTACCGCCAGGCCGATGCGGTTGAACTGGCCTTTGCCGAGGAGATCGGGGTTTGCGGCGGGCACAGCAGCTCCGGAGTGCTCAGCGACGTCAAGGGGGCCACCAACCTGCCCGGCCTGTATGTGGCCGGCGACGTGGACGGCGGCCTGCCCCAATCCTACCTGGGCGGCGCCCTGGCCATGGGCGGGCTCATCGGCGAGGAAGCGGCCCACTTTGCCGGCGGAGCCATGGAGCCGCCCCAGCGCGGCGGGCTGAAGGCTTGGCTGCGCAAAGAGGCCGAGGCCTTTGAGGAGCCTCTGCGCCGCGAGGGCGGGCTACCCACCAGCCTGGTGGAATACAAGGCCCGCGTTCGGGTGCAGTATTACCTCAAGCCGCCCAAGAACCCGGTGTTCATGCAAAAGGCCGCCTGGTGGATGGAGCGCATCCGGCAAGAAGACCTGCCCCGCGTACAGGCGGTGGACCTGCACGACCTGCTCAAGGTGCAGGAGATCAAAAGCATCCTCACCGTGGGTGAAATGATGGCCCGCTCCAGCCTGTTCCGCGACGAGAGCCGCTGGGGATACCAGCACTGGCGCGCCGACCTGCCGGCCAAAAAGACGGAGTGGGAGCGCGCCTGGGTGGTCATCAAAAAGGGAGCGGACGGCGGCATGGAGGCCAGCAAGCGCCTGGTCCCGGAGTATCAGTGGGACTACCCAACGGCCATGGAATATGCATACCCGGAGTTGAAGTTTGATACCGGCCCCATGTTCCAAAAGGGGCCCGAATGGAAAAACCCGAGCGGCGACCCCTGGATGAAGCGTCACCTTGATGCGCAGGGCATGGACACCCCGCGCCGGTTCATGCCCAAGGAGGAGGACTAGTCATGAGTTTTATCAACGGTGTCCGTTACGGCGAGAAGGATTATTCCTGGCTGGATTTCGACCATGGGCGCTGCGTGCGCTGCGGCGTTTGCGTGGACATGTGCCCCATGGACGTGCTGCATTTCGGGGAGCATGGCTACCCCTACATGCGCTACCGCGACGACTGCTGGTATTGCGACGTATGCACCTTCGTGTGCCCCCGCCAGGCCATAACCCTGACCGACGTGCCCTACCTGATCCGTTAGGAGGATGGCCGGCGTTCCGCTGGCCGCGGACCAGGCGGAGGGGCTACGGGGGGATTTTTCCGGGAAGGAGCACCTCGGTTGAGCTGACGGCATCGCGTTGAACCAGGGTCGCGTCCTGACGCCCCTGGCGATCCGCCATGATCATAAGCGGCAGGGGCGTCTTGACGGCGCATGAAAGCGTGAAACACAAATGAGCAAGCAAGGCCAGCGATTTCGAGTAAAGGTCAAGGTGGTTTCGGTAACCCGCCCCTGTAACGCGGGCCACAGGGAGGGCGACGAAATCATCTTCGAATACAACCAGGTGGTGGGCAAAATATGCTTTGACTCCATGTGCTCAATGATCGCCAAGGTCCACAGCCTGCGCTATGGAGCCCAGTTCCCCTGGTTGAAAGGCCCCCAAGCCCCGGCGCTTCACAGCTGTCCCGACCAAGGCAACGTGACCTTTGAGTTGAGCAGGGCCGTTGCGGGGGAGGGGGCCTGATCTCTCGCAACTTTGCGTCTGGGCTTTGGCAACCGGGAGTTGGGCGCGGCTCTGTCCAGGATCGCCCCGCCGGGCATCAAAAACTTCTTTTTTGTCTGCGACGGCTCCGAGGCGGTGGAGTCGGCCATGAAACCTGCCCAACAGTCTTACGCCGGCCGTGATGAGCGGCAGCGGTTCAAGGTCATCTCCCGGCGCTGGGCGCTGGATGAGAAAAGATGCCTGCTTGATCGGCGAAACTAAAATGGGCTATTATGCTAAAAATCAAGATGATTGCGGTTTTTCCGGGGTGTTTTCAACGATAAATCGCTTTGATAGATTTGATAGAGATGTTATGAAGCCTTAGGATGCTGCCCAACCGAGTAATGCGTGCATCGGGAGCATCAGAAGGCGCAAATCGGGGAAAGGGGCCCACGCCCCGGAGCTGGTCAGGGTTGGCGGCCCGGCGTTGGAGGGGCTGATATTTACCGCCCTGTTCAACCCGGCGGGGCCGGCCAACCCCACTGCGGTCCAGTTTTTCAATCTCTACGCCCCGGCCCTGAAACAGGGCAAGCTGGGCGAAGCCATGACCGCCTTCCAAACCCTGGGGGCGGACACCTATCTGGTGTCGCTGGACGCCTTCAAGCGGTCCGGAGCCTCCCAAGGGACCAAGCTCGAGGCCGCTTTGGCCAGCACCAAGGGCTTTGCCGGGGTCAGCGGCGGCATCAAAACCGGCCCGGACGGCAACGTCATAAAGAGCGTGACCGTCCTGAAGGTTAGGTGCGGCGAGTTGGCCTCGGTGACCACCATGAATCCTTCAAGGCCGCTGGCGTTCGTGCCCGGCTCCATGTGTCCAAGATATCCTTTGCAAGCTTTAGCGGGGTGAAGTCATGAAAAGATTGTTGATGATGCTGGGCCTGGCGGCCCTGGTGCTGGGCGGGAGCGCGGCCCGAGCCAACGAGCCGGTGAAGCTGGGGGTGGTCTATCCCATGACCGGGCCGGCGGCGGTCTACGGCCAGAACGGGCTCCGGGGCCTCAAGCTGGCCCAGGAGCACCGCCCCACCGTCTTGGGCCGGCCGGTGAAGCTTTTCATCGCGGACAACAAGTCCGACAAGGTGGAGGCCTCCAACGCGGCCAACCGGGTGATCCAGAAGGACGAGGTATGCGCCCTCATCGGCTGCCTGACCTCCTCCAACACCATGGCCGCCGCGCCGGTGGCCGAAAAGGCCGGGGTGCCCATGCTCAGTCCCTGGGCCACCAACCCCCTGGCCACCCAGGGCAAAAAAAACATCTTCCGCATCTGTTTCATCGATCCCTTCCAGGGGGCGGTGGCCGCCAAGTTCGCCCGGGACAACTTGAAAGCCAAGAGCGCCGCTCTGATGATCGACATTAGCCAGGACTACTGCGTGGGCATCGCCGGGTTTTTTGAGCGGGCCTTCACCAAGCTGGGGGGCAAGGTGGTCTTGAAGACCCACTACAACACCGGCGACCAGGACTTCAGCGCCCAGTTGGGAGCCATCCAGGCGGCCAAACCGGACATCATCTACATGCCCGGCTACTTCACCGAGGATGCGCTCATCGCCCGCCAGGCCCGGGAGCTGGGCCTGAAGCAGCCGCTCTTGTCCGGCGACGCGGCCCAGGCCGACGAGCTGATCAAGATCGGCGGCCCGGCGGTGGAGGGGCTGTACTTCACCACCCACTTCGACGAGCAGGGGGTGACCACCGCCAGCGGCAAGCGCTTCGTGGCGGCCTATCGCAAGGCTTACAAGGAGGCCCCGGACTCGGTGAGCGCTCTGAGCTATGACGCCTACAACGCCCTGCTGGACGCCATGGAGCGGGCCGGCTCCATTGAACCGGCCAAGGTGGTCCCCGCCCTGGAGCAGACCAAGGACTTTCAAGGGGTCACCGGGGTGCTGACCCTGGTCAACCACAACGCGATCAAGCCGGCGGTGCTCCTGCAGGTCAAAGACGGCAAATTCGCCTACGTGGCCACGGTCAACCCCTAGACCGACGGAGGCGACATGGGCGCGCTACTGTGTTCGGCCCTGGCCCTGGCTCTGTTGCTGGCTCCTCCGGCCGCCTCGGCCGCCGAGGTGATCAAGATCGGCGGCCCGGCGGTGGAGGGGATGTTCCTCACCACCCACTTCGACGAGGAGGGGGTGACCACCCCGGCGGGCCGGCGCTACGCGGCCGAGTACCGCCGTAAGTTCGCCAAGGCCCCCGACGCCCTGTGGGCCCTGGGTTACGACGCCTACAACGTGGTCCTAGACGCCATCGCCACCATCAAGCAAGGCCGCTTCAAATACGTGACCACGGTGAAGCCGTGATCCGGCCCTGTTCATCCCTCCCGCTGGAGTAGCACAGCATGGACGCCGCCCAGCTCACCCAGCAGATGATAAACGGCCTGACCCTGGGCAGCCTCTACGCCCTGATCGCCATCGGCTACACCATGGTCTACGGCATCCTGCGCCTGATCAACTTCGCCCACGGCGACGTGCTCATGGTGGGCTGCTACTTCGCCTGGTTCGGGGCGGTGCAGTTCGGCCTGCCTTGGTGGGTGGCCCTGATGGGCTCCATGGCCCTCACCGCCGCCCTGGGGGTGCTCATCGACCAGGGGGCCTACCGCCCCCTGCGCCGCGCGCCGCGCATCAGCGCGCTCATCACCGCCATCGGGGTGAGCTTCTTCTTGGAGAACCTGGGCCTGGTGGTCTTCGGAAGCCGGCCCAAGGCCTTTGCCCGCCCGGAGATCTTCAACCACATCTACCAGTGGGGCGAGGTGCGGGTGCTCTCGCTGTCCATCTGGGTGCCCATCCTCACGGCGGTGATCCTGGCCGGGCTGTTGTTGTTCATCCACCGCACCCGCACGGGCATGGCCATGCGGGCCCTCAGCCGCGACCTGGTCACGGTGCAGCTCATGGGCATCGACCCCAACCGCATCGTGGCCGCCACCTTCGCCTTGGGCAGCGCCCTGGCCGCAGCCGGCGGCGTCTTCTGGGCCATGAAATACCCCCAGATCAATCCGCTCATGGGCGTGCTGCCCGGACTCAAGGCCTTCGTGGCCGCGGTGCTGGGCGGCATCGGCAACGTCACCGGGGCCATGCTGGGCGGGCTCCTGTTGGGCATGACCGAGATAATGCTGGTGGCGCTGCTCCCGGAGCTGGCCGGCTACCGCGACGCTCTGGCCTTCATTCTGCTCATCGCCATCCTCATCTTCCGGCCGTCCGGCATAATGGGCCAGGAGCTGCCCGAGTGAACCTCAGGGACCTGCTGAAGCCGGGGCCCCTGCCGCCCGCCATTCAGAGCCGGCGGCGCGACACCCTGCTGACCATCGGAGCCTGTGTGCTCACCGCCGTGGGGCTGTGGCTGCTTCAGGCCCACACTTCGGGCTACGTGGTGCATATGGCCTGCGTGGGAGCCCTGTTCGCCACCCTGGCGGTGAGCTACAACCTGATCAACGGGGTCACCGGCCAGTTTTCCCTAGAGCCCAACGCCTTCGTGGCCTGCGGGGCATACGTCACCGCCCTGCTCACCCTGTCGCCGGCCGAAAAAGAGGCTTCCTTCATCCTGGAGCCTCTCATCTGGCCGTTGAGCGCCTTTTCCATCCCCCTGCTGCCCGCCCTGGTCATCGCCGGCCTGCTCACCGCGCTCATGGCCTTTTTCATGGGCTTCCCGGTCTTCCGGGTGCGGGGCGACTACCTGGCCATCGTCACCCTGGGCTTCGGCGAGGTGATTCGGGTGGTGGCCAACAACGCCCAGAGCGTGACCAACGGCCCCCTGGGGCTGAAGGGCATCCCCCACCTGACCAACCTGTGGTGGTCGTGGGGGCTGCTGGCGGTGTGCCTGTTTTGCATAGTGCGCCTGGTGCACTCCTCCTACGGCCGGGCCCTCAAGGCCATCCGCGAGGACGAGACCGCCGCCGAGGCCATGGGCATCAACGCCTTTTGGCACAAGATGCTGGCCTTCACCCTGAGCGCCTTTTTCGAGGGCGTGGCCGGCGGGCTGCTGGCCCATCTCATCACCACCATCAGCCCCAGCCTGTTCACCTTCTTCCTCACCTTCAACCTGCTTATCATCATCGTGGTGGGCGGCCTGGGCTCCACCACCGGGGCGGTGCTGGCCGCCTTTTTGTTCACCTTCGGCGGGGAGTGGCTGCGGGTGGTGGAGGAGCCCACGCGGCTGTTGGGCTGGGACATCCCGGGCATCCCCGGCATGCGCATGGTCATCTTCAGCCTGATCCTGGTGGGGGTTATGATCTTCCTGCGGCGGGGCATCCTTGGCCGCCACGATTTCACCTGGCGCTGGATCATCGCCGTGCTGGGGCGGGGGAGAACCCGCTCATGAGCGGCCTCCTCCTGCAGGCAACGGACCTCACGGTGCGCTTCGGCGGGCTGACCGCGGTGGACGCGGTCCGGATCGGCATTCCCCCGGGCCAACTGGCCGGGCTCATCGGTCCCAACGGGGCGGGCAAGACCACCTGCTTCAATCTGTTCACCGGGCGCATCCGTCCCAGCGGGGGGAAGCTCGAGTTCGCCGGGCGCCCCATCGTGGGCCTCAGGCCCAGCCGCATCAATCAGATGGGCATGGCCCGCACCTTCCAGAACATCCGCCTGTTCGGCGAGTTGAGCGTGTTGGAAAACGTGCTGGTGGGCTTCCACGGCGGGCTCAAGAGCAATTTCCTCTCGGCCATCCTGCGCCTGCCGGGCTATGTGGCTCAAGAGCGGCGCATGCACCGGCGAGCCGGGGAGATCCTGGAGCTGGTGGGGCTCACCCGCCTGCGCGACGAGCCGGCCGGCAGCCTGGCCTACGGCCAGCAGCGCCTGTTGGAGATCGCCCGGGCCCTGGCCACCGGGCCTCGGCTGCTGCTTCTTGACGAGCCGGCGGCGGGCATGAACCCCCAGGAAACCGCCGGCCTGGCCAGCCTGGTGCGCCGTTTGCGCGATGAACTGGGCATCACCGTGCTGCTCATAGAGCACGACATGCGCTTCGTTATGAAACTGTGCGAACACCTGACCGTGCTGGACCACGGCCGGGTAATCGCCCGGGGAACGCCGCAACAGGTGCAGAGCGACCCGGCGGTGATCCAGGCCTACTTGGGGGCAGGCGAACCGGAAGGCATTGACGATGACCGCGCCACCGATGCTTGAAGTCAACGGCCTGACCGTGCGCTACGGGGGCATCACCGCCATCAGGTCGGTGGATATCAAGGTGCGGCGCGGCGAGATCGTCACCCTGGTGGGAGCCAACGGGGCGGGCAAGTCCACCCTGCTGGGGGCCATCAGCGGGCTCATCAAACCGGCGGCGGGCTCCATCGTCTACCAGGGAAAAGAGGTGGCCGGGGTCCAGGCCCACCGCTTGTCGCGGCAGGGGCTGATCTTGGTGCCCGAGGGCCGCCGCATCTTTATCAACCTCAGCGTCCGGGAGAACCTCATCCTGGGCGGCTACTTCCGGAGCCGCGACGCCGAGTTCGGCAGGGACCTGGAGCGGGTCTTGGCCACCTTCCCCCGTCTGGCCGAGCGGGCGGGACAGCCGGCGGGCACCCTCAGCGGCGGCGAGCGTCAGATGTTGGCCCTGGGCCGCGGGCTCATGGGCCGGCCCAAGTTGATGATGCTCGACGAACCCTCCCTGGGCCTGGCCCCCCTGCTGGTGGCCGAGGTGTTCAAGGTGATCCGGCGCATCCACAAGCAAGGGGTCACCGTGCTGCTGGTGGAGCAGAACGCCGCCGCCGCCCTGGGCATCGCCGACCGGGCCTATGTGCTGGAGACCGGCCGGGTGGTGCTCTCGGGCCCGGGCCGGGAGCTGGCCGCCGACGGCCGGGTGCAGCGGGCCTACCTGGGCATGGAATAGGGGCTGCCCCCGCCGGGGGCTTTCGCCGCAGACACCCCACATCCGAAAAGAACGGGCGGCGCGCCCAGGGATTGGAAATATCCCCGGCCGCCATCCTCTGGCGCGCCGCCTATTGGGCAAGGCTCGCGATCTTCCGAAGGCCCGGCGGCAGCGAAAAAACATACACAAATACATTTTAGGTGTTATTGTGTCAAATCAACTGTCGTTTCATTACCTTGTGCGAACACCCAGCTAGCGACGCCGGTAGTGGCGGGGAAATTTTAGGCCCCGGGGGTGGTTTGGTTCGCTGTATGCGCCTGGGTGACGGCTAAAAAAGCCGGGCCCTCCCAAGCGCGTTTTTTTGCCTTCCCACCGCTCCGCTCCCCTGGACCAAACTGCCCAGAACGGAGCCAGGTTCGCAGGTGTGTAGAAGTTTATCTCGGCCATCCAGACTGTGGCCATCAACCGCCGCTTGCCTGCTCGCCGTGGTCTCGCTTTGGTTCCTGGCCCCATGTCCGGCCCTGGCCGCCGACGCCACCAACCCCGCGGGCAGCACCATCTCC
Source organism: Pseudomonadota bacterium (assembly GCA_018819925.1). Classification (GTDB taxonomy): domain Bacteria; phylum Desulfobacterota; class Desulfarculia; order Desulfarculales; family Desulfarculaceae; genus Desulfoferula. The sequence goes on from JAHJPG010000111.1 coordinate 25,707, forward strand.
GGCGACTGGGACGGCACCGCCCAAAACGACAACTACGACAACCAGGGCACGGTCACCGGCGACGTGGACATGACCCAGGGAGGCAGCGACACCGTCACCAACTCAGGCGCTGTCGGTGGCAGCGTGAAGATGAGCAGCGACGGGTCCAACACCATCACCAATTCAGGTACGGTAGGCTTCTTAATTATTGGCAGCCACAACGAGGGTGAGAACAGCAGCGGCGGCGACAACACCATCGACAACGCGGGTACGGCGAGCGCCATCTACGGCAGCCGTAATGAAGGCGCCGGCAGCACTGGCGGCTCCAACGCCATCACCAACTCCTACTTGGCGTACACGATCGTCGGCAGCGACAACAGAGGCGATGGCAGCAGCGGCGGCTCCAACACCATCACCAACACCAACACCAGCCTCATGATCTTCGGCACCGCCAACTTAGGCACCGGCAGCAGCGGCGGCCAAACGCATCTACGGCAGCTACAACGAGGGTGACTCCAGCAGCGGCGGCGGCAACACCATCACCAACAGCGGCACGGTGGCTAAACGCATCTACGGCAGCGACAACGTTGGCGCGGGGGCCAACGGTGGCTCCAACACCATCACCAATACCGGCACAGCCACCGGCAACATCAACGGCAGCGTCAACGAAGGCACTAGCAGCAGCGGCGGTTCCAACACCATCACCAACAGCGGCACGGTGGCCGGCAACATCGTCGGCAGCCGCAACACCGGCTCGGGCAGCAGCGGCGGTTCAAACACCATCACCAACACCGGCACCGTGACCGGCAACATCCTCGGCAGCCGCAACTCCGGCGCGGGCAGCAGCAGCACCGGCAACACCAACTCCGGCGCGGGCAGCAGCACCGGCAACACCATCACCAACTCCGGCACGGTGACCGGCGACATCTACGGCAGCCGCAACTCCGGCACGGGCAGCAGCGGCGGCGACGACACCATAACCAACAGTGGGACCGTGGGAGGAAGCATCTACGCCCGCGACGGCGACGACCGGGTCAACCTGGAAGGCGGCTCTTCGGTGGGTGGCGCGGTGCGCGGGGGGTCCGGCACCGACACCCTGGGCCTGAGCAATATGGGCGCCCAAGACGCCGCCCTCTGGGGCACGACCTATGTGAGTTTTGAAAAGCTTGCTTTTTACGGAGGCAGCACCACCCTCACCGGTGACTGGAGCGTAAGCGGCTCCACCACGGTGGAGTCGGGCGGCAACTTCCGCTTGGATCCCGGCACCAGCCTCAACACCAGCAGCTTTGGCACCGACTCCGGCGGCGCGGCCACGGTCAACGGCAGCCTCACCACCGACACCACCACCAACAACGGCAGCCTGGGGGTGAACGGCACCCTGACCAGCCCCACGGTGACCAACAACGGCATCCTGGGGGGCACCGGCACCATCGCGGGCAACGTGACCAACAACGGCACGGTCTCACCGGGCAACAGCATCGGCACCCTAAGCATCAACGGCAACTTCACCAACAACGCCGGCGGAGTGCTGGCCGTGGAGCTGGCTTCCGGGAGTGGCGATGTCCTCAAAGTGAGCGGCACCGCCACCCTAAACGGCGGCACCCTGCGGGCCTCCCTGAGGCCGGCGGTGTATGTGAACGGCACCAGCTGGAACGTCTTGAAGGCCGGCAAGATCAACGGCGCTTTCGGCAACCTGAACTTCGGGACAACCTCGGCCACCCTGTCGCTGGATATGGTCACCACCAGCCGGGCGTTGAAGCTGGAGCTGTCGCGCAAGCCCTACGCCGATTTCGGCGACACGCCGGGCCGGCGCGACACCGGGGCCGGGCTGGACGCCATCGTGCCCCTGGCCCAGGGGCGCGGCGGCGACATGGCCACCTTGATAACCGCCATGGATTTCAGCTACAGCGCGGCCCAGATAATCACCGCCCTGGGGCAGATGAGCCCGGAGATGTACACCGCTTTCTCCTGGGCCTCCCTGCAAAGCACCCAGGGCTTCGGCGACGCCCTGGACCAGCAGATGGACCAGCCCCAGGTTGACCAGCGAAAAGGCCCGCAACCGGCCAAGGTGAAGGAGCCGGCGGCGGCCAAGAATACCGCTGCGGCCAGCTCCGGTCCTATTGCCTCCTCCCGCGATTGGAACCTTTGGGCGCGCTTCTTGGGAGCCAAGGCCGAACGCAACGGCGGCTCCGGCTCGGGCATGGGCTATGGCCAGAGCATCGACGGGGTGGTCTTGGGGGGCGACGGGCAGTTGGCTTCCTGGCTGAAACTGGGGCTGGCCATGGGAATCAGCCGGGGGGACCTGTCTTGGGACATCCCCTCCTATTACGGGCGGATGAACAACTTCCACGCCAGTCTCTACGGCTCGGCTGACTGGGGGCAGTTCTACGCTCGGGCCGTTCTGGTGCTTTCCTATCATGAATCCACGGCCCACCGGTCCATAAATTTCGCCAGCTACAATGGCACGGCCAACGCCGACTTCAACGGCAAGAGCGGAATGTTCAGCCTGAGGGGCGGTTATGATCTTCGCTTGGGCAACTGGCGCGTGGGGCCCACCGGATCGGTGCGCTACACCCTTTTGGAGCAAAACGGATTCAACGAGTCCGGAGCCGGCTCCTTGAGCCTGGCCGTGGCCGACCAGAGCGTGAATTCACTGCAAAGCTCGCTGGGCTTTAGGGCCTCGACCCTGTGGGATCTGGGCGGCCTGCGGTTGGCGCCCCAAATAGGGGTGGCCTGGTGGCATGAATTCAAGGATGATCCCTATCAAGTGCAGGCCTCTTTCATGGACTACGGCGACTCGGCCTTTACGGTCCGGGGATTGGCCCCGCCGGCTGATTACGCTGTAATCGGGGCCGGTTTTTCCGCATTGCTGACGGATACCCTGAAGGCCAACCTGGAATTAACCCTGGCCTTGGGCGACGATTACTACTCCCAAGCGGTCAATTTCGGAGCCCAGTACTGGTTCTAGGGCCACTGCCTTCCCTCCGCGACGCCCCCCACCAGAGGCCGTCTGAACAAGGCGGCAGGCGGGTTCGATATTCTGCTTCGGTGGCATCGAGGCGGCTCTAACCAAGTTGGGGCGGGCTGCGGCTTTGGAGATGCCTTGGCCCACATGCACCCCCCGGAAGTTTGAAACCATATCCATTCCGACAGCAACCCGATCAAGCCTTTCCAAGCCCCAGGCGGCATCCAATTGCCACTCCGGGATGGGGCGCAACCTAGTCTACAACATGCTGGATATGCTCCGCCTTTCGTGCTATTTCTGGCTTTACGCCCGCGACTTTTACCACAGGCCAAAACGCGGCCTGGGAGGGAATCATGTTTCTTCTGAACCCCAAAGATCATTCGCGTTTTTATCCGGACGACAAGTCTCGGCAGATCATGGAAAAAACCATCCAGTTCTTCGAGAACAAGGGCAAGGTCAAGCTCAAGGAGGATGATCGCAATCGGGTCTGGTACGCGGATCTGCTGGAGTTTTTGAAGGACGAGGAGATCTTTTCCTCCCTGTTGACCCCGGCCAAATACGGCGGCGACGACTGCCGCTGGGACACCTGGCGCAACTGCGAGTTCAACGAGATATTGGCCTTTTACGGCCTGCACTACTGGTATACGTGGCAAGTCACCATCCTTGGGCTGGGGCCATTGTGGATGACCGACAACGAGGCCATCAAACAAAAGACCGCCGCTTTATTGAAGAAGGGCGAGGTATTCGGCTTCGGCTTGTCGGAAAAGGAGCACGGGGCCGATGTCTACTCAAGCGAAATGACCCTCTACCCCGAAGGGGATGACGCGTTCCGGGCCCGTGGCGGCAAATACTACATCGGCAACGCCAACGTTGCCGCCCTGGTCTCCACCTTCGGGCGCATGGCCGGCACCGATGAATACGTGTTTTTCGCGGTGGATTCCCAGCACGAAAAGTTCGAGTGCATACGGAACTTGGTTAACGTCCAGTCCTATGTGGCCGAGTTCGCCTTGCACGACTACCCCATAGGCCAGGCCGATATTCTGGCCCGTGGTCCCGAGGCTTGGGACATGGCGCTCAACACCATCAACGTGGGCAAGTACAACCTGGGGTGGGCTTCCATCGGCATCTGCACTCACGCCCTGTACGAGGCCATCAATCACGCGGCCAATAGGCGGCTTTTCAATCGCTTCGTCACCGATTTCCCTCATGTGCAAAAACTATTCGTGGACGCCTACTGCCGACTGGTGGCCATGAAACTGTTCGCGCTCAGGGCCTCGGATTACATGCGCTCCGCCTCCCTTGACGACCGGCGCTATCTGCTGTTCAACCCCATGGTCAAGATGAAGGTGACCATGCAAGGCGAGCAGGTTATCGATGCCCTGTGGGATGTCATCGCCGCCCGGGGCTTTGAAAAAGACGTCTATTTCGAGATGGCCACCCGCGACATACGGGCGCTTCCCAAGTTGGAAGGCACCGCTCATGTGAACATGGCCCTGGTGGTCAAGTTCATGGCCAACTACTTGTTCAACCCGACTGATTATCCCGAGATACCCAAACGGGACGATGCCGCCGATGACGAATTCCTCTTTGCCCAAGGACCCACCAAGGGCCTGGGCGGTATCCGGTTCCACGACTACCAGATTGCCTATGGCCAGCGGGATCTACCCAACGTGAATCTGTTCAAGGAGCAGATCGAGGCACTGAAGACCTTCTTGCTTAAGGCTCCACCCGATATTGCCCAGCAGAGGGACGTTGACTTCCTGTTGAGCCTGGGCGAGGTGTTCACGCTGGTGCCTTATGGGCAACTGATCCTTGAAAACGCCGCCATCTACGGCATGGACGACGACACCCTGGACCAGATATTCGATTTCATGGTGCGCGATTTCTCCAAATACGCCTTGGAGCTTTATCACAAGCCCAGCGCCACCGAGACCCAGATGGAGCTTTGCCTGGCCATGATCCGCAAGCCCGCCGTGGACCAGGAGCGCTTCCAGCGTGTCTGGGAGGACCAGGTCTACGCCCTGGAAGGCGCCTATGAGATGAATGACTGACCAGGCGCCGCCTAAGCCCTGGGGTGGAAACAAAAAATATTAGTGGTTGGCGGGGTTCCCTTGGTTGGGTCAGCCAGGGGGGCCAAGAAGATAAGCGGCAACCTAACACGCCCGCCGCCATGGCCGGTCCTTCGGGGCCGGCTTGGCTTTTGGGCCGCTGTCTTGGGAAGCCCGGGCCATGCTGAACCCCCCTTCGGTTTCAACACCTCCAGACACCTTATAAGTGCTTTGCGAGGTGTCCATCAAATCGGGGAAACTTCTACCCTGTCGGCCTCCAGGTTTTCGCCTCTTCGTGTCTTATGGCCTGCCCAGTCTCAAACCTATAAACTGGACATTATTGGCCTGTTGCGCCTCCCCTGGGCATGGGCGTGGCCATGGCGGATTCCGCCGGCCGCGACTTGGTTGCCGTTTTTACCTCCGGCCCGGGCCATAACTGGGCGTGATAAGAAGTTGGTTGGCTTGAATCCATTGGAAGCAATGGAGGAAAAATGAGACTGGCATTCATAGACCTCGGGACCATGGGTGGGCCCATGGCGGCTAATTTGTTGAAGGCCGTGTGAATGGCTGCCGAAAACCGTGACGGTTTTATGGCGGTTGAAAATTGAGACGCCCCGCCAGGCCCTGGAGCCGGTGGCCGGGCACTTGATGGCCGCCCACAGCGGCAACGCGGTGACCGGGGAGAGCATGCCCGCATACGGCGACTACCACCCCATCTTCGGCACCCCCGGCTCGGTGAACGACATGCCCGAGGTGCTGGAGTTTTTGCGGGTGCTGAAGGAAATCGGCTTTTTGGACGGCGCCAAGCGTCCCATGGTCAGCTTCGAGATAAAGCCCATGGCCGGGCAGGACCCCGAGCTGGTGATCGTCAACGCCCAGCGGGTAATGAACCTGGGCTCGGCCCGGCTGTTAAAATCAGACAACGCCTAAGGAGCCTTGAGGATGAAACCCAAGATTTTCGTGTGCCGCCGCCTGCCCGAGGGGGCCATGCGAGCCCTGGAAGCGGAGTTCGATGTCCAGTGCAACCCCCACGACCGGGTCCTGACCCGCCAGGAGCTTCTGGCCGGGGTGGCCGGCAAGGACGGCGTGGTCTCCCTGTTGACCGACCGCATCGACGGCGAGGTGCTGGACGCGGCCGGGCCCCGGCTCAAGATCATGGCCAACTACGCCGTGGGCTACAACAACATCGACGTGGCCGCCTGCACCGCCCGCAAGGTGGCGGTTACCAACACCCCCGGGGTGCTCACCGACACCACCGCCGACCTGACCATGGCCCTATTGCTGGCCACCGCCCGCCGCCTGTGCGAGAGCGATGTCTACGCCCGGGCCGGCAAGTACGAGGGCTGGGCTCCCCTGCTGTTTTTGGGCACCGACGTGCACCACAAGACCCTGGGCCTCATGGGCTTCGGCCGGGTGGGCTACGCGGTGGCCCAGCGGGCGGCCGGATTCGACATGAAGATCCTCTACCACGACGCCCATGCCCGCCCGCCCGAGTTGGAGCAGAAAGTTGGGGCCACCTGCGTGGACAAACAGACGCTCCTGAGGGAATCGGACTTCATTTCCATGCACGTGCCCTTGACCCCGGAAACCAGGCACTTGTTGAGCACGGCTGATTTCGCCATGATGAAGCCCACCGCCTACGTGATCAACACCGCCCGGGGCGAGGTGATCGACGAGGCGGCCCTGGCCGAGGCCGTCAAGAGCGGCCAGATCGCCGGGGCCGGGCTGGACGTGTTCGAGGACGAACCGGTCATCCATCCCGATCTGGTGGCCAACCCCTCGGTGGTGCTTTTGCCCCATATCGGCAGCGCCTCCATCGAGACTCGCACCGCCATGGGCATGTTGGATTACGACAACCTCAAGGCCTGTCTCATCGAGGGCAAGGTGCCGCCCAGCTGCCTAAACCCGGAGGTGTTTGATTAGCAACAGCTTTTTCCGTGGCGCGGCGAATCCGGGCCGGCGCGCGGACAAGCACCAAGGATGTCGTGCGTGAGTGATTCAAACAGAAGCCTCAAGGGCCTCCGGGTGCTGATCCGGGGAGCTGGCGAGATAGCCAGCGGGGTGGCCCACCGCCTGAACCGGGCCGGGCTGTGCGTGGTGATGACCGAGGTCGCCGAGCCCCTGGCGGTGCGCCGGGCCGTGAGCTTCTGCGAGGCGGTCTACGACGGCCGCAAGCAAGTGGAGGGGCTGGCCGCATGTCTGGCGGCGGGCCCGGCCGAGGCGCTCGCGGCCTGGGAGCGGGGCGAGCTGCCCGTGTTGGTGGACCCGGAAATGGCCTGCCGCCACAAGCTGGGCCCCATGGTCATCGTGGACGCCTTGCTGGCCAAGCGCAACACCGGGCTTTCCCCGGAATTGGCCCCCTTGACCATCGGCCTGGGGCCCGGCTTTTGCGCCCCCCAGGACGCCCACCTGGTAGTCGAGACCAACCGGGGCCATGACCTGGGCCGGCTCATCTACGAGGGCCGGGCCGTGGCCGACACCGGCGAGCCCGGCGAGATCGGCGGCTACACCCACCAGCGGGTGTTGCGCTCCCCGGCCGATGGCGTCTTCCAGCCCCTGGCGGGCCTGGGCCAGGCGGTGGCGGCCGGCCAAAGCGTGGCCCGGGTGGGGGATGAAGAGGTGCGCGCAAAGGTGGGCGGAATTTTGCGCGGGCTCATCCGCCCCGGCATCCGGGTGCAAAAGGGCTGGAAGGTGGGTGACGTGGACCCCCGGGGGCGGTTGGAATATCTGGACACCATAAGCGAGAAAGCGCGGGCCATAGGGGGCTCGGTGTTGGAAGGCATAATGCACGCCTTCAACCGTTGAGCCCGGCCGCGACCCGCCTGGCCCAAGAACCGGCCCCCCACCAGGCCAGGCCCTAAACTTTCCGCTTGTCCCGCTTGGCCGCAAGATAGCGGGCCGCGTGCCTCCGGTGGATGCGGGCGGGACCATCAAACGAGTTGATAAAGAGCAACGCCTGGCCGGCGGCCTTGGCGGCCATTTATTTCAGCGACTGGAGAAGTTCACATGCCGACTGACAATAAAGAGCGTTATTTCTTCGTGGACCAGGGGTTCCCGGCCGACCCGGTGAGCGGCGAGACGCCCATCAAACTGAAATATCACAGCGGCGGCCAGTGGAAGACCTCGGCCACCGAGACCTACATGCCCTGCTACAACCCCTCCACCGGCGCGGTGATCGCCCTGGCCCCCCAGTGCTCCTCCGACGAGGTGGAGGAGGCGGTGCAAGCTGCGGTGAAGGCCTTCCCGGCCTGGTCCAACACCCCGGTGAGCAAACGGGTGCAGGTGCTCTACAACATAAAGCGCCTTTTGGATGAGAACCTGGAGGAACTAACCGTCCTGCTGGCCAAGGAGATGGGCAAGAAGCACCAGGAGGCCATGGGCGACATCCTCAAGGTCACCGAGGTGGTGGAGTTCGCCTGCGGCGCACCCCACCTGATGAAGGGCGAGGCCCTGATGCAGGCGTCCACCGGTTACGACACCGCGCTCTACCGCGAGCCGGTGGGGGTCTTCGCGGGCATCCCGCCCTGGAACTTCCCGGCCATGATTCCCCACGGCTGGATGACCCCCATCTGCATCGCCACCGGCAACTGCATGGTGCTCAAGGCGGCCAGCTTCGTGCCCCAGTCGGCCATGCGGGTGATGGAGCTGTGGCAGGAGGCCGGCATCCCCGACGGCGTTATCAACCTGGTCACCGCCGGCCGCGACCAGGCCGAGCTTTTGCTCCGGCACCCGGAGATCAAGGGCATCACCTTCGTGGGCTCCACCAAGGTGGGCCTGCACATCTACTCCACCGCCGCAGCCAACGGCAAGCGGGTGCAGGCCCTGTGCGAGGCCAAGAACCACGCCCTGGTGCTGTGCGACTGCAAGCTGGCGCGCACCGCCAGCGGAATCATGAACGCCTTCACCGGATGCGCCGGGCAGCGCTGCATGGCCCTGCCGGTGATCGTGGTGGAAAACGCCATCGCCGACCAGTTGGTGGCGCTTTTGAAAAAGGAAGCCTCCGAACTGACCCTGGGCGAGGCTTGGCTGCCCGAGACCGGCATGGGCCCGGTGGTCAACGCGGGCCACAAGCAGTTCGTGCAGGGCTGGATCGACAAGGCCGAGCAGGAAGGGGCCGAGATCGTCCTGGACGGCCGCGATCCCCAGCCTCCGGCCGGCTGCGAAAACGGCTTCTGGGTGGGCCCCACCATCATCGACCACGTGACCGAGGAGATGTCCTGCGGCAGCGAGGAGATATTCGGCCCGGTCTTGTGCATCAAGCGGGTGGAGGACTTCGAAGAGGGCCTGGCCATTATGAACAACAACCGCTTCGCCAACGGCTCGGTGATCTACACCCAGAACGGCTACTACGCCCGGCAGTTCGCCCACCAGACCCACGGCGGCATGGTGGGCATCAACGTGGGCATCCCGGTGCCGTTGGGCATCTTCGGCTTCACCGGCCACAAGCAGTCGTTCTTCGGCGACCTGCACGTGATGGGCAAGGACGGTTTCGCCTTCTTCACCGAGAGCAAGTGCGTCACCCAGACCTGGTTCCCCGAATCCGGCGAGGAGTTGGCCGCCTGCAAGGTGGACACCTGGGACGGCACCATCACCTCCATGCCCACGGACAAGTGAAGGCCGATACATCGAGGGGCGCTCCGCCTACACCTTTTAGCCGAGCTTGAAGGGGTACGGGTTCAGGTTTGATAAAGATCCCCGGTAGGGAAGCTCCCGGCTAGTCGAGCCCCATAAAAGATCACCCCAAGGGGCCTGGTTCGCACCAGGCCCCTTTTTTTGTTTCACGGTTGCTTTTCCCGCGGCCCTGGGGAGTCCATTGAGGCGGCGGAATCACGCGGAAACGTCATCGGGGGGCCCCAAAAAAACTAAATCCGGCGATCTTCATATAATCCCGTATAATACTAGGTAAAAGAGGTGAAAAATGAATGTGCTTATGATCTATCCGGAGAGCCCAGATACTTTTTGGAGCTTCAAACATGCCCTGAAATTCATCGCCAAGAAGGCTTTGCATCCTCCCCTCGGGCTTTTGACCGTGGCGGCCATGCTCCCGGAAGCATGGGACAAAAAGCTTGTTGACGAGAACGTGGAGCCCCTGCTGGACAAGCATCTGGAGTGGGCTGACTACGCCTTTATCAGCGCCATGGTCATCCAAAGGAAGTCTGTGGAGCGGGTGGTGGCCCGCTGCCGGGAAATTGGAGTCAAGGTGGTGGCCGGAGGGCCCCTGTTCACCGCCTGCCACCATGAATTCAGCGGGATCGACCACTTTGTGCTGGGCGAGGCCGAGGTGACCCTGCCCAGGTTCCTGCGGGACCTGGAGGCCGGCCAGCCCCGGGCCATCTACGCCACCGACCAGTTCCCCGACCTGGACGCCACCCCCACGCCCATGTGGAGCTTGCTCAAACTCAGGCGCTACGCCTCCATGAGCGTCCAATACTCCAGGGGCTGCCCCTACCACTGCGAGTTCTGCGACATAACCTCGCTGTTTGGCCGCAAGGTGCGCACCAAGGGCACCGGCCAGCTCATGGCCGAGTTGGACAGCCTAAAAGCCGCTGGTTGGCGGGGGGCCTTGTTCATCGTCGACGACAACTTCATCGGCAACAAGGCCAAGCTAAAAAGGGAGGTCCTGCCGGCCATCATCCAATGGATGAGCCAAAACAAGCGCCCCTTCGTCCTGTCCACCGAGGCTTCCATCGACCTGAGTGACGATGACGAGCTGATGAACCTGATGGTGCTGGCCGGTTTCGACGGGGTGTTCGTGGGCATAGAGACCCCCAGCGAGGAGAGCCTGGCCGAGTGCAGCAAGCTGCAAAACCGCAACCGCGACCTGGTGGCCTGCGTGAAGAAGATCCAGAGCTTCGGCATGGAGGTGCGCGGCGGATTCATCGTGGGCTTTGACAACGACTCCCCCTCGGTCTTTGAAAAGCAGATCGAGTTGATCCAAAATAGCCGGATCATAACGGCCATGGTGGGGCTCTTGAACGCCCCCCGGGGCAGCCAGCTCTACCAGCGCATAGTCCAGGAAGGCCGCCTGCTCAGGGAGGTCACCGGCGACAACACCGACTTTTCCACCAACGTGGAACCCATAATGGGCCTTGAGGCCCTGTCCCAGGGCTACAGCCGGATCATCAGCGGCATCTACTCCCCCAAGCCCTACTACGACAGGGTGCGGGCCTACCTGCGGGAGTACCAACCCCAGAAAAAGAAAAAGTCGCGTTTTCATCCCAGGTATTTGCGCCTGCACTCGGGCTACGCCTGGGCCTTTCCCAAGACCATGATCCTGCTGGGCGTCAAGGACCGGGCCCGCGTCCAATACTGGAAGCTACTCTTCTGGTCCCTGTTCCGTCGGCCCCAGCTCTTTCCCATGGCCATGACCTTTGCCATATATGGCTTCCACTTCCGCAAGGTCTTCCAGACCAGCCTGTGGCCGGGTAAATCTTGGCGGTAATAAGCGGGGTGGGCGGCCAGGTTCGGCGAGAGGCCGCCTAAGACCCTTGGCAGGCGCGCGGCCGAGGCGAAAGTGCGTATCTTGCCGGATGGTTTGCGGGGCGAAGGGCGCATGGCCGCGCTTCGCCGCCGGGACCTTCAGCCTATCAGCTTCATCCCCCGCAGGCAGCGGCCGGGCAGGGCCTTGTAAAGCTCCAGCCCCCGGGCGGTGGCGGCCAGGCGTTCGGGGCTCAGGGGGCCCTTCACCCGGGCCGGGTTGCCCAGGGCCAGATGCTCCGGGGGCACCTCCATGCCCGCCGGCACCAGGGAGCCGGCGGCCACCATGGCCCGGGCCCCCACCCGGGCCCCGGCCAGCAGCACCGACCCCATGCCGATGAAGGCCCCGTCATCCACCACCGCGTCGTGCAGTATCGCGCCGTGGGCCACGATCACCCCCTGGCCGATGAGCACCGCCTGGCCGGGATTCTGGTGCAGCACGCAATTTTCCTGCAGGTTGCTTTCGCGCCCCACCTCTATGCGGCCGAAATCGGCCCTGAGCACCGCTCCCGCCCCGATGAAGCATCCCGCCGCGATGCTCACCTGGCCGATGAGAACCGCCTGGGGATGGACATGGGCGCTGGGATCAATCTGGGGGGCCTGGCCTTCGAACTCGTACAGGGGCAATGTCTTCTCCTTAGGCGGCAGGTGAAAAAAATGGCCGGCGGGTCTCAGGGTGGGCCAGCCGCCGGCAATAGTTTAAACTAATTTTGGTGAATCGTCAGACCCCAGGCAGGGGGCCGGGCAGAGGTGTTTTTCCGGGCCCTTCTGCCTGGAGTCCGACGGTGGGCCAAGGGCGCGCGGGGCCGCCCCGGATCGTGGGGTTCACCGGGAAGCCCCGCCGCCCCCCAAGGCCCTAGAAACCCCCTCGTCCGCCGCCGGATTTGCCGCCGCCCCGCGACCTTCCTTCCGGTTGGCTGCCGCCGGAACTCCTGTCGCCGCCCATGCGGTAGCGCTGCTCGGCCAGGTAGTCCTTGTATTCCTTAAGTTGGGACTCGGTCAGCACCTTGCTCAGGGCTTCCTCGGTCTCCTTGTCCACCCGGTGCAGACGCTCGAAGAACTTTTTCATCTCCTCGGGGCTGTCGTAGCGGCCGCCTTCGGGGCGCATCTCTTCTTTCTTGTCTTCGCCCGCCTTGATGATGGCCCTCACTTTTTCGGCCTGCTCGGGGGTGAGCTTCAGGCGCTTGGTGAGGGCCTGCATGGTTTCCTCCAGGCGTTGGGCGGAATCCATGGCCGGGGGCGTACCCGAGGGGCGCCCCCCGGATTTGCCAACCGCGCCGCGGTCCTGGGGATAGTAAGCGCCGCAGCCCATGGCCGCGATCAACAGCATGGTGGGGACGAAGTAGCGGATCATGAAAGATGCTCCCGGGAAAAGGGTGAAGGTTCAATCGACTCAAGTGGGGACGCCGGGGGCTCAACCGCTGGCCGGCATCGAGGTTTGGGTGGTGAACTCCTGGGCCACCCAGCCCACGCCGCCGTCCGGAGTGCGCACGAAAAGCCAGGAGCCGGTGCGGCCCTGGATGGCGAGGTCGGCTCCCAGATTGACCACCTGCAGCACGGGATAGGCCTGACCCGGGCCGCTGCGCAGGTTCAAGGCCTGGGCGATCACCGTGGCCGTGCCTCCCGCGCCTTGGGCGGGGGCGACCACCCCGGTGGGCACGGCGGCTGCCGCCTGGACCAGGGCGGGGTCGGGCACCACCACATAGCCCTGCGGGGCTCTCCGGTAATAGGCCTGGCCGTAGCTGTAGTAGGTGATTCCGGCCATGACCAGCACCTGGAAGCCCACCGGCAGCGCGGTCACCACCAGGCCCACCGGCGGTAATACCGGCACAAAGCTTCTGCGCCAGGGGCGGTAGTACCTGCCGCCGTGGAAGTAATAGGGGTTGCCTTTTATAACCAGGCGGTGGTGGCCCGGCGGGGGGGTGGGGTAGGGGCGGTCCCTGTCCCGGCGGCCATGGTTGCCCTGGGCCATGGCCGGCGCGGCGCCGCTCAGGGTGAAAACGGCAAGGGTGGCCAACAAGAAAAACTTGGCCGTGCGAGGGGCTTGGCGAAGGTGAAGCATACTGTTCCTCCTTGGAATCGGCTGAGGGGACGCGCCCCGGCTGCCCAGCTAAACAGCAAGAAGGGTGCCCGTTTTTTCCCGCGAGGCGCGAAAGGAATATATCTATTAAATTTAGAATGTTGCTGGGTAGGAGCCGGAATGGGTAACGAAATGGGACGCCACTTTATTACCCGGCACGAGCGCCTGGCGGGAAAATATTTTGCCCCGGGAGCGGCCGGCGAAAAACGCCCCGGCCGTGGGAGGCCGGGGCGCTGGCAAAAGCTAGGGGTTGGTAGGCGGGGCCTACTTGGCGGCGCGGGCGTGCTCCTTGCCGCGCACGGTCAGCACCGGGCAGGGGGCGTGGCGCTGCACCTTTTCAGCCGCGCTGCCAAAGAGCACCCCGGCCACGTCGCCGCGGCCCTTGTTGCCCACCACCAGCATATCCGCGCCCACGTCCTTGACCGCGTTGATGATCTCTTCCCAGGGCAGGCCTTCCTTGAAGATAAGTTGGGTGCTCACCCCCTGGGCCCGCGATAGGTACTCGTCTTCGATCACCTTCCGGCGGTCATTGATGGTGCGGCCGATGATTTCCTTGCGGTCCAGGCCCAGGCCAGCCCCGCCGTACTGCTCCAGGGAGTCCAGGTAGCGGGTGTTGATGACGTTCACCAAGGTCAACTCCGCGCCCAGGGCCCGGGCCAGGGTAAGGGCGTGCAGAAAGGTGTCCTCGGAATACTTGGATAGGTCAATGGCGGCAAGCAACTTTTTGATTTCCACTTGATTGGCTTGCATGATTACTTCCTCTTCATCTTGATGGGGACTACCAGGGCCTGACGGCTCTACTTCTTGATTTTTGCCACTAATCTGGCCCCATGGCCAGAGTTATTTTCCCATGGACCCGCGGTGTTTGGCTGCCGCCTCGGGCCTAGGCCCGGGCCGTCCCGGCGTAGTCCCGGTTGCCGGCGGGGATGAACACGGCCACCAGGGCGCTGAGTAGCGGGAGCACGGTGACGATGCGAAGCACCGCGCTCACCCCCCAATGGTCGGCCACCATTCCCATCAGGGCGGCCCCCACGCCCCCCAGGCCCATGGCGAAGCCCACCAGCATGCCCGAGACGGTCCCGGCCCGGTCGGGCAAGATCTGCTGGCCCATGACGATGACCACCGACCAGGTGGAAAGCAGGATGCCGCCCGTCAGGGCCAGGACCACGTAGAGCCAGGGCCCCGCCGGCAGCATCTGCAACCACACCAATAGGGGAGACACCACCGCCACGCTGACCACGAAGAAGCGCTTGGGGCCCACCTTTTCGGCCAAGGGGGCCCCGGCCAGGGTGCCGACCACCCCGGCGGCCAGGAAGGTGGTCAATAGCGAGCCCACGGCCACCGCGTCGCCCCCCAGCACGCTCACGTAATAAAAGGGCACGAAGGTGGCCACCCCCACATGCACCCAGGCCCGCAAAATCACCGCGCCCATGAGGATGCCCAGGGGGCGCAGGCGGCCCCTGAGGGGCAGGCGCTCCGGGGCCTGGGGCGCGGGCTTGGCCTGGTTTCCGTTTTTGCGGGCCAGGTGCCGCCAATAGGCCCAGAAGAGCCCGGCCACCACCACCCCGGGCAGGCCGAACAGCAGCGAGCCCTTGAGCCCCAGCCAGGCGCAGTAGGCCATTATCATCACCGGGCCCAGGGCCATGCCGGCGTTGCCGCCCACCATGAACCAGCTCACCCCCACCACCTTGCGCGACCCGGCGGAGCCCAGGACCCCCTTGAAAGCCTCGGGGTGGAAACTGGCCACTCCCAGGCCCGAGAGCACCACCACCCCCAGCATGGCGGCGTAGCCTGAGCACAGGCCGATGAGCCCGAAGCCCAGGCCCGACACCGCCACCCCCATGGGCACCAGCCAGCGCAGGTTCCAGCGGTCGGTGAGGTCGCCGAACAGGGGCTGGATGACCGAGGAGGTGAGGTTCATGACCATGACCAAGACTCCGGCCTGGGCGTAGCTGAGGGTATGCACCTGCTTGAGCAGGGGCAACAGGGCGGGGAGGGCTCCCTGGGTGGTGTCGGTGACCAGGTGGCCCAGGATCAAAAGGGCCAGGGCTTTGGCGTCCATGATGCAGGTTCCGTTTGCGGGCCACGGCCGGCCAGTGGGCCGGGGCAAGAGTGTTTTGTTTTTACGATATTACACGACCGGACCCGCCCGGCAGGGAGGAAAGCGGCGGCGCCCCCCAAAAAAACAGCCGGGCCCCGAGGGGCCCGGCCGGCGAGCGGCGCTTGGCCGCGATCAGTCCATTAGGATGCGCTCGGGGGGCTTTTCGCCGCCGGGCGCGCCCAGGGAGGCGTCGGCCGCCTTGCGCCCGGGCAATACCAGGTTGAGCACCACCCCCACCACCCCGGCCAGGCCGATGCCGGCCAGCTTGAAGCTGCCGATGGGCAGGGCCATGCCCCCGGTGCCGAAGATGACGATAAGGGCCACTATGGTCAGGTTGCGCGGGTTCATGAGGTCGTGCCCCGCCCGCACCAGGGTGTTGATGCCCACCACCATGATGGCCCCGAACAACAGCACCATGATGCCGCCCATGACCGGGGCGGGGATGGTGAGCAAAAAGGCCCCCAGCTTGCCCACGAAGGCCAAGGCCACGGCCACGATGGCCGCCCAGGTCATGATGGCCGGGTTGAAGGCCCGGGTGAGGGCCACCGCGCCGGTGACCTCGGAATAGGTGGTGTTGGGCGGGCCGCCCAAGAAGGAGGCCAGGCTGGTGGCCAGGCCGTCGCCCAGCATGGTGTTCTTGATGCCCGGGTCCTTGAGGTAGTCCTTGCCGGTGATGCTCCCGATGGCCAGGACGTCGCCGAAGTGCTCGATGGCCGGGGCGATGGCGATGGGCACTATGTAGAGCACCGCCTCCAGGTTCCAGACGGGCAGGGTGAAGGCGGGCATGGCCAGCCAGGGGGCCTTGGTCACGGATGAAAAGTCCACGATGCCGAACAAAAGGGAAAGCAAATAGCCCGAGCCGATACCGACCAAGATGGGCACCAGGCGCAGCCAGCCCTTGCCCAGCAGGGATACGGTGATGGTGACGGCCAGGGATATCAGGGATATGACCAGGGCGGTGCTTTGGGGAAACAGGACCGCCGATCCGTCGCCGGTCTTGCCCAGGGCCATGTTCACCGCCACCGGGGCCAGTACCAGGCCGATGACCATGATAACCGGGCCGGTGACCACCGGAGGCAACACCCGGTTGAGGATGTTGGGGCCACCGATGCGCACCACGAAGCTGATGACCACGTACATCCCGCCGGCCGCCGCCAGGCCGCAGAGGGTGCCCGGCACCCCCCAGGTCTGGGTGCCGTAGATGATCGGGGCGATGAAGGCGAAGGAGGATGCCAGGAAAACCGGCACCTTGCCCTTGGTGACGATCTGGAAGAGCAGGGTGCCCACCCCGGCGGTGAACAGGGCCACGTTGGGGTTGAGGCCGGTCAAGAGGGGCACCAGCACCAGGGCCCCGAAGGCCACGAAAAGCATCTGGGCCCCCAGGAGCAGGCCCTTGGGCGAAAATCGGTATTCGGGGTTGGAAAGTTCGCTCATGGCCTCTCCCTGGCTGAGGTGTGGGGGAAATTATTTACGGCCGGGCGTTTACTTGGTGCCGAATATCTTGTCGCCCGCGTCGCCCAGGCCGGGCAGGATGTAGCCGTTTTCGTCCAGGCCCTGGTCCACCGAGGCGGTGTAGATGTCCACGTCGGGGTGGGCCGCCTCCACCCGGGCGATGCCCTCGGGCGCGGCCACCAGGAAGATGCCCCGGATCTGGGTGCAGCCGGCCTGCTTGAGCAGGTCGATGGTGGCCAGCAAGGTGCCGCCGGTGGCCAGCATGGGGTCCAGGATCAGGGCGATGCGGTGCTTTATCTGCTTGGCCAGCTTCACGTAATACTGCACCGGCTCCAGGGTCTGTTCGTTGCGGTAAAAGCCCACCACGCTCACCTTGGCCCCGGGGATCATGTCCAGCACCCCGTCCATGAGCCCCAGCCCGGCCCGCAGGATGGGCACCACGGTGATCTTCTTGCCCTTTATCTCCTCAACCTCCACCTTGCCGGCCCAGCCCCGGATGGTCTTGGGCTCGGTGGTCAGGTCCTTGGTGGCCTCGTAGGTCAAGAGCAGGCTAACCTCGCTGGCCAGGGCCCGGAAACTGGAGGTGCTGAGATCGTGCTTGCGCAGGATGCCCAGCTTGTGGCGCACCAGGGGATGGTCTACTACGTGAACAGCCAAGAGGGCCTCCTTGCGGGGGGTGGCGCGGTCGCGATTGGTTCCCATTTTCTAATGGGTAGAGGCCCTTGGGTCAACCAACTTTTTAGCCGCCGGTTTCCAGCAGAGAGCCGGCGGGCAAGAAAGCGCTTGCCTGCTGGGGGCATACGTGGTTTCAAGGTAGACGGAACAACTTACCCCGGCCGAGGAGGTCTTGTGAACATAAACAGCGTCTTGGAATACGCCCGCTGGGCCGGGGTGGGGGTGGGCATCTTCTGGGCCAACTACGCGGGCTCCAGCCCGGCGGAGCAGTTCAGCATCATTACCGCCTGGACCGTGCTGGCGGTGGCCGGGCTTTCCGGGGTGGAGAGCCTGTTTTTCGGCAAAAGCGCTTCTAAAATCTCGGGCTACGGCGGCGGGGGAGGGGGCTACCAGCGCCAGTCCGGGATCAACAACCTGGCCCTGGCCCTGGCCTGCGTGCTGGCCTACGCCCTGGGCTGGGGGACCATGGCCCAGGCGGCCCTGATGAGCACCTTGCTGATATTCTTGATCATTTCGGCGGCCAACCACGCCTACAGCGCTTTCAGGGAGGGCAACCGCAACCTCAGGAACCTGCTGCGCCCGGTGCTCACCGCCCTGTTGGTGGCCATGGTGCTGCCCTACATGATCGCCGCCCTGTCCTGAGCGGGAGCAAGCAACCAGCCCTACCGGTTCGCTGTCCCCGACCGAGTTCATCGCTTGGCTTTGGCGGCCAGCCGGACCCGCGCATATCATTGACCACAACCATGGTCAAGCGAATTTCCTAATAGTTATTACCTATTTGACACCCGCCCGCCCTCCGGCTAGGTTCCAAAGATTGGTAATTCAG
The DNA here is from genome assembly GCA_018819925.1 of Pseudomonadota bacterium. Lineage (GTDB taxonomy): Bacteria > Desulfobacterota > Desulfarculia > Desulfarculales > Desulfarculaceae > Desulfoferula. Next base: position 44,310 of record JAHJPG010000111.1, read on the forward strand.
CGAGGCTGCCGGGCATGGAGATGCGTGTGGAATCCACCCGAGCCGGGGCCCGGCGGACGGCCTGAGGCACGGGTAAAGGTGGGCTAAGGAAAGGGCGTTGCGCCTAACTTGCCGTATATGCTCAGCAAAGAAATACATTTTAGCCTTAAGCCCCGGGCCGCCGCCCCTGGACGGGCCGCCCATCCGGGCCGGGCACCTGGGGAGGATGGTTATGTCCGAGGAATTTGAACCCAAGATTCTGGCCTATTGCTGCCAGTGGTGCTCCTATGCCGCCGCCGATTTGGCGGGCAGCATGCGTTTGCAGTACCCGCCCAACGTGCGCATCATCCGGGTGCCCTGCACCGGGCGGGTGGACATGCTCTATCTGCTGCGCGCCATAGAGGACGGGGCCGACGGGGTGTTTCTCTCCGGCTGCCTGCTGGATGATTGCCACTACATCAACGGAAATTACAAGGCGCTAAAAAGGGTGGAGCAGGTCAAGGGCATACTGCGGGCCCTGGGCATCGAGCCCGAGCGGGTGGAGATGTACTTCAACTCCTCGGCCATGGGGCCCCAGTTCGCCCAAACCTGCATTGACTTCACCCAACGAATTCGTGCGCTGGGGCCGCTGTATGCCCAGCCCCAAAAGGTTGCCGCCTCCGGCGCTTAGCGCCGTTGGCCAAGATTATTTCCACCGGCCGGGCCGCCCCGGCCGCCGGATGGTAGGTGATACGTGTCTGAAGCTATTCGACCCAAAAAGTTGCCCAAGGAGGCCCTGGAAAAACTCAACGGGGCCAACCTTAATCTTTGCCTGACCTGCGGCACCTGCTCCGGGGGCTGCCCCATCACCGGCAATCCCAGCGAGGACATGCAGGGCTGGGACACCCGCAAGGTCATCCGCATGCTGGCCCTGGGCATGATCGACGAGGTGGTGGAAAGCCGCTTCCCCTGGCTGTGCACCGGCTGCGGCCGCTGCGCCGCCGCTTGCCCCATGGGCTTGGACATGCCGGCCATCTTCGGCTACATGAAACACCTGCGGCCACGGGACCAAGTGCCGGGCATCCTGCACAAGGGCGTGGTCAACGTGCTGGAGACCGGCAACAACATGGCCATCCCCCGTGACGACTATCTTTTCACCATGGCCGACATGGGCGTGGAGATGGCCGACGACTGCTGCCCCGGCTTCTACGTGCCGGTGGACAAGCAGGACGCGGACATCCTGTTCTTCCCCAACTCCAAGGAGGTCTTCGGCGACTTTGAGGACATGTACTGGTGGTGGAAGATCTTCTACGCGGCCAAGGAAAACTGGGCCATCCCCAGCAAGAACTGGGAGGCGGTGGACTGGGGCCTGTTTACGGGCAACTACGAGGCCACCCGTATCCTGGCCCAGCGCAAGATCGACATGATGAAGGAGTTCAACATCACCCGCATGATAATGCCCGACTGCGGCGGCGGCTCCTACGGCTGCCGGGCGGGTATGAAGGTCTGCGAGATCGACGATCCCAGCAACGTCACCAGTTGGGTGTACCTATACGACTACCTCAAGGAGATCATTCAGCAGGGGCGCATCAAGCTGGACAAGAGCGTGTACGCGGGCAAGACCTTCACCTGGCACGACTCCTGTAAACACGGCCGGGAGTTGGAGAGCCACTACGGCCACGGCTACTTCGAGGAGCCCCGCTGGATCATTAAGCAGTGCGTGGACAACTTCGTGGATATGTACCCCAACCGCATGAACGGCAACTGTTGCGGAGCGGGCGGCGGCAACTGGCCCGCGCCCTATGAAGACGACTCGGCTTGGCACGGGCGCAAGAAGTATGAGTCCATCAAAGAGTCCGGGGCCGACGTGGTGGTGGTGGCCTGTTCAAATTGCCACGACCAGCTGATGAAACGCCTGCCCAAGTACTATACGGACTACAAGTACGAGGTGAAATACATCTGGGAGCTGATTGCCGATTGCCTGGTCATCGACCCATGGACCGAGGAGGAGATAGCCAAGGGCGAGGCCGAGGCCGCAGCCCAGTGGGAGCGCCTGGGGGTGGACCTGGACATGGAATTCTAGCGGGCTGCTTGCAATTGGCCGGTTCGGGCCTTATGTTTGCAACTAAACCCAACCCCCAGAGAAAGGCATTTGGTCATGATGGAAGTTACCCCCGCGGCCAGCGAGGCCCTCAAGGCGGTGATGGCCGAGAAAAACCTCGAGCCCCCCATCCGCATATTCTTGCAGTCCGGCTGCAGCGGCTCTCAACTGGCCCTGGGAGTGGATGAAGCCCGCGACGGCGACGACCAGTTCGACGTGGACGGCGTAAGCTACGTCGTCGACAAGAATCTCTCCGATTTGGTGGGCGATATGAAGCTGGACTACCTCACCGACGAACAACAGCAGGGCTTCCTGCTCTCCAGTTCCAAACCCCTGCCGCAACCCGAGGGCGGCGGTTGCAGCAGCGGATGCTGTGGCTGTTAAGGCCTAACCTAGCGTTTTATCCAGGGAGAGGGCTTCGGCCCTCTCCCTTTTTTGGGCTAATAAATCCTAGCGTATGGTTATTTTATAGTAAGGTATGATAAAAAATCGGTAAGCCCATCCCCGGGACGGCCAGGACCTCGGCGGCCAAGGGCCAGCCCTGAGGCTTTGCTCCCGGGACGTGCACAGAGGAGTTTAGATGGCCAAGAAAATTCTGATAATCGAAGACGAAAACCACGTCGCCGAGTACCTTCAGGACATCTTTCAGGATCAGGGCTATGAAACCCTGATCGCGGCCAGCAGCGCGGAGGGCCTGGAAATGGCCGCCAGCCACAGGCCGGATCTGATAACCCTGGATTTGCAGATGCCCGCCGAGCACGGCACCCGCTTTTATCAGCGCTTCCGAAAGGATGAGGACCTAAAGGGGATTCCCATCGTGGTCATCACCGGCCAGCACTCGCCCCACCGGTCCATAAACCCGGACAAAGTGGCGGCCATGGTGGTCAAGCCCTTCGAGCCCGGTGAGTTGGTGGCCATCGTGCAAAAGGCCCTGGGCGAGGAGTAGCCCCGGCGGGGTTGCGGGGCCTGCATGGGCGACAAAATTCTATTGCTGGCCCCTGCGGAACTGGGCCAGAAGTTGGCCAAGCAATTGGCCGGCTGGGGTCACATTTCCCTGCGTGCCATGGACTCCGAGGAGGCCCTGGACCTGGCCTTCCGTCACAAACCGGCCATCAGCATCCTGGACGACGCCCCGCCCGGTAGCGAGGCCCTGGAGTTGGTGCGCCGCTTCAAGGCCCAGCACCCCTGGACCGAGACCATCTTCCTGACCGATCTGAACGACATCGAGCGGGGGGCCCGGGCCCTGGAGTTCGGGGCCAGCGACTTCCTCCTCAAGCCGGTGAGCGCCCATCGCCTGGGGGTGGCCCTGAGGCGGGCCCAGGACCGTTTGGTGGTGCGCAAGAAGCTGGCCTACCTTTCCGGCTTGGCCCCCAACGGCGCGATGCCCGCTTCCCTGCCTCCGGCTGGCGGCGAAACCTCCCGGGCCGCCCAGCTTTACGACACCTTGCAGCAGTATCAGCAGCTCTTTGACGAGGTGCCCTGCTACATTTCGGTGCTGGACCACCATTTCACCATCACCGCGGTGAACCGGCGTTTCAAGGAGGAATTCGGCGACCTGGTGGGCAAGACCTGCCACGACGTTTACCAGGGCCGTTGCGAGGGCTGCCCCGACTGCCCGGTGGGCGACACCTTCGTGGACGGCCAGTCCCACCAGTATGAGCAGATGCTGCGCGCCCTGGACGGACGGCGCTTCAACGTGCTCACCTGGACCGCCCCCCTGCGCGACGCCCAGGGCGAGATAAACCAGGTCATGGAGATGTCCACCGACATCACCCAAATCCGCAAGCTGCAAGACCACCTATCCTCCCTGGGCATGGTGATAAGCTCCATCTCCCACGGGGTCAAGGGCCTGCTCACCGCCCTGGACGGGGGCATGTACAAGATGAGGGCCGGCCTGGAGCGCGGCGACATGGGCCGGGTGCGAAAGGGCTGGGAGCTGGTGGAGCTGATGATGAAGCGCATCCGCAGCACCGTATTGGACATCCTGTACTACGCCAAGGAGCGGGAGCTGGACACCGAGCTGGTGGATGTGGCCGAGTTCGCCAAGGGGGTGGCCCTGGCCGGGGAGTACGCGGCGGACAAGCACGGCCTGGATTTCAAGCTGGTGCTGGGCCCGGACCTGGGCCGCTTCGAGGTGGACCCCAACGCCCTGAACCCGGCCATGACCAACATTTTGGAAAACGCGGTGGACGCCTGCCTTTACGACCGGGAAAAGCCCCGCCACCGCATCCTGTTCCAGGTGAGCCGCGAGGACGACGTTCTGGTCTTCGACATAGTGGACAACGGCAAGGGCATGGACCAACAGACCCTGGACAACATGTTCACCCTGTTCTTCACCTCCAAGGGTTCGGCGGGCACCGGGTTGGGTTTGTTCATCGCCAACGACACCGTGCAGCAGCATGGCGGGTCCATCACAGTGGATTCCGAGTCCGGCGAGGGCTCCCACTTCCACGTGCGCATCCCCGAGCACCCCATGGCCATGCCCTGGGAGCGGGCCCCGGGGCCGCTGACCTCCAAGAACCTGCCTTTTTAAACCGGCCGCGCCCGCCGCCGCCAGCCCCAGAAGAGCCCCAGCAGGCAAAGCAGAGCCAGGCCCAGGGCGAAGAGCCCGGTGGGGGTCAGCCCGGCCAGGACCGCCTCGCCCCGCCAGTCGGCCCGGAAGGGCTCGATTATCAGGCGGGCCACGCCATGCATGAGGCCGTAGGCCAGCACCACCTGCCCGGCGAAGCGCCGCCGGGGCAGCAGCCAACAGAGCAGGGCGAAGATGATGAACAGCGCGACGGCGGTGTAGATCTGGGTGGGGTGCAGGGGTATGCCGGTGGGGGCCAGGGAATGGGGGGCGCTGAACACCACCGCCCAGGGGCCGTCAAAGGGCTTGCCGTAGCTGTCGCCGGAAAAGAAGCAGCCCACCCGGCCCAGGGCCTGGCCCAGGGCCAGGGAGGGAGCCAAGAGGTCGGCCCAGGCGGCGGCGCCCCAGCCCTGGGAGCGGCCCCGCCAAATGACCAGGGGCAGGGCGGCGGCCAGGCCGCCGTAGAAGACCAACCCGCCTTGCCAGATGAAAAGCACGCGGCCCAAATGGCCCAGCAGGGGGCCGGGCTCCAGGAGCACGAAGGCCAGGCGCGCCCCGGCCAGGCCGGCCAGGACCAGCCACAGGGCCTCGCTCTGGGCGGCGTCGGGGTCCAGGCCCAGACGCCGGGCGTTGACCCTCAGGGCGATAAGCCCGGCCAGCACTCCCAGGGCCAAGAGCACCCCGTAGGTATGGATGGGCAGCGGGCCCAGATTGAACAGGACGGGGTGCATGGCGCGTGGCCTCCTGGATGGGGCTGGGCCCGCCCGGGGTTAGTGGCAACTGGGCCCCGAGGCCCCGAACTCCTTATCATTGGCCCGGGCCAGGCGGTCCAAAAAACGGCCCCAGCGCCCCTTGGGCTTGGCGCAGCAGCCACCGGCCAGGAACTTGTCCCGGCATCCCGGCGCGCAGAAAAAGTAGAGCCGTTCACCCCGCTTTTCCATGTACTGCGCCCCGTCGGTCTTCACCGGCATCTGGCAGATGGGGCAGGGTTCGGTTCGTTGTATCATTTGGCTCATGCGTCACCTCCTGGGGAGGTGGGGGCCCGGACCCGAGAGCCCGGACCCCCAGGGAATGCTATCGCTCCAGGTTGTCGCCGGCCGGGGGAGTCACCGGCGCGCGCTGGTATCCAGGTCCGTAGCCCTGGTTGGGTCCGTAATTCTGGCCTTGGCCGTTACCCTGGTAGTCGTTCCAGCCGGGGCAGTTGGCCGGGCCGTAACCCTGACCCTGGGGGCCCGGGCCGTAGCCGTTGCCTTGGTACATATGGTAGCCGGGGTTCATCATGTGGCCGCCCCAGCCGCCGCCCATCCCGTATCCGCCCCAGGCCATGGCCCCGGCGGCCAGCATAAGAGTGAAGGCTGCCGCGAGGATGAATGTGGTGGCTCGTCTCATGTTTTTCCTCCTTTGAAGGGTTGTGTTTGCCCTGACTAAGTTGCAGCGGGCGTGCCAACCTGGGGGGAAGGGGAAAATTATTTCTCTAAAACCTATTAATATAGTAGGTTATGGGGGGGCGCTCCTGCAAGGGCGGCCCCTAAATTGTTCCAATGGCTGAGTAATATTTTCGCGCCCAGGGTCCTGGGCGCACATATTTTTCCCGGGGCCGCCTGCTGGGGCATAATAAAGGGAGGGTCCGGCTTGGGACCACGGCAAATCATCGGCAAGGAGCGCAAGGCATGGACAAGGCAGCGGACACCCTGGTTATTATCTGGTCCTCCCGCGACCGGGAGGTGGCCAAGAACATGGTCTTCATGTACGCCAAAAACTCGCGGCTCAAGGGATGGTGGCCGGCGGTGCGCCTGGTGGTGTGGGGGCCCTCGGCCTCGCTCATCGCCGAGGACGCCGAGCTGCAAACCGAGCTGGAGGAGCTGAGGCAGGCCGGGGTGGAGCTTTTGGCCTGCCGCGCCTGCGCCGACAAGTACGGAGTGGCCCCCCGCCTGGAGGAGCTGGGCATCGAAGTGATCTACATGGGCCAGCCCCTCACCGAATATTTACGAGCCGGCCTGCCGGTTCTGACCTTTTAGCGGCCTTGGGCCACCCCTTGGACCCAACCACAATGGAGGAATGACGTGGACGCCCATCAGCAGAAGTGGAACCAGACCGTGGCCCAGGGCATCATCGCCTGGCTGGAAAAAAGACGCATGGCCGGCTACTACGCCGCCGACGCCGCCCAGGCCCGGGAGTTGGTGCTGGGCATGATCCCCGCCGCCGGCACCGTGTTTCGCTGCGGCTCCTGCAGCGTGGTGGAGATGGGCCTGTGGGAGAAGATCGGGGCCATGGAGGGAGTGGAGGTCATCAATCCCTACCTGCCGAGCCTGAGCCCTGAAGAGGGCCTGGCCACGCGGCGCCGGGGCCTGAGCGCCGACGTGATGGTGGCCAGCAGCAACGCCATCACCCTGGACGGCCGCCTGGTGAACCTGGACGGCATGGGCAACCGGGTGGCGGCCATGGCCTTTGGCCCGGCCAAGGTGATTTTGGTGGTGGGCATGAACAAGGTGGCCCCGGATCTGGAAAGCGCCAAGGCCCGCGTCAAACACTACGCCGCTCCGGTGAACGCCATGCGCATCAACATCGAGACCCCCTGCACCAAAGACGGCCTGTGCGCCGACTGCCGCGCCCCCCGGCGCATCTGCAACATCTGGAGCGTAATCGAGGGCTCCAGCATCCTCGGCCGCATCCATGTGGTGCTGGTGGGGGAGGACCTGGGCTACTAGAGCGCCCCAGGCTGACAATTAACCACCGCCGCTGCGGCCCAGGGGCCGTGGGGCGGTTTTTTCTTTGATGGCCCCCTTTTGCCGGGCTGGAATTACTGCGATAATTAAAAGATAATATTCGCCACCACAGGGAGAATACATGCCCCGGCCGCCCCTTACCCTGGAAGTCTTCAGCGACTACATCTGACCCTGGTGCTACTTCTGCACCGGGCGTGTGGAAAAACTGGCCGCCGAGGAAAACGTGGCCGTCAAGTGGATCGCCTTTCCCCTGCACCCGGAGACCCCGCCCCTGGGGAGCACCCTGGAGCAGCTTTTCGCGGGCCGGGGAATGGACATCCCGGCCATGCTGGCTCGTCTGGAGGCCAACGCCAAGGCCGAGGGCCTGGCCTGGGGCATGCGCACCATGACCTTCAACAGCCGCCGGGCCCAGGAACTGGGCAAGTGGGCCGAGGAGCAGGGCAAGGGCGAGGCCTTCCACATGGCCATGTTCCAGGCCTACTTCGCCGACGGGCGCAACCTCTACGACCTGAAAGTGTTGGCCCAGGGCGCGGCCCAGGCGGGCCTGGACCAGGACGCGGCCATGGAGGCCGTGGAATCGGGCCGTTACGCTTCGGCGGTGGACGAGGACTGGGCCTATAGCCGACAAGTGGGCATCAGCGCGGTGCCCAGCTTTCTGGCCGGACGCCGCTTGCTGGTGGGGGCCCAGCCCTACGTTCAGCTAAAGGCCCTGGTGGACAACGCCCGCCAGGGAGGGCAGTTGCTATAAGTCGCGCCGCTCTGCCGATAAAATATTAGGCATAGACCGAAGTCAAGGATAGGAAAATTATTCTTGAGTTGTGCCTTTGGCCTCATCCAGCACCTTTCGGATCGTATGGGCCATTTCTTCTTTAAGCAGCGGCTTCAGCAGAAAGGCCTTAATCCCAATTGTTTCGGCCTGTTCTTTGGTGATGTTTTCGCTGAAACCGGTGCAAAGGATCACCGGCAAGTCCGGTCGGAGCTTTATCAACTCCCGGGCCAGCATATCGCCGGTCATCTGCGGCATGGTCATATCGGTAATGACTAGATCAAATTTGTCAGGCGTCGCCGCAAAAAGCTCCAAAGCCGCGAGGCTGCTGGTTCTGGCTTCAACCGCATACCCTAAGTATGTAAGGATTTTTTTGATTATGTCAATAATGGCCTTTTCATCATCCACCACCAGAATCCGTTCGGTTCCGGTAGGGATGATTGTATGTTTTTCGGGTTTTTTCTCAGCCCAGCCTTTAATGATCGGAAAATAAATATTAAAAGTGGTTCCTTTGTCCGGCTCGCTGTAGACCGCGATCGTACCCCCTAAATCCTTTACAATACCGTGGACGACCGACAAGCCCAGGCCGGTGCCGTTGTCTTTAGGCTTGGTGGTGAAAAACGGATCAAAGATTCGGTTCATGACATCAGCAGTCATGCCTTGGCCGGTATCGCAGACCATCAGCTTTTGGTAAGCGCCCGGCTGAATCTCCGGATGAGACAAACAAAAGTTGGAATCAAGCTCGACATCGGTCAGGGCGATCTCTAAAATACCGTCTTTTCCTCGCATGGCATAAGCGGCATTGGTGCAAAGATTCATAACTATCTGGTGAAGCTGGATCGGATCGCTCAGGATTACAGATTGGCTCTGGATGTTTTGACGGACGTCAATGGTAGTGGGCAGGGAGGACCTTATCAGTTTTAAGGCTTCTTGTGCGATTAAACCCAGTTGAGTAGGCACTTGCTCTTGCTGTGCTTGGCGGCTGAACGCCAGAATCTGTTTAACCAGGTCTTTGGCGCGGACGCCTGCAGTGAGCACTTCCTGAAGATCGTCATTAATTTCAGAATCGGCCTCAAGCTTCATTTGCGCCAATTCCGTGTAGCCGATGACAGCGGAAAGGATGTTGTTGAAATCATGGGCAATGCCGCCGGCCAGTGTGCCGATGGCTTCCATTTTCTGGGCCTGTATCAACTGCTTCTGCAGCTTCTCCTTTTCCTGCGCGGCCTGCTTGCGCTCGGTGATGTCGCGGATATTACATTGAACTAAAACTGCCCTGTCGGCCATGTAAATATCGGTATAGATAGTTTGCCCAGCCTTGTTTTGCACCGCAACATCTTCGCGATGAGCAATGCCAACGTTGTTCAATGTCTGCAATATTTCTTGAAAGGTGCCGATTTTATCCGGGAAACCGATCCCCTTCATATCGTTCCCGATCAACTCCTCGTTGGAATAACCCAACATCGCCGTGATGGCCGGATTAGCATGGCGAATTTTCAATTTTCGTTTTTCGAGAAGCAATATCCCGTCGTCCGCGGTCTCAAAAAGGCGCCTGTATTGCTCTTCGGAATTCTTCAATACGGTTTCCGCTTGCACGCGTTCGGTGATGTCCTCGATAGCCAAAAGGATGATACGTTCTTTGCCCAACACTCGTTCTATCTGCCGAGCATTCAAAAGCATAGTGCGCCTGCCGATGATGTCAAAATCATGTTCAACTTTATAGCTGTCAAAGGTTGTTTTTTGGGGGAGGATGGTTTCCAGCAGTTCCCTCAGCTCGGGGATATCCCACTGTTTATTGCCCAGGTCATAAATAAGCTGCCCCACGGTCTCTTCAGGTTTTACCTTGAAGAATTCATAGAAGGAACGGCTGGCTGAGGCCACCCTTAGATCTTGATCCAGGGCGATTAATGGTTCACGTATGGTGTTGATGAGGCTCTCAGCGAATTCACTGACTTCATCTGCGGATTTTTTAGTTGCCGTCATTTTTTTACGGAATTTTTCCAGCACATCTTCTCCTAGATTAGCGGCAGGCGCCGCGCTTCAACTCATTTTGAGCCTCCTGCTGTTCCTCGGGTAATCAATCCCAGTATAGAAAAATTATCCTCTGGAGGCGGAGGTTGTTGCAAGGTGAATATTGAGCAGAGTCTTGCGACAGGGAATGAGGATGGGGGCTCACGCCCAATCAAAATGAAGAACCCTGGGGCAAGCCCCAGGGTTCTTCATTCCACCTCTTGCCTCAGCCAAGCGAAATGCCCGCATCATTCAGTCGGTTCAAATTTTGGAATATACGGGATGTTCTAGATGTTCTAGGGGATA
>JAHJPG010000112.1 GCA_018819925.1 Pseudomonadota bacterium
ACCGAAGATGGGCGGGGTCGGCCAGGCGTTGCGCCGGATCACCGCCCGCACCGAGGAGGGCAGCACCCGGGGCAGGTTCTCCAGGATGCCGCCGCCGGTGATGTGGGCCACGGCATAGAGGGTGAAGTCCCGCCGCAGGTGGAGCACCGCCTCGGTGTAGATCTTGGTGGGGGTGAGCAGCACCTCGCCCAGGGTCTCGCCCAGGTCGGCGATGCGGGCGTTGATGCCCAGCTTCAGCTCGTCAAAGCAGATGCGGCGCACCAGGGAGTAGCCGTTGCTGTGCAGGCCGCTGCTGGCCAGGCCCACCACCGCCGCGCCGGGGGCCACCCGGGAGCCGTCGATGATCTTGGGACGCTCCACCAGCCCCACCGCGAAACCGGCCAGGTCGTATTCCCCGTCCGGGTACATGCCCGGCATTTCGGCGGTTTCGCCGCCCACCAGGGCGCAGCCCGCCTGGCGGCAGCCTTCCACCACCCCGGCGATGATAGCCTCGGCCACGCCCAGCTCCAGCTTGCCGGTGGCCAGGTAGTCCAGCAGGAACAGCGGCTGGGCCCCGGTGACCACGATATCGTTGACCACCATGGCCACCATGTCGATGCCGATGGTGTCGTGCTGGTCCATCATGAAGGCGACCTTGAGCTTGGTGCCCACCCCGTCGGTGGAACTGACCAAGACCGGGTCATCGCCGGCCAGCCCGGCCAGGGAAAACAGCCCCGAGAAGCCGCCCAAGCCGCCCAATACCTGGCTGCTGTGGGTCGATTTGACCATCTGCCCGATATTTTTGATGAACTGGTCGGCTTTCTCTATGTCGACCCCTGCGGCGCGGTAGCGGTCATCCTGGCTCATGGGCCTAATTCTCCTCGTGTTTAAACCGATCTTAACCTTAGCAGAAAACCCGGGCGGCATAAAGCAGCGCCCCGGGGTTGACGCGGGGGGCCGGGACAGGCAGAAATGTAGGAGCCCTCATAACCTGGAGCGAGCGTGCAAGCCTCGGTGACCCCCTTTGATCTGCCTGTTTTGGCCTCGTCCCTGGCCGCCCTGGCCGGGGTGGGGCCGGTGACCGCCCGGCGTCTGTCCGAGCGTGGGCTAAAAACCTGGGGAGACGGCCTGTTTTTCCTGCCCGCCCGTTACCAGGACCGCCGTAAGCCCACTCCGGTCAATGCCCTGCAAGAGGGACATCTGGCCGTGGTGCGGGGCCGGGTGGTTTCCGGCGGCCTGTTGGGGCACAAGGGCAAGGTCTACCGCCTGGTGCTGGAGGACGCCACCGGCCGTTTGGCCTGCCTTTGGTTTCGTTTCAAGCGGGCCCACCTGGAGGGCTACCAGCCCGGCGACGAGTTGTTCGCGGTGGGCGAGGTGAGCCCGGGCCAAAGGGGCGAGCCCCAGATGATCCACCCCGAGCTTTACCGCGCCGCCGAGGTGGGCCCGGAGCATGCCTCGGTGGGGCGCATCGTGCCGGTGTACCCCGAGGTGGAGGGAGTGGCCCCGGCCAGCCTGCGCCGCTTCCTGGCCGAGTTGATCAGCCGCAGCGCCGATAAAATCCTCGACCCCCTGGCCGGGTTGTTGCCCACGGACCTCTACCCCATGCCCGCCGGCGAGGCCCTGTCCCGGGCCCACCAGCCGCCGTCCAGCGCCGGCCCCCAAGACCTGGACCCGGCACAGGCTCCCTGGCGGCAGGCCTTGGCCATGAACGAGCTGCTGTACTTTGAGCTGGGCCTGGTCTTGAAGCGCCGCCGCCGGGAGGCCTCCCCGGCCCAGCCTTTGAGCTCGCCGGGCAAGCTGCTGGCTGGACTGCTCAAGGCGCTGCCCTTCCGCCTGACCCCGGGGCAAGAGGAATCGGTGCGCCTGATCCGGGACGACCTGGCCCGGAGCCACCCCATGGGCCGTTTGCTCTGCGGCGACGTGGGCACCGGCAAGACGGTGGTGGCCGCCGCCGCCGCCTGTTTGGCCGTGGAGTCCGGGTCACAGGTGGCGGTCATGGCCCCCACCGAGGTCCTGGCCCGCCAGCACCTGGCCACCCTTAGCCGCTATCTGGAGCCGTTGGGCGTCAGGGTGGCCTTGGCCGTGGGCGGGGGCAACGGTGCGGACCAGGTGGCCCGGCAAGAGGCCGCCCAGGGCGGAGCCCAAGTTTTGGTGGGCACCCACGCCTTGCTGGGGCAAAAGCTATCCTTTGCCAACCTGGGCCTGGTGATTATCGACGAGCAGCACCGCTTCGGGGTGAGCCAGCGCCTGGCCCTGGCCGCCAAGGCCGCCAGCCCCCATCTGCTGGTGCTCTCGGCCACCCCCATCCCCCGCACCCTGGCCCTGGCCCTGGCTGGGCACTTGGAGATAAGCGACCTGCCCCAGCGGCCCCAGGGACCGCACAAGGTGGCCACCCGGGTGCTGGAGTTCGACCACCGCCGGGCGGCGGTGGACGAGCTGGCCGCGGTGCTGGGGCGGGGCGAGCAGGCCTATGTGATCTGCCCCTTGGTGGAGGCCTCGGACAAGATCGAGGCCCAGGACGCGGTGGCCACGGCCCGCAACCTAGCCCGCTATTTCCCTGAGCAGCGCGTGGAGCTTCTTCACGGGCGCATGGACGGCCCGGAGCAGCAAGAGGCGTTGGGGCGCTTCCGGGAGGGACAGAGCCGGGTGCTGGTGGCCACCACGGTGGTGGAGGTGGGGGTGGACGTGCCCCAGGCCACCTTGATGATCGTGCTGGGAGCGGAGCGTTTCGGCCTTAGCCAATTGCACCAGCTACGGGGCAGGGTGGGGCGGGGACAAAAGCCGGGGCGCTGCATCCTGGTGGCTGGGCCCAACCCCGGCGATTTGGCCCAGCAGCGCCTGGCCGTGCTGGCCAAGACCAACGATGGCCGTGAGATCGCCGAGGCGGATCTGCATCTGCGCGGGCCAGGCGAGGCCATGGGCGAGCGCCAGTCGGGCCTGCCGCCCTTTAGGGTGGCTCGTTGGGAGCGCGACGCGGAGATGGTGCCCCGTTTGCGGGAAGTTATTGCGGGGTGGTTGGAACAAGACCCGGAACTGGCCGGTGAAAAGCTGGCTCCGGTGAAAAAGGAAGCCATACGCCGCTGGGGGCGGCGCTTGGGCTTGGTGGGGGCGGGGTGAACGCCTCTACTTCTTGTCCTTGAGCAGGTCCGCCAGCCCGGCAAAGGCCTTGAAGGTGGATGCGGGTTTTTGCTCCTGCCGGGGCGCTTCCTGGCCATAGGACTGGGCCACCTCGTCGCGCTGGTGCTCATTGTCGTGGCAATAGATGCACAACAACTCCCAGTTGCTGCCGTCCGGCGGGTTGCGGTCGTGGTCGTGATCCTTGTGGTGCACGGTGAGTTCGCTCAGGCGCTTGCCGCTGAACTCCCGGCCGCAGCGGCCGCATACGTGGGGAAAAAGCTTCAGGGCCTGTTCCCGGTAAGACTTTTCCCGCTGGGCCCGTTCGCGCTTGGCCTCGGCCAGCAGGTCCCCCCATTTTGAATCTTTATTTCCTGAGGACACCCCGGTCTCCTTGTCTAACCTCTCAGCCGCCGCGCCCGGACTCTAGAAGCTGAACCCCAGGCCCGCCCCCCAGCCGTAGTCCGAGTTCCACTGGGCCACCACCGAGAGATGGCTGTTTATCATGTAGCTCAGTCCCGCCTCGGCTTCCCAAAATTCGTGGGTATCATACTTCCAGTTGCCGTAAAGGGCCAGGCGCGGGGTGAGGTCCCAGACCTTGCCCAGTTCCACCCGGCCTCCCAGGTCGCTGTCCACCCACAGCCGCGAGTGGATATTGTACGGCAAAAGGTAGCGCAAACCCAAGACGCCCCGGGTCTTGTCCAACTTGTCCTTTTGGCCCAAGAGGTCCCCGCCGATGAAAACCGAAGTGAAGCGGTCCAGGTGATAGTCCCAGGTGGGGATCAGCTCCCACTCGGTGTCCTCCACCTTTTGCCAGCCCACCTCCCATTCCAGGGCCAGCACGCCCCGGGTGCTGGCCAGCCGGGCCACGCCCTCGCTCATGTTGCTCAGTAGCGAACCCTCGATCTGGGGATACCAGGACTCCTTGTATAAATCGGGCCGAATGGCCATGACAGCGGCTGGCGGCGTGAAGCCCTGGTAGTGGACCAGGCGGGCCATGCCCGCCTTCATGTGATAGAGCAGATGGCAGTGGAAAAACCAGTCGCCCTTTTCGTTGGCATCGAACTCGATGACCGTGGTGGACATGGGAGCCACGTCCACGGTGTGCTTGAGCGGCGCATGCTCCCCCTGGCCGTTTATCACCCTGAAGAAGTGCCCGTGCAGATGCATGGGGTGGTGCATCATGGTGCGGTTTATCATGACCAGACGCACCACCTCGCCCTGCTTGATGAGGATGTCGTCCTGCTCGGACAGGGGTTTGCCGTTGAGCAGCCACACGTAGCGCTCCATGTCCCCGTCCAGGGTCAGGCGAATCTCGCGCACCTTGCGCTTGGGATCAAAGGCGGTGGGGTGTTTGGCCTTTAGTTGGGCATAGGGCGGCCAGGGCCGCCGGGGGTCCATGCCGTCCTGGGCCAGGCTGGGGGAGGAGGCCACGTCACCGGACAGGGGAGTGAAGTCGTAGGCCCAACGGGCGCCGCCGGGCGGCGGGGGAGGGGCCATGGCCGGGGCGGGCGCGCTCTTGGGCATCTTCATGGGGGCCGGGCTGGGCGCCATCTTCATGGCCGGAGCCCCGTGGTCCATCTGCATGGCCGCCTCGGCCTTGGGCTTCATGTCCATGCCGCCGTGGCCGCTCATGCCGGGCATGGCCTGGCCCTGGTCCATGGACATGGCCTTCATGCCCATCATGCCTGGCTGGTCGAATTTGCCCGCCGCCACCAGATCGTCGCCCATGCCCATGGACCCGGCGGGGGTGAGCGCGAACATCTTGCCCAAGGTCGGCTCGCCCATGGTGAAGTAGAGGTTGGGCCGGGGGATGGCCGGGGCCGGGTGGTCCGCGCCCTGGCCCAGCCACAGCGAGGCCCAGGAGGAGCCGTCCTGGGCCGTGGCCCGCAGCTCAAAGGCCCCGCTCTGGGGCATGGTCACCAGCACGTCGTAGGTTTCGGCCACCCCGATGAGAAAGCGCTGGTTCTTAACCGGCACCACCTCCTGGCCGTCGGCGGCGACGATGGTCATGGGGCCGCCCGCGAACTCTACGTAAAAGAAGGTGGTGGCCGAGCCGTTGATGATGCGCAAACGGATGGTCTCGCCCGGCTGGGCGGTCGTGCGGCTGGCGGGCTTGCCGTTGGCCAGGAAGCGGTCATAGGCCACGTCCGAGATGTCCATGGCCGGCATGCGCTGCAACTCGCGCTTGAGGTAGTCGCCCAGCATGCCCAGCTTGGCCGCGCCGACCAGGCTCTGCTTGGATCCCTTGGCCTGAGAAAACCACTCGCTGCCCCGCTTGAGGGCGCGCATCACCGAGTCGGGGTTGTCGTCGGTCCAGTCGGAGAGCACCACCACCAGGTCCCGGGGGGCGGCGTGGCCGTGGCCGCGCGGCTCGATGACGATGGAGCCGTAGACCCCGCGCTGCTCCTGCAAGCGGCTGTGGGAGTGGTACCAGTAGGTGCCGCTCTGGCGGATGGGGAACTCATAGGTGAAGGTGGCCCCCGGCGCGATGGGCGGGAAGCTGATGTTCGGCACGCCGTCCATGCCCGGCGGCAGCAGCACCCCGTGCCAGTGGATGGAGGTGTCCACGTCCATCTTGTTTCGCACCTGGATGCGCGCCGTGTCGCCCTCAACAAAGCGCAGGGTGGGGCCGGGGATGTGGCCGTTGATGGTCATGGCCTCCACCGGCGCACCGGTGATGTTGACCTGCTGTTTGGCGATGCTCAGGTGGTACTCCCTGACCTCGGCCAAGCCTGGGCTGGGGAGCAGGAGCAGGGCCAGGGCGCAGGCCATGGGCGCTAGGGCGGCGGGCAGAAAACGCATGGATGGACACCTCCGTTGGCTATGAAATCAGTATGGGATCGGAGGGGAGGGGTGTCAAACGAGAGGGGCTGGGGTGAAGAAAAGAGGTTCGGAAGTAAAAAATCGCCACTCAAAAACCGCGAACCTTGCGGGGTCGATGGGGATATAGGTTTAGGGAGTCATTGCGAGGCGCGCCGCCCAAGGCGGCTGGTCAACCCAAGGAGGCTACAGGCGGCGCGACGTGGCAATCTTCCGCTTCCCTTGTCTGGCCTCGGTTAGTAAACATCGTGACCGTCAGGAGGGTCACGGAAGAGCAATGAGGGGACCTAGGCGGTCATTGGCAGGTTGATACAACCCCCAAGGCGGTTCACTTCCCTCTCCGATCCTTCCTCCTATCCCTCTTCCAACCAATGTCCTTGGTGATGCCCTTGCGCTTGTAGGGCTTCTCCACGTCCTCCTGGGCCAGGAGGAAGGAGCCCGGCATGGTCCCGGGCGCGGGCATGGCCAGGCCGCCGGACGGGGCGGGGGCGGGCTTGGCCTTGGGCTTCTTGGCGGGGAGAGCCTCTCCCACCGGCGGGCCCATGAGGCAGGAGGCCGGGGCCCAGGCGCACAGGAAATAGTCCCCCCAGGCGGGGAACACCGCCCCCTGGTCCTGGGCCTGGTGGGCCTGCACCGTGATCAGCACCGGCTCGGAGTCGCGGCGCTGCCCCAGCTTGAGGGCCGCCTCCTTGTCCGTTGCCAAAATCCAGGGGCGTCCGTCGTGGGGCTCCTCCAGGCCGTGGAGCTTGAGCACCGGCCAGGCCTTGCGCCGGGCCCCCAGGTAAAGATGGGCCGGCGGCGAAGCGCCGTAGTCGGGCAGCTCGTAGGTGCGCTGGCTCACCCGAATGCGATTGTCGTCAATCTCCACCAGCTCCGGGGCCAGGCGGGTGGCCGCGTCGGCCAGCATGCCCTGGCGAATATGCCGCCAGCCCTCCTCCTGGTGCAGGGCGGCCAAAAGCTCCTTGATGGGCAGCCAGCCGCCCTCGCCGGGAAACAGGCCAAACTCTGCCGGGGCCACGCCCAGCACGTAGCGCAGCATGCGCACCAAGCTGTCTTCTTTTTGGGATTGACGCCGAGGCATGGGATCAGCGCACCCCTTGGGTGACTCCCTGGGGCGTGACCACGTAGCGCTCCACCCCCTGGGGATGCCACACCAGCACCTGCCAGGCCCCGGGGGGGTCGTCAAGCACTTCGACCTTGACGGGAGCCGGGTCCTTCAGGGCTTGGGCTAGCTTTTCACGCAAGGCTTTGGGGGAGGCCGCCCCGGGTTTTTGATCCGTGGTTTGGCCGGGGGCGGGAGCGGGGGTCAGAATCTGATAGACCTTCTGGGCCACCTTGAGGGCCTGTTGGTCCTTGCGGTCCATTTCCCGCTGATAGTGGGCTCCCAGGAAAAGGGCCACGATGCAGATGACGCTGAGAAGGGCCACCGCCTCGGGGCTGACCAGAGAGCGAAATCGTCCCATGCTTATCCCAGACATTTCATAAAGGCCGTGCGTCCGGCCGCGCCAGCCACCGGCATACTGCGTTGCTGGCCGCGCTCTGGCCTCGACGTAGCTCTGGCTACGCCTACGGCCCCCGTTTGCCAGACGCCTTGTCTGCCGTCGGCTGGCTGTGCCGGAACCGGCTTCAAACCGCATCCCGATATGGCTGATGCTATTTTCATTAGAACCCCACAGATATTTGTTCGTCGTTCATTGCCACCCGGCCCTCATGAAATATCTGGGCTAGTCCTCCAGGCGGAAAGTGACCTTACCGCCGCAAACGGTGAGCATAGCCCGGCCCGGCAGTTTGCGCCCGGCAAAGGCGGTGTTGGCCGACTTGGAGCGCATCTTGGCCGGGTCCACGGTCCAGGCGGCCTTGGGATCCATGACCACCACGTCGGCCGGGCCTCCTGCCGTCAAACTGCCGCCGGGCAGGCCCAGCAAACGGGCCGGGGCCGCGCTAAGGCGTTCGATCATTTCCAGCGGCGTCAACAGATGCTCTTCCACTAACTCCAGCATAACCCCCAAGGCGGTTTCCATACCAGTGACTCCGAAAGCGGCGAAGCCGAACTCCAGCTCCTTTTCCAGCACCGAGTGGGGGGCGTGGTCGGTGGCCACCGCCTGGATGATTCCCGCGGCCAGGCCTTGGCGCACCGCCTGGCGGTCGGCCTGTGAGCGCAACGTCGGGTTCATCTTGCGGTGGGTGTCATATTCGCCCACGTCCTGGTCGCACAGAGCCAGATAGTGGGGCGCGGTCTCGCCGCTCACCGCCCAGCCCGCTTCCCGGGCCCGGGCCAGGGCGGCCACGCTGCCCGCGCAGGAAATGTGGGCGATGTGAACCCGGGCCCCGGTTAGCCCGGCCAGAGTGAGGTCGCGCTCCACGGCGGCCACCTCGGCCTCGGCGGGTATGCCCGGCAGGCCCAGGGCGGTGGCCACGGGGCCCTCGTGCATGGCTCCCCCGGCGGAGAGCGAAAGCTCCTCGCTGTGGCAGATCACCGGCAGGCCGAAGCCCGAGGCGTATTCCATGGCCCGGCGCAGCAAACGGCTGTCGCTCACCGGGTGGCCGTCGTCGCTCACCGCCACGCAGCCGGCATCCTTGAGCTCGGCCATCTGGCTGAGGCCCTGGCCCTTGAGGCCCGGAGTTATGGCCCCCACGGGGTAGACCCGGCAGGAGCCCACGGCCCGCGCCCGCTCCAGGATCATCTCGGTCACCGCCGCGCTGTCGTTCACCGGGTCGGTGTTGGGCATAGAGCACACGGCGGTGAAGCCGCCGGCCGCCGCCGCCGCCGTGCCGCTGGCGATGTCTTCCTTGTACTCGTGGCCCGGCTCCCGAAGATGCACGTGCATGTCGATGAGCCCAGGGGCCACCCACTTTCCGGCGCAGTCGATTATCTCGGCATCGGCGGGGGCGTCCAACTCACCGCCCAGGGCGGCGATGCGCCCCTGGTCCAGGAGCAAATCGCCGGTTTCATCGATGCCGCTGGCCGGGCATAGCAGGCGGCCGCCTTTGAGCAATATGGGCCTGGGCTGGCTCATGAGGCCTCCGGTCCGAGCAAGAGGTAAAGCAAGGCCATGCGCACCGCGACTCCGTTGGCCACCTGGTCCAGGATCAGCGATTGGGGCCCGTCGGCCACCTCCGGGGAGAGTTCCACGCCCCGGTTGATGGGACCGGGGTGCATTATCACCACGTCGGGCTTGGCCGCTTTCAGGTGTTTGCTCCCCAGGCCGAAGCGCTGGGCGTATTCCCGCAGGGTGGGGAAGAGCACGTCGGTTAGGCGCTCCTGCTGCACCCGCAGCATGATGATAACGTCCGCCTCGTTGACCGCTTCTTCCATGGACCCGGCCACGGACACTCCCAAGCTCTCCACCGCCGGGGGCATCAGGGTGCGCGGCCCGTAGACCGTGACCTGGCTGCCCATGGTGTTGAGCCCGATGATGTCCGAACGGGCCACCCGGGAGTGGGAGATATCGCCGATTATGGAGACCTTTAGCCCGTCCAGCCGGCCCTTGGCCCGGCGGATGGTCATGAGGTCCAGCAAACCCTGGCTGGGGTGCTCGTGGGCCCCGTCGCCGGCGTTGATGATGGAGCAGGGGATGTGCCGGGCCAGTAGGTGGGGCGCGCCGCTCTGGGAGTGGCGCATCACGATGAGGTCCGGGCTCATGGCCAAGAGGTTCTTGGCGGTGTCGATGAGGGTTTCGCCCTTGGTGATGCTGCTGGTGGAGGCCGACAGGCTCACCGTGTCGGCGCTCAGGCGCTTGGCCGCGATCTCAAAGGAGGTGCGGGTGCGGGTGGAAGCCTCGTAGAAAAAATGGACTATGGTTTTTCCCCGCAGGGTGGGGACCTTTTTGATGGGCCGGGCGCTGATTTCCTTAAGCGACTCGGCGGTGTCCAAAACGGTGGTGATCTCCTCGGCGCTCACCCCGTGGAGACCCAGCATGTGGCGTCGCTTGAGACTCACAGACCCTCCTTTTCGCGGCGTTTGTTCTTGGCATGAGCCCAAAAAAAACCCCCAAGCACCTGATTAGGTGTGGAGGCTGGCCCGTGGTCTTCCCCCGGGTCGGGAGCCCCTGAAATGGGGTTTGCAGCCATGGTTTTTGCCTTGCCGCGCTATAAGTAACCTAACTATTCTTGATAACAAACTGGCGTCTGCATGTCAAGGTGGCGGGCTCCTGAAAAGGGCGGTTTGCGCATGGCGCTAGACGTACGTTGCGCCCCGTGGTACACATCGGCCATGAGCGGCAAGCTTTCATGCTTCGTGTCCTCCCTCCAGCGCCAGTTGCGCGGGTCCGCCGAGGTGGTGCACGTCCAGGATATACCCGCCCGGGAACCGGCCTACGCCGTGCCCGACTCGCCTCTGCCCCCGGGCCTGGCGCGGGCCCTGGCCGCACAGGGGGTGCGGCGGCTTTACTCCCACCAGGTGGCGGCCCTGAATCTGGTGAGGGCCGGGCGTGACGTGGTGACCGCCACCCCCACCGCCTCGGGCAAGACCCTGGTCTATTCCCTGCCGGTGCTGGAGCGCATCCTGGCCGACCCCCAAGCCACGGCCCTGTTCCTGTTCCCCCTGAAGGCCTTGGAGCAGGACCAGATGACCGCCATCAACCAGTTGGCCCTGCACGCGGGCCTGGGGCCGGTGGCCGACATCTACGACGGCGACACCCCGGACGGACGCCGCCGCAAGCTCAGGCAAAAGCCGCCACCGGTGATCATCTCCAACCCGGACATGGTGCATGCGGCCATCTGCGCCTTTCCCTCGGCCTGGGACAATTTTCTGAGCAGGCTGAAGTATATCGTAATCGACGAGGTGCATGCCTACCGGGGAGTGTTCGGCAGCCACGTGGCCTCGGTGCTCAGGCGTCTGCTGCGCCTGGCCGCCGCCCGGGGCAGCCGGCCCGGCTTCGTGCTCTGCTCGGCCACCATCGCCAACCCCGGCGAACACGCCCAGGCCCTCACCGGGCGGCCCTTCGCCCCGGAGCAGATCATAGATTTTTGCGGCGCGCCGGCGGCGGGGCGCTCCTTCGTGCTCATCAACCCCGCCGGGGCGGCCTCCACCACGGCCAGCTATCTCCTGGCCGGTGCGGTCAAGCAGGGGCTGTCCACCATCTGCTTCACCAAGAGCCGCATCCACACCGAGCTTATCCACACCTGGGTTACCAGGGCCCACCCCGAGCTAAAGGACATGGTGGCCGGCTATAGGGCCGGGTTCTTGCCAGAGGAGAGGCGGCGCATCGAAGCCGACCTGTCCGCCGGGCGCTTGGCCGGGGTGATAAGCACCAGCGCCCTGGAGATGGGCATCGACATCGGCGGCCTGGATGTGTGCATCCTGGTGGGCTACCCCGGCAGCCAGATAAACACTTGGCAGCGGGGCGGCCGGGTGGGCCGGGCAGGGCGCGACAGCGCGGTGGTGATGGTGGGCGCGCCCGACGCCCTGGATCAGTGGCTGCTGGCACATCCGGCGGAGTTCTTCGCCCGGCCGGTGGAGGCGGCAGTTTTGGACGCGGCCAACCCCCAGATCGTGGCCAAGCACCTCATCTGCGCGGCGGCCGAGGAGCCCCTGGCTCTTGACGACGAGTTCCTGCCTCCGGCGGGCCACCCCGAGGCGGTGCGCCTGGCCATGGAAGACGGTCAGCTCCTGCTGGATGCCGAGGGACGGCGCTACTTCACCTCCCGCAAGCGTCCCCAGCGTCTGGTGGATCTGCGAGGGGCCGGGGAGTCCCTGGCCATCGTGGACCAAAAGGGCGCCGTGGTGGGATCCTTCGACGGGGTCAGGGTGTTCAAGGAGGGGCATCCCGGCGCGGTCTATTTGCATCGGGGGCGCACCTACCTGGTCAAGGAGCTGGATCTGGAGCACCGCAAGGTGCGGGTGGCCCCCTTGCGGGCCGACTACTACACCCACGCCCGCAGCGATAAGGAGACTGAGATCCTTCAGGAAACCGGCCGCCGCCCGGTGGCCAACTTCCTGGTGCGCAAGGGGCGGCTCAAGGTGACCGAGACGGTGACCGGCTACGAGCGGCGCAGGCTTTCCGGCGGCGACCTCATGGGGGTCTATCCCCTGGAACTGCCCCCTCTGACCTTTGAGACCGTGGGCATGTGGATGGACATAGAGGACATGCTGCGCCAGGCCCTGGAGCAGGCGGGCCGCCACTTCATGGGCTCCATCCACGCCCTGGAGCACGCGGCCATCGCCATGTTCCCCCTGTTCGCCCTGTGCGACCGGGGGGATATCGGGGGTATCTCCATCCCCCTGCACCCCCAGACCGGCAAGGCCGGGGTGTTCATCTACGACGGGGTGGCCGGGGGGGTGGGCTTGGCCGAGCGGGGCTTCGGGCTCATCGAGGAGCTTCTTGAAAAGGTGGAGGAGCTCTTGGCCTCCTGCGATTGCGAAGAGGGCTGCCCGGCCTGCGTGTTCTCGCCCAAGTGCGGCTCGGGCAACAAGCCTTTGGACAAGCAGGGAGCCCTGATGCTCACCCGCCTGCTATTGGGCAATATCGAGGTGGGCGTGGTGGAGCAGGCGGCCCCTCCGCCCGAGGTCATCGCCCCGTCCCCGGCCCGCTCCCTGGACCGCCCCCTGGTCTACGGGGTGTTCGATTTGGAGACCCAGAAGCTGGCCAACCAAGTGGGCGGCTGGGGCAACATTCATCTCATGCGGGTGAGCGTGGCCGTGCTCTACGACTCGGGCAGGGACGAGTTCGTTACCTACGGTGAAAAACAGGTGCCCGAGCTAATAAGTCGCCTGGGTGAGCTGGAGTTGGTCATCGGTTTTAATCACATGCGCTTTGATTATCAGGTTCTGAGCGCCTACACCGCGGACGACCTGCGCGGGTTGCCCAACCTGGACCTCATGCTGGACGTGCAGCAGGCCCTGGGCCATCGCCTGAGCCTGGACGCCCTGGCCGGGGCCACCCTGAACGCGGCCAAGACGGCGGACGGCTTGCAGGCGGTGGATTGGTGGAACTCCGGGCGCATGGAAGAACTCACCGCCTATTGCCAGGCCGACGTGGCGCTTACCCGAGACCTGTTCCTGCACGGCCAGCGAGAGGGTCATCTGCTCTACCAGCACCGCGAGGGCACGCTCCTGCGGGTGCCGGTGGACTGGTCCTGGCGCAGCATAAGGGGGAGGTTGAACAATGGATGAGCACAAGGTGGATTTTGCCGCTTTGGATTGGCAGAGCCCGGGCCCGGGGGTGCGCCAGAAGGTTTATGAAGGGCCGGGCCGGTTGCTGCGCCTTGTGGAATTCTCCCGGGAGTTTCGCGAGCCCGACTGGTGCCGCAAGGGCCACCTGGGTTACGTGGTAGAAGGTGATTTGGAAATCGATTTCGCCGGGACCAAGGTGAGCTACGGCCCTGGCGATGGCATCTGCATCCCTGCGGGGGAGGCCCACCGCCACAAGGCCGCCGCCTTGAGTCGAACCGTGCGTCTGATTCTGGTGGAGGAGGCATGAGTTAAGGCATTAACTGCTTTCTCTAGCCTTTTTACGGCCTTCTCCAAATCGATTGAAATGAGCCGCTGGTGAGCAATTTAAAACCCGAGCAAATCCCCGGGGCCGAGTGCCCGGCCTGCCTGGAGCGCCTGGCCGACCAGGCCCTGGCCGGTCTGGATCTGGAGCCCGAACTAGAGGCTGCCCTGCGGGCCGAGATCAGCGAAATCACCCGGCGCGGCCTGGCCCAGGGCGATGCCCCGGCCTTTATCGCCAGCGAGTTTTTCGCCTTGGCCCGGCAGCGCACCAACGGGGCCGACCCCTTCGCGGCCAAGAAGGCGGCGGACTTCGCGGCAGCCCGGGAGGCCGTGGCCCGGTTGGGCCAGACGCCCGACAACTTTGCCGCCCGGGCCAAGATGGCCATCATGGGCAACGCCCTGGATCATTTCTTCCTGGCCGATGTCAGCCGCTTGTGGGAGCAGGGCGGGGGCCTGGAGTTGGGCCGGGACGATCTGGCCCGGGCCGAGGCCCGGCTCGCGCCGGGGGCGCGGGTGGTGATTCTGGCTGACAACTGCGGGGAGCAGGCTTTTGACCGACTGCTGGCCCAGCACCTGCTGGGGCGGGGCTGTGAGGTGCACTACGTGGTCAAGGCCGGACCGGTGCAGAATGACCTGAGCTTGGCCGACCTGAACGCGGCCAATGAAAACTTCGGCCTGGGCCGGGTGCGGGGAATCGCGCCCCCGGCGGTGGGCCTGGACCCCGAGGCCGCGCCCCAGGAGCTGCGCGAGCTGCTGGCCGGGGCCGCCCTGGTGGTGGCCAAGGGCATGGGCCACTTCGAGACCCTTGGCCTGGCTCGGGGCATGCTGGAGGCGGGGCGCGCGCCCTGGCCCCTGCTGATGTTGTTTTTGGCCAAGTGCGCCGCCGTGGCCCGCCGGGCGGGGGTGGAAAAAGGGCAGGGGGTGGCTTTGTTCATCCCTTCCTCTTGATGCCGAGGCAGGGCTGTGAGTAGGATGGGCCCATGAAAACCACCACCACCCAACGGTTCCTGGCCCGCTGTTTTTGTCTGCTGGCCGTTTTGGCCCTGCTGGCCGGCTGCGCCACCACCGGCCCGCCGCCCACCCCGACGGCCCAGAACACCCTCAGGGTGGTGCCGGAGCGCCAATGGCCCCTGCTGTTGGACGACCTCAGCGCCCGCAGCCTTTTCCAGGCCGCCGAATCGTCCCTGGCCTATCTGCGCCGGGTGAGCCCGGACAAGAAATTCACCTTTGGCCCCTTTCAGATGACCGCCGCCCAGATGGCGGCCATGTTGGAGGAGGTCGAGGACCTGCTATACCGCCTGCCCGATCCGGTGAGCCGCACCCATGCCTTGCAACAGAAATACGTCCTCTTGGAGTCGGTGGGCCGCGACGGCCGGGGCGAAGTGCTCATGACCGGATATTACGAGCCGGTTCTGGCCGCCCGCCGCCAGGCCCAGGGCTCGTTTGAATACCCGGTGTACGCCATGCCCGAGGACCTGGTGTGGATAGACCTGCGCCAGTTCGGGGAGGAGTATCCGGCCAAGCGCCTGGTGGGCCAAGTCAAGGGCCACCGGGTGCGGCCCTATCCCGACCGCGAGGCCATCGACTTCAAAAAGGTCATCGAGGGCAAGGCCGAGGTGTTGGGCTACGTGTCCGATCCGGTGGAGGTTTTTTTCTTGCACATCCAGGGATCGGGGCAGCTGGAGTTTGAAGACGGCGCCCGCCGCCGGGTGGGCTACGCCTCCAGCAACGGCCAGCCCTACCGCTCCATTGGCAAGCTGCTGCTTAACCAAAAGCTCATGGAGCCGGGCAGCATGTCCATGCAGGGCATCAAAGCCTTCTTGGAGGCCAACCCCAACCATCTGCGCCGGGTGTTGAGCCACAATCCTTCATATGTGTTCTTTCGGCCATTGCCGGTCACCGGCGGTCCATTGGGCTGTTTTGAGCAGCCGCTGACCGCCGGGCGCAGCGTGGCCACCGACCGCCGCCTGTTCCCGGGACTTACCCTGGGCTACATCACCGGCACCATGCCCGCCCCGGGCGGGGGGAGCGAACCCCTGGCCCGTTTCGTGTTCAACCAGGACACCGGCGGGGCCATCCGGGGGCCGGGACGCCTGGACCTGTTCTTCGGCAGCGGCCCCCAGGCTGGGGAGTTGGCCGGGCGTATGAAGCATCCGGGCAGGCTGTACTTTTTCTTTCCTCGTGAGTTGATGAAGCGGTGAAGGGGGAAAGCATGGAAAAGCTGATCGGCCAAACCAGGCTGGTGCTGACCCAGGGCGATATCACCCAGGCCGGCACCGAGGCCATCGTCAACGCGGCCAACAGCCGCCTGGCCGGGGGCGGCGGGGTGGACGGGGCCATTCACCGGGCCGGCGGCCCGGAGATAATGGCCCAGTGCCGCAAGATAGGCTCCTGCCCCACCGGCGAGGCGGTTATCACCACGGCGGGCAAGATGAAGGCCAAGAAGGTGATACACACCGTGGGGCCCATCTACCGGGGAAGGCCGGAAGACCCCCGCTTGCTGGCCAGCGCCTACCTCAGCTCCCTGGAATTGGCGGCCAAACATGGCTTGCGAACCGTGGCCTTTCCCAGCCTGTCCACCGGGGCATACGGCTACCCCCTGGAGCAGGCGGCCCGGGTGGCCCTGGAGGCGGTGAAGCAGGGGATTGAAAAACATCCCGGCGATTTTGACGAGGTTCGGTTCGTTCTTTTTGGCCACGAGGCCTTTGAGGCCTATGACGAGGCCCTAAGCTACTTGCCTTAAAAGGCCCCGCCGGGATGATTGGGGCGCAACAGGCCCATCCGCTTGACAATTACGCCAAAATGCTCTCATACTCCTCATCGTATGGAAAATACTACCCGTCTGCCCAGAAATCGCCGGAGAGGCAGGACGCTCACCAAGTCTGTGGCTTGACAGGGGGGCCATTTTACATTAATTTCTTAGATAGTAATGATTATTGGGAGGCAGCCATGGAAACCCAGGGAAAGCTCCGCATGACCACGCAGCGTCAGGTCATAATGGAGGAGCTGAAAAATGTAAAAAGCCACCCCACGGCTGGTGAGCTTTGCTCCATGGTGCGCCGACGTTTGCCACGCATCAGCCTGGGCACCGTGTACCGCAACCTGGATATCTTGTCTCGCGCCGGTATGCTTCAAAAGATAGACGTCGCCGGCCAGGAAATGCGCTTCGACGGCAACACCATGAACCACTACCACCTGCGCTGCATGGAATGCGGGCGGGTATTCGATGTGGACATGGATCTTTTGGCGGATGTGGAAGATCAGGTGGCCCGGGAATCGGGCTTCCAGGTGCTGGGGCATCGTCTGGAGTTCGTGGGGCGCTGCGAGGCCTGCCAAAAGGCTACCCGCACCGGGCAATAAACAGACAATTCCCGTAAGTAGCAAGGAGAGCGAAGCATGGCCTCCCAGACCACGCCCGACGCCAAAAAGGTTTTGTCCGTCCTGGCCAAGACCAAGGAGCCCATGGGCAACAAACAAGTGGCCGAACAAACTGGACTGGAAAGCAAGCTGGTGTCCAGCACCATGAGCGCCCTCAAGAAAGAAGGCCTGGTGGACAGCCCGGTCCGCTGCAAATATGGCATAACCCCAGCGGGTAAAAAGGCTCTCAAGGGCTAGCCCGCGGGCATCCTGTTTCTGAAACCGCAAAATTTAGATTCCGGAGGAAGCAATATGGCCAGCCTGAAAGGTAGCCAGACCGAAAAAAATCTGCTCACCGCCTTTGCCGGCGAGTCCCAAGCCCGCAACCGGTACACCTACTTCGCTTCAAAGGCCATGAAAGAAGGGTACCGTCAGATTTCCGAGGTGTTCACCGAGACTGCCAACCAGGAGAAGGAGCACGCCAAGCGCTTTTTCAAATTTCTGGAAGGCGGCGAGGTGGAAATATCGGGCAGCTTCCCCGCCGGCGTCATCGGCGCCACGGTGGACAATCTAAAGGCCGCTGCGGCCGGCGAGAATTTCGAGTGGGGCCAGCTGTACCCCGACTTCGCCAAGGTGGCCGCCCAGGAGGGTTTCGAGGATATCGCCTTGGCCTTCCGCAACATCGCCGTGGCCGAGAAATTCCACGAGGAGCGTTACGCGGCCCTGGCCTCCAACATTGATAAGGGGTTGGTGTTCAAGCGCCCTGGGCCGGTGGTGTGGCGCTGCATGAACTGCGGCTATATCCACGAAGGCGAGGAAGCTCCCCATGAGTGCCCGGCTTGTGAACATCCCCAGGCCCATTTCGCCTTGATTTGCGAAAACTGGTAGTTGTTGTTTACCATGTAACTTAATACTAACAACCGACCTGAACTAGTTGCACAAGGAGGCGGTGTATGGATAGGCTGCAAGTTTATAAATGTGGAGTGTGCGGCAACATAGTGGAGTTGCTCATCGTGGGGGGCGGCGAGTTGGTCTGTTGCGGCCAGCCCATGGTTTTGCAGAGCGAAAACACCGTTGACGCGGCCAAGGAAAAGCACGTTCCGGTGATCGAGAAAATGGACGGCGGCTACAAGGTGAAGGTGGGCAGCGTGCCTCATCCCATGGAAGCCGAACACTATATCCAGTGGATTGAGCTGGTGGCGGGCGACAAGGCCTACCTGGAGTTTCTCAGCCCCGGCCAACCAGCGGAGGCCTCCTTCCTGGTGGATGCCCCGGCCGTGACCGCCCGGGAATATTGCAATAAGCACGGACACTGGAAAGCCGGCGCCTAAGGGCCTGCTAGAATCAGGAGCGAGATGATGAAGAAGTACGTTTGCGGCGTGTGTGGCTATACCTACGACCCGGCCAAGGGCGATGCCGACGGCGGCGTGGCTCCGGGCACTGCCTTTGAGGACCTGCCCGACGACTGGACCTGCCCGGTGTGCGGCGCCTCCAAAGACCAGTTCGATCCGGAAGACTAAAGCGGCCAGGGGCCGGGCCCCATGGTCCGGTCCCTGTTCCTTCCCTCTGGCATTGGGCCCAACTAATTTAGAGAGCGTAAACCGTCATGAAACCGGTTGAGATAAAGGACAACATTTATTGGGTGGGCGCGGTGGATTGGAATATCCG
Organism: Pseudomonadota bacterium; assembly: GCA_018819925.1. Taxonomy (GTDB): domain Bacteria; phylum Desulfobacterota; class Desulfarculia; order Desulfarculales; family Desulfarculaceae; genus Desulfoferula. The sequence continues at coordinate 18,377 of JAHJPG010000112.1, forward strand.
TGACTTCCACGGCTATTCCACCTACAAAGGCACCACCTACAACGCTTACCTGGCCAAGGACGAAAAAGTCGCCCTCTTCGACACGGTCAAGAAGCCGTTTTATTCGGACCTGCTCCACCGCCTGCACAACATAATGAATCCCAGCGAGATCGACTACTTGGTGGTCAATCACATGGAGATGGACCACTCGGGCTCCCTGAAAAAAGTGGTGGAGACCATCAAGCCCGAGAAGATCTACACTTCGGTGATGGGGGCCAAGTCCATGGCCGCCCATTACAAGGTGGACAACTGGCCCATCGAGGCGGTGAAAACCGGCGACAGCCTGAGCCTGGGCCGGCGTAGCGTCCATTTCCTGGAAACCCGCATGATCCACTGGCCGGACAGCATGTTCTCCTACATTCCCGAGGAGAAGCTGCTGATCTCCAGCGACGGCTTTGGCCAGCACTGGGCCACCAGCGAGCGCTTTGACGACGAGGTGGACAATGGCGAACTGATGCGCCAAGCGGCCAAGTACTACGCCAACATCCTGCTGTTGTTTTCGCCCATGATCCAAAAACTGCTGGAAAAGGTGGGCGAGATGGGCCTGGAGATCGACATGATCGCTCCGGACCATGGGCTGATCTGGCGCAAGAATCCCGGGCAGATCATCCAAGCCTACCAGACCTGGAGCCAGCAGAAGACCACGGCCAAGGCCTTGGTTATCTACGACACCATGTGGCACAGCACCGAGACCATGGCCAAGGCCATCTACGACGGCATCTCGGACACGGGCGTTTCGGTGCAACTGATGAACCTGGCCTGCACCCACCGCAGCGACGTGCTCACCGAGGTGTTGGATGCCAAGGCCCTGGTTTTCGGCTCGCCCACCCTGAACAACGGCATGTTGCCCCGCATGGCCGACCTGCTGCACTACCTGCGGGGGCTCAAGCCGGCGGACAAGATCTGCGCCACCTTCGGCTCCTATGGCTGGAGCGGCGAGGCCCCCAAGCTCATGGCCGCCCAACTCGAGGATATGAAACTGAGCCTCATCGAGGAGCCCTTACGCTTGCAGTGGGTGCCCGATCACGAGAGCCTGAAGCCCTGCCGTGAGCTGGGAACCAAGATAGGCCAAGCGGTGGCCGATGCTCATCTGCCGGCCTCCTGCCGCGCCATCTACTGCGGGGACTAGAAGCCCGGCCATGGCCGAAGCGGCCAGCTCCCGGCGGCTGGTGCGCCGCCTGCTGGCGCAGGACGACTTGGCCGCCACCCTGCGGGAGCTCAAGGCTCTGCCGCCGGAGCAGGTTCTGAAACACTTGCAGGCCGCGCTGCCGGCTTCCCAACCTCTGATTAAATGGCGGGCGGTCACGGCCTTGGGACAGGTTGTCCAGGGCCTGGCCGCCCGCGATCTTGAGGCGGCCAGGGATTTTTTGCGCCGCCTGTTGTGGTGCCTCAACGAAGAGAGTGGGGCCGTGCCTTGGGGGGTGGCCGAGGCCCTGGGCGAGATTTTGGCCAACTCGCCGCAATTGGCCGAAGAATACGCCAACATGCTGCTGTCCTACATCTGGCCCCATGGCAACTTTCTAGAATTCGGCCCCTTGCTGGCCGGGGCGGTGTGGGGAGTGGGGCGCTTGGCCTCGGCCCAGCCGGAGGTGGCGCTCCAAAGGGGAGCGGTGGAGCGCCTGCTGCCCCTGCTCGCCTGGCCGGAGGCCCCGGTGCGGGGCATGGCCGCCTGGTCCCTGGGCCATCTGGGGGACAGGCAATGCCTGGTTCCGCTGAACGATTTGGTCCATGACCAAGCCGAGGTGGAGATATGGGAGCAAGAAAACTTGCGCCAAGCCACCGTAGGTGATCTGGCAAGTCAGGCTATAAATAATATTAAAAAACGGGAAGTAACGCCTATTAATTTATAAATGACATTAACAAAATATTAAGGCTTTCCCACCGAAAATGGGCATGGTTCAAATCAGGTGTCAGCACTGTTTACCCATCCCCTTACCCGGGTCGCGGGCTTTGCCGTTTTTTCCACCCCGGCCAGTGATGCCAGGCTTGACGCCAAGCAGGCGCTGGGCTAGTGTCGTTGTATACGAAATACGTAAGCGAATTTCTTGCCGGGCCAAGGCCGCAAGCGGGAGGATGAAGGTGGTTAATCAACCCCCCAACACATTTCGCCGCCCCTCCCTGGGGCAGGAGGTCACCCAACACCTCAAGCGCCAGGTGGTCACCGGAGAGCTAAAGCCGGGCCATCGGCTCGTAGAGGAACGCCTGGCCCGGGAAATGGGCATCAGCCGCACCCCGGTGCGCGAGGCCCTGCATCGCCTGGAGCAGGAGGGTGTGCTCTCCAAACGCCCCCGGGGCGGCTATGAGGTGCGGCCCCTGACCCCCGGGGAGGTGAGCGACGCCCTGGGAGTGCGCTCGGTCCTGGAGGGCTACGCGGCGGAGTTGGCCTCGCGCCAGGCCCCAGAGGGGGCGGTGGACAAGTTGGAGGCCAACGTGGACGGCTTTGAGCGGGCCTTGGACCAGGAGGACGAGGAGCGCTTGGTGGAGTTCAACAGCCAGTTCCATCTGTTGCTCTACGAGGCCGCCGGCTCGCCCCTTTTGTTGCGTATGCTGGGCGAACTGCAAGAAGTGGTGGAGCGCATCTCCCGGGCCATAATCTCCAACATGGACGCGGGCAAATGGTCCACCAAGGACCATCGGGCAATAATAGCGGCCATCAAGGCCGGCAAAGGTGACACCGCCAACCGCCTGGCCCGGGACCATGTGGCTCACGGAGCCCAGTGGATCGTCTCGCGCATGATCGATCAGAAACTCGAGCTGTAGTAATCGGCATCGGCTGGGGAGATTTCATGGACAAGGCGCTGTTTTGCATATACGCCGGCGGGGTGTTGCACCTTGGCTGGACCGTCTTCCATCTGCTTTTCCCGCGCATTTTCCAGTGGCAAAAAGCCCTGGAGCCCTTGGATTCGCTCAACCGGAGCATCATGCAGGTGCTCAACCTGTGCCTGACCTTTTATTTCGCCGTGGCCGCCTATTTGTCCCTGGCCTTTGCCCCGGAGTTGCTGAACACCCCCCTGGGCCGCAAGCTGGTGGCGGTGTTCGCCGCCTTTTGGCTTTTGCGCCTGGCCCTGCAACAGCGCTTTTTCCGCATGGTCCACCCGGCCAGCCTGCTGTTGTCGGCGGCCTTTTTGCTGACCATGCTGGCCTACGGCATACCCTTGGTCATGGCGGGCCGCTAGCACTTATGAGCTAGTTGCAAAAAATGGGGCTGAAGAAGGCGAGGGATGCCAAGTGAGCTTTCGGGACAAGGCAAGTTTTGGAAAAAGGCAAGAGTATCGGGTGATCGCTGAGTTGCTCGCCAGGGGGTTCGATGTTTACAAGACCCTCGTGGATGACCAAGGAATTGACTGCATTATCCGTTTTGATGAAAAGAGATACGCCGATATTCAAATTAAAGCCAGATCCAGTCAGGCAGCGACTCAGCATCGTTTTCCAGGCTTGACCTTCACGCCCCGCGCCAACTTTTTTTATATTTTTTTCTTTGAAAGAACGAAGGATTATTGGGTTATACCGACTATGGACCTGGAAAGGCTATGCTATAAAAGCAGAGGTAAGATGGATTTCGGATTGCCCAAAACGGATAGACTCGTAGAAGAAAAGGGCCTTGCAAAATATAAAAACGGCAAAGGCTTCGAGTTGCTCATGGCCTTTGGCCGGAGTTGACATCCCAAGCGATCAATTTTCACCTTTTTCACCGGCTTGCTTTATTGGTTTGGTGAACCCATACGTACACCCCGGCGAGGAGAACATGGCCGAAATCTTCACCCCCTGGAAAATGAAGGACCTGACCATCCCCAACCGGCTGGTGCGCAGCGCCACCTGGGAAGGACTGGCCGAGGCCGACGGAACCCCCACCCATGATCTAATCAACGCACTGGGCGACTTGGCCGAGGGCGGGGTGGGGCTCATCATCACCGGCTACGCTTTCATTCTTCCCGAGGGGCGGGGCCTGCCCAAGCAGACCGGGGTTCATATCGACGCCATGGTCGGCCCGCTGACCCGCATCAGCGACGCGGTGCACAAGGCCGGGGGGCTGGTGGCCATGCAGATCGTGCATGCCGGCGGCCAGACCAAGGCCGAATGGATCGGCGGGCAGCCCATGGGCCCCTCGGCCATGGTGAACCCGGCATTCAAAGAAGAGGTGGGCGAACTGAGCCTCATGCACATCGAGGACATCATCGACGCCTTTGCCATGGCCGCCGCCAGGGTGAAGGCGGCCGGTTTTGACGCGGTGCAGCTGCACGGGGCCCATGGATATCTCATCAACCAGTTCCTCAGCCCCCTGACCAACCGCCGGGAAGACGACTACGGCGGCAACCCGGCCAACCGGGCCCGCTTCGCCTATGACGTACTTAGCGCCACTCGCCAGGCGGTGGGGCCCCGCTACCCGGTGTTTATCAAGCTCAACAGCGCCGACTACGTGGAAGGCGGCCTGGCCCTGGAAGAGGGCCTGGCGGTGGCCCAGGGCCTGTCCCAGCGGGGCATCGACGGCATCGAGGTGAGCGGCGGCACTCCGGCGGCGGGCAAGCTTTCAGCCTCGCGGGTGGTGAAAGAGGCCAGCGATGAGGGCTACTTCCTGACCAACGCCGTGGCCATAAAAAAGGTGGTGTCCTGTCCGGTGATCTGCGTGGGCGGCTGGCGCAGCCGCTCCGAAGTGGAAAAGGCCCTGGATCAGGTGGACGCGGTTGCCCTTAGCCGCCCCTTCATACGCCAGCCTGACCTGGCCAACCGCTGGAAGGCGGGAGAGGAAAAGGCCGCCTGCATCTCCTGCAACCAGTGCTTCAAAGTGGGCATGAAACAGGGCCTGGGATGCGGCCAGGAGTTGAAGAAGCAGGAAAAAGAGCAGGGCTAAAACCCAACGCAAAGATAATCGGCGGCTCCGGCATCTATCCGGGGCCGCTTTTATTTTGCGCTGCGCCCTTGGGTATAGGCCCCCACCATTTGGCTGCGCAACTCCCCGGCCTTTACTAGGGCCCGGTCCACGGCTCTGGCCTCCTCCAGGGTCATCACCCGTTTAAGATGGCCGCAGACGTAGTGCAAGCAGGCATAGGGCCGGGCCCGCCAGGGCAACTGACAGCCTTTCTCGCCAAGGAAAGGGCAGCCCTGCAAGCGGGCCTGGGGATAGGGCACTCCCGTGGGTGCCAGCACGGCCATGAGGATGAGGTCGGCGGTGTCCAACAGCCCCCGGCGGCTGATGCGCACGCAGCAGGGCCGGGCGCAGGAGGGGCACAAATGAGGGCAGTGGCGGGCGAAGACCCGCCTGGGAAGCTCCAGGGTTAGGGAGATTTGGGCGGCCAGTTCCCGTGCCGGTTGCTGGGCCGGCGAGGCCAGCTCTCGAGCCAGCTCCAGTTGCCGGCGCTGCCAACGCCGGGGGCTGAAGGGGAACTTGCTCAGGCTAATAGTTTAGCCCCACCCTTTGGCGCACCAGGTCCAGGGTTTCCACGGCCACGGCCCGGGTCTTGTCCGCCCCATTGGCCATGACCTGGCGCACATAGTCCAGGTTGCCCGCCAAATCCTCGCGCTTGGCGCGGTAGGGCGCGAAGTATTCCCACATGCGGGAGAACAGCTCTTTTTTCACCTCGCCGTAGCCCATGCCGCCGGCCCGGTAGCGCTCGGCAAGAGCGGCCTTTTCCTGGGCGTCCATGAACAGGCTGACCAGAGTGAAGACGTTGCACTTTTCCGGGTCCTTGGGGTCCTCCACCGGAGTGGAGTCGGTGACGATCTTCATCACCTTTTTCTTGAGGGCCTTTTCCGGGGAGAAGATCTCCAAGGTGTTGTCGTAACTCTTGGACATCTTCTGGCCGTCCAGGCCGGGTATCACCGCGGTGTTCTCGTCGATCAGGGGTTCGGGCACGGTGAAGGTGTCGCCGTAGGCGTTGTTGAACTTGATGGCGATGTCCCGGGTTATCTCCAAGTGCTGCTTTTGGTCCTTGCCCACGGGCACCAGGTCGGCCTGGTAGAGCAGGATGTCGGCGGCCATCAAGACCGGGTAGGAGAACAGGCCGTTGTGGGGCTGGAAACCCTTGGCGATCTTGTCCTTGTAGGAGTGAGCCCGCTCCAAGAGCCCCACCGGGGTGTGGTTGTTCAGGATCCAGGTGAGTTCGCAGACCTCGGGCACGTCCCCCTGCACCCAAAAGAAGGCCTTGTCCGGGTCCAGGCCCAGGGCCAGGAAGTCCAGGCAGGCGTTCATGGTGTCGGTCTTGAGGCGCCGGCCGTCGTAGACCGTGGTCAGGGCGTGCAGGTTGACCACGAAGCAGAACAGGGTGTGCTCCTGCTGGAAGCGGATCATGGGCTGCATCATGGCGAAGTAGTTGGCTATGTGTAGGGTGCCCGAGGGCTGAATACCCGAAAGAACTCGCATTTGCCTGGTCCTCCTGGTGCGGTTGCCAATCACCCAGGCAATATACCCAAGGGGGGCGGGGGCGTCAACGCGCGATAGTGCCGTTCACTGACACAATTGCTCTAGCCTTGACTGACCATATCATGCTATTTCCTACGGGGATTTCTATTTGAAAGAATTTTAACGCATGAGGGGGGGCAAATGAGCAACTGGATTTTTATTGTCACCAAACAGCAAGTTGCTGGCGCTTGGATTACCGCACGCGAAATATTTGAGACTCGCATAGGGGATGCATTTTGGGGCTTGGGGGAGCGCACTCCTAATCGCAAGTCACTCAAAGCAGGGGACAGGGTAGTATTTTATGTAGGTATTCCGGGCACTTGTTTTGCAGGTAGCGCCACTCTGTCTACTGCTAGTTACAAACTGGGCGAGCAAGAAAAGCTAAAGCTCTCACATGGTAAACAATTATACATTGCGGATTTTGGGGTTAAGTTGACCGATATTCATATTTGGGAACAATCCATACCAGCCCAGAACATGATTGATTCTTTATCGTTTATAGAAAATAGACAATATTGGGGGACCTATTTTCAGGGGGGAATTCGTGGGATTAGCGACGATGACTTTCAAGTTTTAACTGCTGGAGAACTAAGTTCTAAGGTTGTGGTAAAAGGTGGAGATCATGATATTGAAAACGCCTACCAATTCGCACTGGAATCATATTTAGAGGAGTTTATTGAAGAGAACTGGAACAAAATACAATGGGGACGGTCTTTGCAATTGTATGAGTCTTCTGATTCTAACGGTCGGCAATTTCCGGCAAATAAATGGAGCATCGATTTCTTGGCCGTAGACCAAGAGACTAATGATTTAGTTGTAGTTGAGCTGAAACGAGGGCAGACAAGCGATTCCACGGTTGGGCAGGTCCTACGATACATGGGGTGGGTTAAAGAAAATGTTGCAGAGGATGGCCAGGAAGTTGTCGGAATAATTGTTTGCCACGAAATGGATGATGCCTTGAAGTATGCAATACAAAGTCAGCCAGACATCACGATCCTGCGTTACGTTGTTAATTTCAAACTTGAATCGGCACTACCAACGAATAAGCATTAATGAACACCAATTGGGTCACCCCACCCCCAACTCCCCCCGCAAGCGCTTCGACAACTCATTGATCATGGCAAAGGCCTTCTCCACGGTCACCGTGCCGTCGGGGTTCACCAGGCAGCAGGTGGCCGGCGACAGCAGCCCCTGGGCCACCAACTGGTCGCGGTCCAGGCCGCGCCGCTCCAAAAAGCTCCACATGTCCATGAGCATGTTGTAGAGGCTCTCCATGCTCTCGGCCTCGAAAGGCTCGGCGTTGGTGGGGGTGAGGCCCCACACCAAGACCCCGCCCCGGTCCAGGAAGCGCTTGATGGCCCCGGCGTAGGAGGCGAAAATCTCGCCGTTGGAATAAACGTCCAAGGAGAGCACGTCGATGTCCAGGTTCAGCAGAAAGTCCCAGTCCGGGTTGCCGCACAGATGCACCCCCCGGGGGCGCTCGATGGAAGCGAAAAACTGCTCCATGTCCCGGTGGGCCTGGGTGTCGCTGTAGCCGGACAGGGCGCTGAATATGAACTGAAGCCCCGGCTCGTCGATGAACATGAAGGCGTTGGGGTTGATCTGCTTGAGGCGGGCCAACTGCTCGTTGACCCGGCGGGCCATGACCTCCAGCATGAAGGGCCGCACCGTGTCGTCAAAGAGAATAGGGCGGTCGTCCTGGTCCTTGACGTTGAGCCCGAAGCTGATGGGCCCTTCCAATTGCCCCCGGATG
>JAHJPG010000009.1 GCA_018819925.1 Pseudomonadota bacterium
CATGGGAACCGTGCCCTTGGCGTAGCCGATGACACAATCCACCGCCCCCTCGCTGAGAAGCTTCGCAGCCGCCACGCGGATTTTTTGGGCTATGGCTTCCATCAGGCCACCCTCCGGATGTCTTTGACCATGCGCTGGGCCGGGCCAAGCTCTTTGACTGCGTCCGTGACCTTGATGACCGTATCCTGGAACTTGGTGGCCTCGGCCGAGGAAATCCAGCTGACGTGCAGCCGGCCGGGATCAATACCAATGTACTCCAGGAGATTATTCAAAACGGCGAACCGCCGTCGGGCGAACATGTTGCCAGCTATATAGTGGCAGTCGCCCGGATGTCAGCCGGAGACCCAGACCCCGTCCACTCCCCGCCTGAAGGCCTGCAAGATGAACTTGGGGCTCATGCGGCCGGTGCAGGGAATGCGGATCACGTGAATGTTGGGAGGGTACTGCAACCGGCTCACGCCGGCCAAATCGGCCGCGCCGTAGGAGCACCAGTTGCACAGAAACGCCGCTATGCGCGGTTGAAACTGTTCATTTTCACTCATGGAACCGTACCGTCCTATTTCTTACAGAGCCATGATCTGGGCCATGACGCCTTGATTGGTGAAGCCCCGCAGGTTGGGAGCTCCGGAGCGGCAAGAGGCCACGCAGGTGCCGCAACCCTTGCAAAGGGCCTCGTTGACCACGGCCAGGCCCTTGTCGTCCTGGCTTATGGCCTGATAGGGGCACACCGTCCAGCAAACCCCGCAGCCCACGCACTTGCGTTGGTCCATCCAAGCCACCGTGCCCGGCAGCATCATCTCCGTGGAGCTGAGCACCGTCACCGCCCGGGCCACTGCGGCCTGGGCCTGGGCCACCGCCTCTTCCAAAGGCTTGGGGTAGTGGGCCAAACCGGCCATGAACACGCCGTCGGTGGCGAAATCCACCGGCCGCAGTTTCTGGTGGGCCTCCAGGAACCAGCCGTCCGCGTCCATGGGTATCTTGAACATTTGGGCCAGGTCGTTGGACTTGTGGCTCACGATGGCCGTGGCCAAACCCACCAGGTCCGCCTCGATCAAAAGGTCGCGATCCAGAACATGGTCGCGCACGGATACCACCAGGCCGTCGTCCTTGGCCTGGACCACCGGCTTGTGCTCCAGGTCGTAGCGCACGAAGAGCACGCCCTTGCCGCGGGCCTCTTTGTACAGAAGCTCCCGCTCGCCGAAGGTGCGGATGTCCCGGTATAGGATCACCACCTGGGCCTCGGGGTTGGCCTCCTTTATGGCCAGGGCGCTCTCCACCGAGTGGGTGCAGCACACCTTGGAGCAGTAGGGGCGCTCCGGCTCCCGGCTGCCCACGCACTGGATGAACACCGCGTTGTTGATCTTGCCCAGGTCCAGGTCGCCGTTCAGCACCGCCTGGTCGATCTCCAGGTGGGTCATCACCCGGGGGTCCTGGCCGTAGAGGTACTCGGCCGGCTTGTACTCGGCCGCACCGGTGCAGATCAGGGCCACTCCATGCTCCACCACCTCTTCGCCGGCATCGCCGGCCAAGGTGGTCTTGAAGTTGCCCACGAAGCCCTCGCCCTCCTTGATGGTGGTGTTCAGATGCACCGTTATCAAGGGCTCGGCGGCGATCTTCTCTGTGAGTTCTTCCAGATAGGGCCCGATGGGCTGGTTCTGGGCGGTCACCCGCAGGCTGCGGGCGTTGCCCCCCAGAGCGTTGTCCCGCTCCACCAGATGGCAGCTATAGCCCTGGGCGGCCAGGTTCAAGGCCGCGTTCATGCCCGACACTCCGCCGCCGATGACCAGGGCGCCGGGGGTCACTTCCAGCTGCACCTCTTCCAGGGGAGCCAGCAGGGCGGCCTTGGCCACGCCCATGCGCACCAAGTCCTTGGCCTTCTCGGTGGCCGCCTCGGGATCGCCGGAGTGCACCCAGGAATCCTGGTTGCGGATGTTGGCCATTTCGAACAGGTACTTGTTCAATCCGGCGTTGACCAGGGTCTCCTGGAACAGGGGCTCGTGGGTGCGCGGGGTGCAAGCGGCCACCACCACCCGGTTCAGCCCCTCTTCGGCGATCACCTCGGCCATCTTGTCCTGGGTGTCCTGGGAGCAGGAGAACAGGTTGTTGCGCACGTAGGTGACGTAAGGCAGGGTCTTGGCGTATTCGGCCACCGCCTCCACGTCCACCACCCCGGCGATATTGATGCCGCAGGAGCACACGAACACACCGATCCTGGGTATGTCGCCCGCCACGGGCCGCTCATCGGGGAATACCTGCTCCCGGGCCATGGTGCCCCGGGCGCTACTGAGCTTGCCGGCCGCGGCGCAGGCGGCGGCGGAGGCCTCCATCACCGACAGGGGGATGTCCTTGGGCCCGGCCAGGGCGCCGCAGACGTAGATCCCCGGGCGGCTGGTGGTCACCGGGTCGAAGTCGCTGGTGGCGATGAACTTGCTGGGGCTCAAGTCGATGTCCAGGCGCTGGCAAAGCTCCATGGTTTCGGGCGAGGTTTCCAGGCCCTGGGAGAGCACCACCATGTCGAAGTTCTCGGTGATGGCGTGGCCGTCCTCGGTGGCGTACTCGATCTGAAGGGAGCGATCCGCCAACTCGCTGATGGAGTGGATGCGGCTGCGCACAAAGCGCACGCCCTCTTCCTGGGCGTTTTCGTAGTAGCGCTCGAAGTCCTTGCCAAAGGTCCGCATGTCCATGAAAAAGATGGCCGCGTCCAGATCGGCGTGGGAGTGCTCCTTGGCGATCACCGCCTCTTTGATGGCGTACATGCAGCACACCCCAGAGCAGTAGGGGTGGTCGCAGGTATTGATGTCCCGGCTGCCCACGCACTGGATCCAGGCGATCTTCTTGGGCTCGGCCTCGTCGCTGGGCCGCACCAGATGCCCCATCCATGGGCCGGAAGCGGCCAGGATGCGCTCGAACTCCAACGCGGTGACCACGTTGGGGAAGTTGGCGTAGGAATACTGCGCGTAAGGGGTGGGATCAAAGGGCTTGAACCCTGCGCTAATGATCACCGAGCCCACATTGATCTCGCGCACCTCTTCCTGTTGATCGTAGTTCACCGCGCCGGTGGGGCAGAACTTCTGACAGGCCTTGCACTTGCCTTTTTGGAAATAAATGCAGTTCTCGGCGTCGATGCCGTACTTCAAGGGCACCGCCTGCGCGTAGCGAACGTATGCCGCCTTGCGCTTGTCCAGCCCCTCGTTGTACTCGTTGGGGATGCGCTTGGGACATTTATCGGAGCAAGCGCCACAGGCGATGCACTTGTCCAAGTCCACGTAGCGGGGATGGCAGGCGACCTTAACGGAAAAATCGCCCTCTTCGCCTTGGATATCCTGAACCTCGCTGAGGGTCAGTAACTCTATATTTATATGCCGGCCGACCTCGACCAGTTTAGGGGAGACAATTCACATTGCGCAGTCATTGGTGGGGAAGGTTTTGTCCAACTGGGACATAACCCCACCAATGGCCGGGCTTTTCTCCACCAAATAGACGTAATACCCGGAGTTGGCCAGGTCCAGGGCGGACTGCATGCCTGCAATGCCGCCGCCCACCACCATGACCGCCCCGGTGACTTGCTTGGCTTTTGCCATTGATCTAACCTATCCTTCTCAGAGTGTCTTTCGATGTAAAAACACCGATATTCCATGCAAAAAGGGGGATTTGCTTTCACTTCACAAGGCTCTATCTTTAACACACATTTTACGGAGCGTGTCAAGTTTTCTCTTGGCCGCAGCCAGTGAATGAGCCCTCATGCAAAAAGGCTCGCCTGGCTAGCCATACATTCCCCCTAGACTATCAGGAATTCAACAAGGCAAGCTGACAATCCGGTCAGTGGGATGCCCCTCTTCAATAAGCAGGACTTCGATCACCTGGCCGGCGGCGCCTTGCACCAAAGCACCGGCATAATCAGGTTGTATAGGCAACTCCCGTCCCCCCCGATCAATGAGGACAGCCAGTTCGATGCACCGGGCCCTGCCAAAATCCATCAATTCATCCATGGCCGCCCGCACGGTCCGGCCGGTGTAGAGCACGTCGTCCACCAAAACCACCCGCCGTTCATCGATGCCAAAGGCGATATCGGTGGTGCCGACCTTGGGCCGGGAATGCAGCAGGGTCCAGTCGTCGCGATACAAGGTAATGTCCATGGCCCCGGTATCCGGAGCCAAGCCCAGGTCCCTGGCCAAAAGGGCGCGCAGACGGCGGGCCAGGTAGGCCCCGCCCGTGCGTATACCCACCAAGCACAGATCGCTTGGCTGGCCCTCGCCGGCGGCGATGGCTCCGGCCATGGCCTCCAGTTGGGCCGCCATCTCTGCCGCGTCAAAAAGCACCCTCGCCTGGCTGAGGTCCATCTACCTTTTACTCCTGGCCACAGGTTGACTCCCAAAGATTTTTTTTATATCCCACAGCAGGCGCACTCACAAGATATTTTGGGAAAAAACCGGCCGTTCCCTGAGAAAACCATTATTCTTGCTCTTGACCTGAGCGCTTCTGGGGCCTATAAATTGGCCTGTGCGCCGGAGTGGCGGAATTGGTAGACGCAGGGGACTCAAAATCCCCCGGTTCTTGTAGCCTTGCGAGTTCGAGTCTCGCCTCCGGCACCAAACAAAATCAATAGATTATCGCGGTCGGCATTCCCTCGGGAGTGCCGACTTATTTTTGCCATGTAAGCATGGCGTAAGCACGGAGCATGACTTCGGCATTGTTCGCGGCGGCCAGGGGGCACTCAGAATTTTGACGACAACCGAGAGTTGCTGTCCTGCTTAACAGAGAGGTTTTTAATAATATTCCCGGATGTACCCGTAAGCCCGGTCGAACAGTTCCGTTTCTTGATGGAGCTTATATTTGAAGAGCGTCTTGCGAAGGGCTTTTTTACCTCTCGCTCGCCGGCGTGGGTGTTTTGCCAGCCATCGAAGCGGACAGCCCGCACTATTTCATCTATGTCAGCGCCCACCCGCTTGACCATGGTCGGTGTCTTGAACCGCCCCGATTTTTTGGAGGCTCTTTCCTCTGAGTCAGGCCACCATGACCGGGGTTTCCTTACTTTGACAATAGGCCATCTCGAGTTCCACGGGTGGAATGTTTCCTATGGGCTCGAGCCGCCGCCGGTTGTTGAACCAACCCACCCATTCCAGCGTCGCGAATTCCACGTCTTCAAGCTGGCGCCACGGTCCGCGCCGGCGGGTCACCTCGGTCTTGTACAGACCGATCACCGTCTCGGCCATGGCGTTGTCGTAGGAGTCGCCCACGCTGCCCACCGACGGCTCGACGCCCGCCTCGGCCAGGCGCTCCGTGTAATGGATCGAGCTGATTGGGACACTTGGCGGTGAAATCGCGCTTCACCAGGTCGGCCGGCCGGGCGGCGCCGTCGTCCGCCACGGCTGTTTGAGACGCCCACGCTCCGATGTGGTCA
>JAHJPG010000113.1 GCA_018819925.1 Pseudomonadota bacterium
CTACCGATGCAGCTCCACTTGAAAAACTGAAGGAGTGGTATTTAGCCAACCATAGCGGCTTTTTTGTAATTTTGGAGGATGGCAAAAGAATTGGTCATATTGACATCTTGCCTGTCAAAAAAAATGATCAGATGTTTGATAAATTTTTCGAAGGGGTCGTTCGTGAAATTAAAATATCCGGCGCATCAATTGCGACACCAGAAGAAAAAGGTAACGTTGAAAAAATATATGTAGAAAGCGTGATAATTAATCCAAAATGTCCATCGATAATTAAATATATTTTTTCTCCATTCAGCACTGAAAAACCACGAAGGCGAGGACATCAAGCTCCGATAAAATATTTACTGTCTAACCTCGTTCCCATAATAAGCAACATAACAGACTCAAATAGTGTGAAATACGTATACGCAATGGCTGCTACGAGGCATGGTAGGCATGTGTTGACATCTCTTGGATTTGACATTGAAACTCCCGCATCTTACCGCGAGGATGGCCATGACTTGTTTAGAGCTTCACTACCGGTACTAACTGAACGTATCGGGGGACTTCTGAAATATACTGTAATTAAAAGGAGGAAAGAATTTGAAGCTATTCTACAAAAAGGAGGAGTGAAGGGTTTGTAAATTAATTATTTATAAAGGTAACGTATTGATTTAGCAATTACTTTGCTGGCTGAGTATCTGTTGGGTTAGCTTTTCAATATTGTCCTTTTCGGTCGGAAGCCACGCTGGGTTCGCGAAGAAAGGCATCCGTTTTCCGCTTCACGTACGTGCTGTTAGCCGGTTGCCAACCCGGCCCCTTTTATTGGTTGCGTCGGGCCTTAACCCACGATCCACACCGCCATGTCTTTGGCCCTGCCCATCACCTTGTCGCTGACGTGGCCCAGGAAGTAAGACCGGTTTTCGCCCCGGCGGCCCAAGACCACCGTGCCGTACCCGCCCTTCTTGACCTCTTCCAGGATGGCGCCGGACACCGAAAGCCCGCCTTCCTTGGTCTTGGTTTCCACCTGGTCCGGGCCCAGGCCGGCATTTTCCAGCACCTTCAAGGCCCGGGCGTAGAAATCGTCCATGCACTGGGCGTCGGAGTGCATGAGGTCGGCCTCTATGCCCTCGGCCAGCTCGGTCTCCACGAAGTCCAGGGTGCAGTAGTTGCCCAGGGAGGCCCCCACGTGCAGCAAGGTGACCTTGCATTCGGGGTTTTCGCCCAGCATGAAGGCCATGTGGTCCACCGCCTTCAAGGAGCCTTCGCTGCCGTCCACCGGGCAAAGCACCTTGAGGCTGGTGACCTGGCCGCCGACCACCCACAGGGGCAGGCGCTCGGCGTGTTGCACCACCTTGTTGGTCACGCTGCCCAAAAACAGCTCCTGGGCCTTGGATATCCCCCGGCGGCCCATCACCAGCGCGTCATAGAGGCCCTGTTCGGCCTCGAAGATTATGTCGCGGGCCGGGTCGCTGGTCCGGGGCAGGGACTTTTTCTCCACCGCCTCGGGGTCCATGCCGTGGCGGACCAGATGCTCTTGGCACTTGTCCAGCACCAGGGCGGCCTGCTTGCGGTTGCGCGCTTCCAAATCGCGCAACCGTTTGAAAGACGCGGTGTCCCGTTGGCTGTCCCGGCGCAGGGAGGGCGGTATAGGGTTCATGATGTAGAGCAGGGTCACCTTAAGCTCCCGGATCATGGCCCCTTCCATGAGCCCCACATAGTCCACCGCCTTTAGGGCCGAAGCCGAGCCGTCCACCGCCACCAGGATTTTCTTATCCACCACGCTCCTCCTTTAAATTAGGCCCAGCTTCAAGGCGCCGATACGGGCCCGCAGGTGTTGCATTTGGGTTCCCAGCATCATCTTGCGCTGCTTCAGCCGGTGAATCTCCGCTGCATGGTTCTCTCCGCTGGCGGCCTCGGCCGCCATAAGCTCCTTGACCTGAACGGCGCAAAGGGCCTGTTCCTTGGCCAAGGCTTGGATTTCGTTTTCCAATTGGGCTATTTCGTGGTGTTGGTCGCTGGGTTTCATGGTCGCTTTTCCCCGGAATCCCCGGCCTGGGCCGGGCAGATGGCCAGATCTTGCTGGGTAAGTCCCCGCAGCCTGGCGTCCAGGCAGTCCAACAGGGCCACCAGGTCGTAAGGGTTCTTTATCTCGTCCTTTTTCTGTTCGGCCACCCGGTTGCGCCAATCGTAGTCCAAATAGATGAGCCCGGTCAGGCCCCGGCGCCACTCCATCTCCAGTCCGGGCCGCTTGGCGGCGGCCAGGCGGCCGCGGGCCAGGGACATGGCCCGGTAAAGGGCCTGGCGGGCGGCGGCGATCTCCTGGGTTTGTTCCGGCGGGGTGCGGGCCAGATCCCGGATGGCCTCTTCCACTCCGTGGAAATATGGCTCCAACTCCTGAGCATAGTAGTATAGGCGAAGCTTCTCAAAATATGATAGCTCCTGGCCCTTGGCGATAAGCTCGTCGCGGCCCAGGCGGCCGGAGCGGACCCCGGCGGTTATGTCTTGTTCCCCGGCCACGGCGGGCGGCCCCGCAGAGCCTTGTTCCTGGGCCATGGCCGGAGCCGGGCTGGGAGCGGCCGCCAACAGGAGCAACAGCGCCAGGGTTGGGCGGGCAACAATGCGGGTCATGGCAAAAAGGTTGGGCATGGATAAAATTTTAACCGCCGATGGCGGCAATGGCCAAGCCTATGCCGAGAATGCGAAGGATTTTTGTAAAAAAAGATTTACAAAACAGCCATAATATAGCTACATTGTGTTGGCGGTTTGTTGTCAACCCCGGATAAATGGGCTATAAGGAATCAGCTTAAGGTTAGACCTTTAGCCTAGAGGGCCGGTGGCCCTCGCCGGGAGGGTGCATGCTTTTTTTGACCCCTGAGCAACATGATGTCCACCAGAGGGTGAAGGCCCTGGTGCGGGAAAAGATAGCCCCCATCGCCCGCCAGATCGAAGCCACCCCGGAGTTTTCCCAGGAGGCTTACCAGGCCCTGGCCGGCGAAAAGCTGTTCGCGCTGTCCATGCCCAGGGAGTACGGCGGCTTGGAGGGCGACGCCACCAGCCTGGCCCTGATGGTGGAGACCATAGCTACTTCCAGCCCCAGCGCGGCGCTGATGGTGTTCGTGACCAACGCGGTGGTGCGCACCATAGCCATCACCGGCACCCGGGAGCAGAAAAAGCGCCTTTTCGCCGAACTCAAAAGCGGCGACGTGCCCATGGGCTTTTGCCTAACCGAGCCGGACTATGGATCGGACGCGGCCAGCCTGCAAACCAAGGCCGAGCCCACCGAGGGAGGCTATTTGCTTTCGGGCAGCAAGACCTACATCACCATAGGCCCCCACGGCGGTTATTACCTGATTTTCGCCCGCACCGGGCCCGGCCCCAGGGCGGCGGGCATCAGCGCCTTTTTGGTGGACCGCCACGCGCCGGGAGTGAGTTTCGCTCCCCCGGAAAAAAAGATGGGCCTGCACGGCTCCATCACCAGCCAGATGTTCATGGACAAGATTTTCGTGCCCGAGAACATGCGCTTGTGGCCCGAGGGCGATGGCTGGCGGGTCTTGGCCGACGTGTCCAACCCCATGCGGGTGTGGGGCGCGGCCTCCCTGGCCCTGGGCACCGCCCAGGGGGTCTTGAACGACTGCCTGGAGCACGCCGCCCGCCACCGGCTGTTCTCCGAGCAGGGCATGGCTTTTGTCCTGGCCGACATGGAGATGAACATCGAGGCGTGCCGCAGCCTGAACCACCGGGTGTGCCGCCTGGTGGAGGACCACCGCTCCAGCGCCCGCCAGGTGGAGTCCATGGTCTCCATGGCCAAGTGCTTCGCGGCCGACACGGCCATGAAGGTGGCCGACATGGCCTACAACGTATTGGGCAACGAAATGGCCAAGGCCGACAACGCCTCGGCCCAGCTTTTCCGGGCGGCCAAGGGGATTCAGATTTTCGACGGAAGCAACCAGATCCAGCGTCTCGTGGTGGCCCGCAACCTGGCCGCCAAGGTCAGGGAGTTAGTTTAAGACGCCCGGTGGGAATCCGGGCTGCATATAACCAGGCCCAAACCGAGGGGACCCGAGCGGCCCCTACTTTTTAGGGAGGAATAAGCGTTATGGATTTCAAGCTAAGCGAAGAGCTGACCATGCTCCGGGAGATGGTGGCCGATTTTGCCAAGGAGCAGATCGCGCCCCATGCCGACGAGTGGGACGAAAATCACTACTTCCCCTATGAGGAGGTGGTAAAGCCCATGGCCGAGTTGGGCCTGTTCGGCACGGTCATCCCCGAGGAATATGGCGGAAACGAGATGGGCTGGCTGGCGGCCATGATCATCACCGAGGAGATCGCCAGGGCCAGCAGCAGTCTGCGCGTGCAGATCAACATGAACACCCTGGGCTGCGCCTTCACCATCTTCCGCTACGGCACCGAAGAGGCCAAGAAGAAGTACATCGAGAAGCTGGTCACCGCCGAGTACATGGGCGGCTTCGGCATCACCGAGCCCAACGCGGGCTCCGACGTAATGTCCATGAAGTCCACCGCCGAGGACAAGGGCGACTACTTTGTGCTCAACGGCTCCAAGACCTGGATCTCCAACGCCTCCACCGCCCATTGCGTGATCTACTACGCCTACGCCACCGTGGAGGACAAGAAGAAGCTGTGCGCCTTTGTGGTGGACCTGCGCAACGAAAACGGCGACCAGGCCGAGGGCGTGAGCGTGACCGACCTGGACAAGATGGGCAGCCGCTCCAGCCCCACCGGCGAGATCTACCTGGACAACGTGAAGGTGCCCAAGGAGAACCTGCTGGGCAAGGTGGGCGACGGCGCCAAGATCGTCTTCGGTTCGCTGAACCAGACCCGCCTGTCCGCCGCGGCCGGCGGCGTGGGCCTGGCCCAGGCCTGCCTGGACGAGTCCATCAAGTACGCCAACGAGCGCGAGCAGTTCGGCAAGCCCATCGGCACCCTGCAGATGATCCAGGACCAGATCGCCCAGATGGCCATCGAGATCGAGGCCACCCGCCTGCTGGTCTACAAGGCCGCCGTGCAAAAGGACGACGGCATGCTGGGCAACACCCTGGAAGTGGCCATGGCCAAGTACAAGGCCGGCGAGACGGCCAACATGTGCGCGGGCTACGCCATGCGCATCCTGGGCGCCTACGGCTACAGCACCGAGTACTCGGTGGCCCGCTTCTACCGCGACGCGCCCACCTACTTCATGGTCGAGGGTAGCGCCAACATCTGCAAGTTTATCGTGGCCATGGACGCGCTGGGCCTGCGCAAGGCCAACAAGTAGTTAGGAGCGAGACGTCATGCATCCCTATTTCAAGAACATGCCCACCTTCGGCAAGGCCCTGACCGACAAGAAAAAGGCCAAGGCCGAAGACAACAAGAAATCCATTCTCGAGGTCGAGGCCAAGGTAGCCGAGGAGACCCTGCGCGTGAAAAACGCCGGTCTTCCCGCCGAGAAGGTTCACTCCCGCGGCCAGATGACCGTGTGGGACCGCATCGAGCACCTGGTGGACCCCGGCACCTTCCGGCCCCTGCACATTCTCTATAACCCCAAGAACAACGTGGAAGGCACCACCGGCGTGGTGGACGGCCTGGCCAAGATCGGGGGCAAGTGGTGCGTGCTGGCCGGCTTTGACAACAAGGTGATGGCCGGGGCCTGGATCTCCGGCCAAGCCGAGAACCAGCTGCGCATCACCGACCTGGCCAAGCGCCTGCACATCCCCCTGGTGTGGCTGGTCAACTGCTCGGGCGTCAAGCTCACCGAGCAGGAAGAGGTCTACGCCGACCGCCGGGGCAACGGCACCACCTTTTTCCGTCACGCCGAGCTGGAGAAGATGGGCATTCCCATCCTGGCCGGCATCTACGGCACCAACCCCGCCGGCGGCGGCTACCAGGGCATCAGCCCCACCTACCTCATCGCCCACAAGGACTGCAACATAGCCGTGGGCGGCGGCGGCATCGTGGGCGGCATGAGCCCCAAGGGCGGCTTTGACGTGGAAGGCGCCGAGCAGCTCATCGAGGCCACTCGCCACTTCAAGGAGGTGCCGCCGGGCAGCACCCCCATCCACTACGACAAGACCGGCTTCTTCAAGGAAGTCCACGACACCGAAGAGGGCGTGCTGGACGCCATCCGCTCTCACATGAAGCAGATGCCCGCCTACGACCTGGACTTCTTCAGGGTCGACGAGCCCAAGGAGCCCATCTTCCCGGCGGACGACCTGTACTACCTGGTGGCCTTCAACCAGAAGATGTCCTACGACTTCGACCAGTGCCTGGCCCGCCTGGTGGACGGCAGCGAGCACATGGAGTTCAAGCCCGGCTACGGGCCCGAGATCTACACCGGCTTGGTCAAGCTCTCGGGCCTGGTGGTGGGCGTAATCGGCAACCGCCAGGGCTTTTTGCCCGCCGGCTACCCCGAATACGCGAACGGCGAGTACATGGGCATCGGCGGCAAGCTCTACCGCCAAGGCCTCATCAAGATGAACGAGTTCGTCACCCTCTGCGGCCGCGACCGGGTGCCGGTGATCTGGTTCCAGGACACCAGCGGCATCGACGTGGGCGACGTGGCCGAGCAGGCCGAGCTGCTGGGCCTGGGCCAGAGCCTCATCTACTCCATCGAGCAGACCGAGGTGCCCATGATGATGGTGCTGCTGCGCAAGGGCACCGCCGCCGCCCACTACGTCATGGGCGGCCCCACGGCCAACAACCACAACGCCTTCACCCTGGGCACCGCCACCAGCGAGATCTACGTCATGCACGGCGAGACCGCCGCCGCCGCCTCCTTCTCCCGCCGCTTGGTAAAGGAGAAAGACGCGGGCCGCGATCTCCAGCCGGTCATCGACAAGATGAACGACCTGGCCCAGGAATACTACGACAAGTCCCGCCCCTGGTACTGCGCCTTCCGGGGCTTCGTGGACGAGGTGGTTCCCTACCCCGAACTGCGCGGCTATCTGGAGGCCTTCACCGAGGCGGCCTACCAGAACCCCAACTCCCTGTGCCCCCACCACCACATGATGCTCCCCAGGATCATCAAGGGGTGAGGCTAGCCTAGCGATACAAACCGGGGGAGATCTTTTCTCACCGAGACAAGGCTCCTTCGGTCCTTCTTAAAAAACGCCGGGACGTGGTTAGCGCCACGCCCCGGCGTTTTTTTGAGTGCATGTGGCGTGTTAGGCTAAGAACAGCCCATCTGTTCGCCGGGAGACGCTCCCGCGAACATCCTGGCCTAGTGTAGGTTGGCGTAGAGGGCGCAGCCCGAAACCCAACAATTCCTTTTTTCGGAGGACCGTCCCATGAACGACGAAAGTCAAAAGGAGCAAAAGGAACAAGTGGACGCTCTGTGCCCCGAGTGCGGCCAGGGCTTCAAGGCCTATGTGGACCGCATCCTGCCCGAGGAGCATCAGGGCCACGGCGGCGAGGTGCTTAAGGGCGTGGAGTGCCCCCACTGCGGCTGCCACGAGTGCAAGATAGACGATTCGGTGAGGTGACATCGATAAGGTATTAAGCGATAATGTTGTATCAGTTGCTAAAACCAGAGCGTCTATTCCCGGGATACTGGAGCTACTAAATGCCAGATGATGACTACACATTTAGAGACACCACAACTTCAGAATTTCGGAACGAAGATCTATATCACCACATCGATCCTGGATTCATTAATTACCGCAAATGCTTTTCTGCCTTTGGGAAGCCCTTTTTAGAGGCATTTGAGCAAAATAAAAAAACAGGAGACGATCATTTCGTTAATGTTGAAAATGACCATATAATTGTGGATCTCGCTCTGGCGTATTGTAAAGCCAAGGGCGTCCCTACCCTTAACGAAGCGCTCCAAAATCCAAGAGAGGGACAACTATTCTGCAGTTCTGATCAACTTGAAGGCAACGATGAAGTTTACTCTGCAGCAAGGATAAGAAACCGAGTATTGCTCAATTTTGATTATGAAAAGGACGTTTTTGTTGAGTTTCACACTAAGCATATTGTTGCCGACACAGAGAAAGTATTCCAAAGCCAAACTTCTATTATCTCAATTATAGGAGAAATAAGAGGGGTCAATGCCCATGAAATAATCTTGCATCCGATAATAATGGGAGCTCCAAGTTATGATCACCCGTTAAACCAAGAATATGGAGGAGATGTTGTATGGTTCGGCTGGAATTGGTATGAAAATTTCCCGGAAGATATAGATGAATTTAACAAAATAAAGGAAGTTGGTGATGTAGCGGCACAAGAGTGGATAGATTATATGAAGGTACAATCAGAAGAAAATATTAAAGAAAAGTTCTGCGATATTTTGCAGGATATTACCAAAAAAGATTGGGGTGGAGAACAAGATGATTTGTTTTCCACTCATATCCATCTCTCAGGACAAAGAAAATCCGCAGCGTTCCTACTGAAAGGCCCGGGAAGCGGTTTCCGAGAAATGACTCCGGATATGCTCGGGAAAAGAGGGGACCAAATATACAGATTAGACGGAACCCCGGCGGACCTTCTTGTTGTTCAACACTGTCATAAAATTGGGGAGGCAGTACGGGCCACACTTCGTGCTTTTGCTGTCAACCCTTCAAGGCCTAGAAGATATTGTTTTATTGATGGGAGAGATACTTACAGAATCCTAAAAGCATACGGAAAACTGTAAGCTGGCTATAACTTAGCTGAATACATCAACTAATTCGGGAAAGTGCTTTACATCATGTCCATCGAAGACCTCAAGAAGAAGACCGGTGAGACCGCCAAGCTGTATTTTGACGGCTACAAGGACGACCGCCCCTACGACCTGTGGAAGAGCTTTGACAAGGGCCTGGCCAAGGACCTGAGCCTGTTCATCACCGGGCAGATGTACGCCCGCGAAAAGCTGCCCCACCCCACCCGCCAACTGGTGGCCGTGGCCACCCTCACCGCCCTGGAGCGCACCGACGAGCTCAAGCTGCACATCTGGGCCGCGCTCAACGTGGGCTGCGACCCCCACGACGTGGCCGAGACCATCTTCCAGGTGGCCATCTACGCGGGCATGCCCGTGGTCAACCAGGGCCTCAAGGTGCTGCAAGAGGTGCTCACCGAGCGGGGGCAGTGGCCCCTGGATTAGACGGCTTCGCCAGACCCCGCATGGCTGCGTTGTCGGCGTCACTCGGTCCTCGGCGTAGGTAGACTACGCCTGTGTCCCTCGTTTGCCTGCCGCCTTGCCCTGCGGTGCCTGGCTGTGCCGATTTTGAGCGCAGACATTATATGGCAAAAAACGCCCCCGCCCGGATAAACGGGCGGGGGCGGTGTTGGTCGCGGCTATTTGCCTGGTTTAAGAATCAGCTTGCTCACCGCATGCTCGGCAATGGCCCGGTCGCTGAACCACCAGTACACCGGCGCGCCGCTCATGAAGGGCCCCACCTGGTCGGTGGTGTGAGGGTTGAGCACCCGGGCGGTGACCCCGCCGGGCAGCACGGCCATCACCTTGTCGTCGTCAGCCAGATCGGCCACCATGCGCAGCGAGTCGAATATCGTGACCTCGTAAGGCTTGTTGAAATCGTAGATGCCCCTGAGCAGGGTGGACTCCGAGCCGCCCATGGGGTGGAACTCGCCCAGGATGGGGGCCAGGAACCCCTGGCGGGCCACCGGGCTGACCAGGTTCAGGGTGTGCAGGTCGCCCCACTTCCAGGAGGCCGGGTCCGGGCCCAGCTTGTCGTTCAACTCGTTCACCACCTCGCGCCCGGCCCGGCGGATGAGCTCGTCGCGGCCCTCCTTTGCGGGAGTGGTGGTGTCGTCGAACCAGTCCCAGGAGCCGGCAACCACCTTCGAGGCCAGGCGCTCCTTCCAAAAATAGTATTGGTCCAGCATGAAGCGGGCCAAGTCCTCGCCCAGTTCGTCGCGGTAGGTGAGCAGGGCGAAGCGGTTGTACACCGCCTGGAACACCAGGGGCGCGGCGGCTTGGGGCCGGTCGCGATGGTCCCAGGAGGCCAGCAGTTCGCCCAGGGGGCGGGTGGTGGGGTCCTTTTTGAGGGCCTGGGCCAGGATGGGGACCAGCAGCTCGGCCATGAGGTTCTTGTCGTCGCGCTGATAAGCCCAGCTGTCCATGGCGCTCTTCTTGCCCGGCGCGTTCATGAGCTGCATCAGGCGGCGGTAGCGCCAGGAGGGGGCCAGGCGCGAGGAGTAGTAATAGGGGTAGTCGCGGGTGATGGTCTTGTGGTTGCAGGTGCCCACCCAGCCCTTGGCCGGGTTCATGGCCTGGGGCATCTGCTTGTCCGGCACCCAGCCCAGCCAGTTGTCCTCCCCGGTGGTCACCACGTAGGGCACCGTGCCCTGGCCCGGCCCCCGGATGGGCAGCCCGCCGCAAACCACCCAGCCGAAGTCGCCGGCGGTGTCGGCGAAGACGTAGTTGAGCACCAGATGACGCATTCCCTGGATGCCGTCGCGGAACTGCACCGCGTTGGTGGCCATCATGGCTTGGTCCAGTCCCAGGCGGCCGTCAAAGGACTCGTAGGGCGCCCAGCGCAGGGTCAGCACCTTGTCGGTCTTGAGTCCACTGAGCACCTCGCTGACCACCGGCCCCCGCTTGCTGAGGCGAATCTTGACCTGCTCGGTGCGCATGCCGCCCGGCGCCTCGGCGTCCTTGATATTCAGGGCCTCGGTAACCACCTTGAAGGGAACCGGCTTGCCGTTCTCCAGGTAGTTGTCCGGGTTGGCCGGGTCCAGGGTCTCCACGTAGAGGTCCTGGCAGTCGCCGTAGGCGTTGGTCACCCCCCAGGCCACGTGCTGGTTGCGCCCCACCACGATGCCCGGTATGCCCGGCACGCCCACCCCAACCCAGCGGTACTGAGGCGTGATCAAGGCGATGGGATACCAGGGGCCGGGCAGGATGCGCGCGTCCAGATGGGGGTCGTTGGCCAGGATGGGCTTGCCTCCGGCGCTCAGGCCGGGGCCGGTCACCCAGTTGTTGCTGCTGAGTGCCAGGGCCCCCGGCGTCAGGGGCAGGGACAGCCCCGAGCTTTGAGCCAGGTTCAGGCGGGCCACGGCCTGGGGCAGGGAGCCTTCCTTGGGAGGGCCGGTCTCCTCGGGGTTTATGGTCAGGGGGAATATCTCCCGCGCCCGCTCCAGGCCCAGCTTGTCCACGATCATCTGAGCCGCAGTTTCTATCTTGATATTGCCCGAGGAGCCCCAGCTCATGAAAAGCTGCATGACCAGGCTGTCGGCCGCGCTCCAGGGGGTGGGCTTTATACCGGCCAGCTTGAACTCCAGGGGGTACTCGTCACGGCGGGTGGCGATGAAATAATTGACCCCGGCCAGGTAGCTCTCTATAAAGCGCCGCTGTTCGGGGTTGAGCATCTTGGCCATGCGCCGGGCGTTGCGCATGAAGCCCAGGGTGAGGTAGTGCATGGCCAGGGGCCGGGCCTTTTCCCCAGCCAGCTCGCAGATGCGCCCAGTGGCCAGGCGGCGGATCACCTCCATCTGGAACAGCCGGTCCTGGGCGGTTACAAAGCCATGGGCCCGGAAGGCGTCATGGGGATTGGCGGCATAGATGTAGGCCATGCCCTTGGCGTCGCGCAACACCTTGACCGGGGCGCTCAGGCCCGGCAGGATCAACTCGCCATCGGCCTGATAGGTGTTGAGCCTGGGCAGATACCACCACAGGCCCAGGGCAAGCAGTAACACCAGGGCCACTACGGCGGCCAACCACTTAAAAAGCTTGTGCACGGCTCATCTTCCCAACCACTTCCCCCAGGGAAGTGGAAAAGGCGGGGCCCCGAAGGTCTCCCGCCTTGTGTGATTGTTTTAGTGCCGGTGTGCGGGCAACGTATGCAGAGGCTAGAGTTTCTTGAGCACCCTTTTGGCCAGCTTGGCCTGGGAGCTCTTGGGGTAGTCCTTGACTATTTTGCCCAGGACGATCTTGGCGGTGCGCTTGTCCCCCAGGGCTTGGAAGGCTAGGCCCTGCTTGAACAGGGCGGCGGGCACCTTGGCGCTCTTGGGGTAGTGCTTGATCATCTGGTTGTAGGCCAGGATCGCCTCTTCGTATTTTTTCTCGGCGTAGAAGGTCTCGCCGATCCAATACTGGGCGTTGTCGGTCAGGGAACTCTTGGGGTGCTTCTTGATGAACTCGGCGAAGCGGTCCCGGGCGGGGCCGTAGGCCTTTTGCTTGTATAGCCTCAGCCCCAGGTCATAGATGTCCTGCGGTTTGGGCTCGGCCGGCGGCTGTCCCGCGGCGGCGGCCTTGGGCGGCGGGGCCGTGGCCCCGTCCTTGCCCGGGGTCATGCCCAGGTAGGACTCCAGCCGCTCCAGGCGCTTGCCGGTCTCGGCCTGGGCCTTGGCGGCGTTTTCCTTGGCCTGTTGGGCCTCCTGGTTGGAGCGCTCGTTGAAGGCCTGGCCCAGGCGGTGCTCGCTCTCTTCCACCCGGCCCGACAGGCGCATCAGGTCCTGGCGCATGGAGGCCATCTGGGAGACCAGCTCGGCCTGGGGTTGGCGGCCCTGCTCCATCTGTTTGTTCAGGGCGGCCAGCTTTTCCTCAAGCTGCGTGACCTGGCGCTGCTGGCGGGTCACTTGGGACTGCAAGGCCGCGAACTGCTCCGGCTCCACCGTGGCGCAGCCGGCGCCCAGGCCGGCGGCCAGCAGAAGGGCGAGCATGATAGGGACCAGAGCTTTTGCCTTCATTTACTCCTCCCGGGGACGGACCGCCCGCCCGGTTCAGTCCTTTATCACGAAGTGGCCACGACGGTTGGCCGCGTAGGCCTCCTCGGTCTGGCCCGCCACCAGGGGCCGCTCCTCGCCGTAGCTCACCGTTTCCATGCGCTGGGGGCTTATGCCCATGGCCACCAGGTAGGCCTCCGCCGCCTTGGCCCGCTTTTCGCCCAGGGCCATGTTGTAGGCGTTGGAGCCGCGCTCGTCGCAGTGGCCCTCCACGATGACCTGCACCGAGGGGTGCTGCTGCAAGTAGGCCGCCTTCTCGTTGAGGGCCTGCTTGGCCTCGGGGCTCAGGTCGTAGCGGTCATACTCGAAATGTATGTCGCTATTGACGAAGACGTCCTTGAGCTTGGCCTCGGTGGCCCGGGCCTGCTCCTCCTTGAGCTGGGCCTCCTTGAGGCGCTGCTCCCGCAGGCGGCGCTCGCGCTCGGCCTCCAGGCGGGCTTTTTCCTGTTCGCTAACCGCGCCCGGGGTGGGCACGGTGTCCTTGCCGCAGCCCAGGGGGGCGGCAAGTCCGGCCAAGAGCACCGCAAGGGCCATCCAAACCAAATACTTTTTCACGTTAAAGCCTCCCGCCATATGGGTTCTCTGGGTTCCAGTTTCACTTGACCATGATGCCTCGTGGCGACCAGGCCGGGTCGGTCTGTTCGCCGGGCAGATTGGTAAGCCGGGTTATGTACTCCCCCCCTGCGGTCATCAGACAAATCTGGTAGCGCCCGGTGCGCCGGCTGGCATAGGCGATTAGCCTGCCGTCCGGGGAGAAGGTGGGGTCCTCGCCGCCGCCCCACCCGGCGTTGAGCACCTTTGTGTCGCTGCCGTCGGGGCGGATGGTGGCCACCTGGAAGGTGCCGTTGACCTGGGCCTGATAGGCGATGCGGTCGCCCCGGGGGCTCCAGGCGGGGGCGGCGCAGTATTTATGGCCAAAGGTGATGCGCCGGTTGGTGCCGTTGGTCAGGTCCAGGACGTATATCTGGGGATTGCCGCCCCGGTCGCTGACATAGGCCATGCGCTTGCCGTCGGGGCTGAAGGAGGGCGCCACCTCGATGCCCCAGCCGTCGGTGAGGCGCTTGATGATTTTTCCGGCCAGGTCCGCCAGGAAGATGTTGTTCTGCCCGGTGTAGGACAGGGCTGCGGCCAACTGCCCCTGATGCTGGGGCCTGAAGGCCGGGGTCAGGTTCACCCCGGGTTTGTTGATGATGACCTTGCCGCTGCCCCCGGCCAGGGCATGCACCAGTATGGCCGGGCGGCGCTTGACGTAGGAGCTGTAGGCCACCAGGGCTCCGTCCGGGCTCCAGGCGGGGTAGAGGCTGATGTCTCCCTTTTTGCTCAGGTTGCGCACCCCGGAGCCGTCGAAGCGCATCAAATAGACTTCCTTGATCCGCTCCCGGGAGCCCACGAAGGCGATCATGGTGGAGTAGATGGAGCGCTCGCCGGTGAGGGCCAGCATCACGTCGTCGCTGAAGCGGGCCAGCATGGCCCCCAGGTCGGCGGTGCGGCCGTCGTAGCGCCGGCCCACCAAAAGCTTGCCTTCGGTGATATCGAACAGCCGAAGCTCCAGGGTGAAGATGCCCCCGGAGAGCTTGTAGCCGCCGGTGATGAGAAGCTCGGCCCCGATGCGCGTCCAGCGGCGGTAGTCCACCTTTTCCAGGGCCGGAGCCCCCAAGAAGCTCTTGGGGTCCATGAAGTCGAAAAGGCCGGTGTAGCCCAGGTAGCGCTGGAGCATCTGGGCGCCCTCGGCCCCGATGGGGTCTTGGGCGGCCTCGGGCAGGGGCTGGAACTGGCTCAGGGCCAGGGGCAGTTTTTTGCTGAAGGGCTGGGTGATGTCGATGTAGACCCGGGCGGCGGCCGGCATGGCCAGCCCCAGGGTCAGCAGGATCAAGCACAGGGTGGCGATAAGGCGGCGCATTCTATCTCCGCTGATGGTCAGTCGTTAAGGTCCTCGGGCCGGAAACGCAGTCCTATTTCATGCTCGCGCTCCCTGACCACGCTGGGCAGGGGCGGGAAAGGGGCGGCTTTTTCCACCGCCCTGAGGGCGCTGGAGTCCAGGCGGCTGTTGCCCGAGCTTTTCTCCAGCCAAACCTTGGCCAGGGCCCCGTCGCGGCGGATGCGGGCCACCACCACCGCCTCCAGGTTGCGGGTGCTTTTAACCAGGGCCTCGGGTAAAACCCACTGGCGGCGCACCCTTTCCCATATCTCGGTGTAGTACACCTGGAAGCGCAGGCTGTTGGTGTCGGCGCTGGCCGCGCCGGCGGCAAAGGCCCCGGAGGCGGCCTGGCGGGTGGCCACCCTGCTCTCCAGGCGGTTCATGGCGCTGGTGAGCTTCTGCTCGGCCTTGCGCTCGGCGGCCACCTCCCGCTCCAGCCGCTTGAGGCGGCTGGCCAAGAGCTTGCTGGGGTCGGGCTGCTTGGGCACCGGCTTGGGCTTGAGGCGGGCCGGTTTGTCCTTGGGCAGGGCCACCGCCTCTTTCTTGGGCTCGGGCTTGGCCACCGGGACGGGAGCCGTCCGGGGGGCCGGGGCGGCCTTGGGGGCCGGCGGGGCCGGGGCGGGCCGGGCCAAAACCGCCGGGCTCACCAGGGCCACGTTGTACACCGGGGCGAAGACCTTGGGCCGGCTGAAACGCCAGCCCGGCCAAAAGGCCAGCACGGCCAAAAGCAGCAGGTGCAGCCCCAGGCTGACCCCGATGGCCCAGGCGACCTGCTCGCCGCCCACGGGGGTGAAGCGCTTTAGGGCCGCGGTGCTCAAGACTTTTTCTTCTTTTCCGGCGGGGGCACGCGCTCGGGCTCGGTCACCATGCCCAGATTCTCCACCCCGGCCTTCTTGGCCTCGGCCAAGACCTGCACCACCACCCCGTAGGGCACGTCCTTGTCGGCCCGCAGATAGACCCTGGTGCCGGGCTTGCGGCTGGTGATGTTCTTGAGCTTGCCGGCCAGCCCCTCCAGGCCCACCTGGAACTCGTCCAGATACACCTGGCCTTTTTGGGTGACCGTGAGCACCAACAACTCCTCGGAGGTCTTAAGGGCTCCGCTGTCGGTGGCCGGCAGCTTAACGTCCAAACCCTGGACCATCATGGGCGCGGCCACCATGAAGATGATAAGCAGCACCAGGACTACGTCCACCAGGGGGACCACGTTGATCTCCCCCAGAAAGCGGCCTTTGTTGCCCACGCCAGCCATGGCTTTAGCCTTTGCTCCCGTCCAACTCGGCGGGGCGCACCGCCTCCACCGCCGGTCCGTGGCGGCGCATGAGGTCGCGCTCCACCAGGTTCAAAAAGTCCTGGCTGAAGGAGTCCATTTCTGCTTCCAACACCACCAGGCGGCGGTTGAAGTGGTTGTAGAACACCACGGCGGGGATGGCCGCGAACAGGCCGGTGGCCGTGGCCACCAGGGCTTCGGCGATGCCCGGAGCCACGGTGGCCAGATTGGCCGCCCCGGTGGCCCCGATGCTACGGAAGGCGTCCATGATGCCCCACACCGTCCCGAACAGGCCGATGAAGGGGGCGGTGTTGGCGGTGGTGGCCAGGAAGGTGACCGCCTTGCCCAAGCGGGTGCTTTCCGCCGCCTGGGCCCGGTCCAGGGCCCGCTTGAGGTTGGGCATGACCCCCGGGGGCAGCCCCGGTTCGCCCCGGCGCATCTGCATCACCTTGCCCAACTCGCCAAAGGCCACCGCGAACATGCCGGCCAGGGGGCTGGTGGTCAGGTGCTTGGTCTGGGCTTGGGCCGCCGAAAGGCTGCCCGCGTGCCAAAACAGGTTGTCGAACTCCTGGTTCTGGCGCTTGGCCTCGCGCAGCGACTTGAGCTTGGCCAGGATGAGCCCCCAGCTAACCACCGAAAAAACAATCAGAATCAGCAACACACCCTGCACCACCGGGCCGGCGGACCACACCATCTGCCATACGTCGGCGCCGGTATTTCCGCCAAGATTGGCGGCCAAGGCGGGGGTGGGGGTGAAGGCGGCCAAAAATCCCAAGATATAGTTAGTCATTGATACACCTAACCCATTATATTGCGGTCATCTTAGCTTTGGCTGCCTTTAAAGTCAAGGAAGGCCCGGCGGCTTTTGCATGAACAATGGCCAGGGAGCGCCAAACAGGGTAAAGTTTAAATTAAGATATACATCCAAGGCAGTTAGCGCGCCATATCTCCAAGGGGCGCTAAGGAGGAAAATTTTGGCCACAACCCCTGCGCGAGGCCTGTTTCTGGACCTGGACGGCACCCTGGCCGACAGCATGCGGGTGATGACCGCGGCCACGGACCTTTTTTTGAGCGAACTGGGGGTGGAGCGCATGGGCGGCGGCCCCCACCGCTGGGCCGGCCGCACCCCCTACGACATCATGGGCGCCCTCAAGGAGCACCACGGTTTGGAGCCTTCGGTGCAGGATTTGGTGGAGCGCTACTACCGGCTGGTGGACCAGACCTACACCGCTCAGGCCACGGTGATGCCCGGGGGCCGGAAGCTGCTCACCGCCGCGGCCCAGCGGGGGGTGTTCACCGCCGTGGTCACCAGCACCCTGCGTTCGGTGGCCGAGGGTTTCCTGGCCCACCAGGGCCTGCGCGAGTTGGTCCAGGCCGTGGTGACGGTGGAGGACATCACCCGGGGCAAGCCCGACCCGGAGCCCTATCTGCTGGCCCTCAGGATCAGCGGCTTGGAGGCCGGGGAAGTCTTGGCCGTGGAGGACGCCCCCATGGGGGCCATGGCCTCCACCGGCGCCGGCCTGGCCACCTGGATCATGGCTCCCAAGGGGGCCGAAAGCTTCCCGCGGATCGACGGGGTGGCCGGATTCATCTCCAGCCTGGATCAACTCATACCCCGACTGATATCTTGACTTTGTGGGCCGCGTATCGTAGGTTGAGACGGTTTGGTGGAAAAGAATTGTTTGCCTTCACCCAAATGGTGGGGGCGTCAAGCTAAAAGGGCGCTTCGAAGTTGCGCCCAGCCTGCCCCATCGGGAAGGGTTCGCCAAGGCAGCGGCCCGGTGGGGGGATGTTTGGGCGGCGGAGGGATTGTGATTCCCTTCGCCGCTTTTTTTGTCTATTTTTCGGGAATCATCAGCCGCTGGCCCGGCATGATGATGCTCACGCCCTCCAACTCGTTGGCGTCCTTCAACTCCTCCAGGGTCACCCCGTGCCGGCGGGCGATGGCGCTCAGGCTGTCGCCCCGGCGCACCACATAGGTTTCGCTGTCCGGGCCCGGCAGGGGGCCGTTCTTTTTCAGGCGGGCGGCCAGCCCCTGGGACTGGCCCGGGGGCACCGCGATGGTCACCCGTCCCCTGGGCAGATGCCGCTGCCGCAACTCCGGGTTTAGCTCCAGCAAATGGCGGTAGCTGGTGTGGGCCGCCTGGGCCACCGCGCTCAGGTGCATGGGCCGCTTCAGTTTCAGGGTCACGCTCTCGCCGGGCATTGGCTTCCAGCGGGCCGAGGGCGGCAGGTCGTAGCCGTAGCTCTTGGGGTCGCCGAGCACCAGCTTGGCCGCCAAGATGCGGTAGATGTAGCGCTGGGTCTCCCGGGGCAGGGCCAGGTCGAAATAGTCCCTGGTGCCCTGCTCCTTGATCTCCCGGGCCAGCCGGCGCTCCCCGCAGTTGTAGGCGGCCATGGCCAGGGGCCAGGAGCCGAACTCTTGGCGCAGGTTTTTCAGGTAGGACAAGGCCGCCTTGGTGGCGAAGACGATGTTGCGCCGGTCGTCGTACCAGCGGTCGATCCTCAGACCGTGGGCCCGGCCGGTGGAGGCCAAAAACTGCCAGGGCCCCACCGCCCCGGCGGGGGAGCGGATGTAGTGGATCAGGCTGCTCTCGGCCACGGCCAGGTACTTGAGGTCCTGGGGCATGCCCGCCGCCCTCAGCCTGCTCTCTATGTAGGGGAAATAGCGGCCGGCCCGCTTGAGCCACATGATGACCTGGGCCGGGTCGTGCACCACGATTATCAGCTCCCGTTCCAGATGCTCGGCCACCATGGGGCGCTCCAAGGGCACCGGAACCCCGCAGATGCTCAATTGAGCGGGCAGGGTGGGGGCTGAATACCGGGGTGGAGCGGGGGCGGCCGTGCCGGCTGGTTTTGCGAGGGGCGCGGGTCTCAAGTCCAGGCCCGACAGGCTTTTGGCCCAGGCGGTCAAGGGCAGGCCTCCCAGCAGGGCCAGGATGAGCAGGACGCCGGACAGCCGTTTCATGGAGCGGATTCCCGGAAGTGGTCGTAGCCCATGTAGCCGATGGGCTCCTTTTTGCCGCCCCGGCTCAGGGTGACTCCCGGCCCCGGGGTCAGGCGGCTCACCTGGGTGACGGCCAGGCCGCCGGCGGCCTCGGCCACCAGTTCGGCCAACAGCGGCGCCTCGCCGGGGTCGCAGGTGAACATCAGCTCGAAATCCTCGCCTCCGGCCAGGGCCCAGCCCAAGGCGTCGGCCCCCAGGGCTTGGGCCACCGCCCGGGCCGCCGGGTCCATTGGCACCGACTCGGCTTCCACCCGGGCCCCCAGGCCCGAGGCCCGGGCCAGGCGGGCCAGGTCGCTGGCGATGCCGTCGCTGAGATCCATCATGGCATGCACCCGGCCCGAGGCGGCCAGGGCCCGGCCGGCTTCCACCCGGGGCACGGGCCGCCGGTGGGC
>JAHJPG010000114.1 GCA_018819925.1 Pseudomonadota bacterium
CCCAGTTGGTCGTCGGCCTTGGGCGGCCTCACCGAAGCGGTGAGATCGCCTTGGCCCACCTTCTCCACAAAAGCCACGTACTGGCTGATGGTCTCCTCCAAATACAGCTTGGTCTCGCGCTCCTCTTGCGCCTTCTGGGCCATGTCGGCCTGTGAGGTGCGCACCCGCGCGACCATGTGATTGAAGGCCCGGGCCAGCACGCCGGTTTCATCCCGGCGCAAAACCGGCACATCCACCGTCATGTCGCCCTCCCCCAGCCGCCTGCTGGCTTCGGCCATTTGTTTAAGCGGGCGGGTGATGCGCCGCGAGAAGAACAACGCGGCCAAGGTGGCCAGCAAGGCGGCCCCAAGGCAGATAGCCAGCATCATCCACAAGGCCTGCAACTTGGCCTCGTTCAAGGTCTTCACGGCGCTGGCCAGCGCCTTCACCGGCCGCAGGGCATGAGCTTCGCTTACGCTCATTGCCAGATACCAGGGCATCTCGACCGCTTCCCCGATCTTGAAATACTTACCCCCAAGGCTGGCCGCGTAGCCCACCACCACCGGCAGGCCTTTCAAGTTTTGCTGGCCCAGCATGTAACCCGAAGCACCGGGGGAAAGCCGCACCGCTTCCTGGGCCGGGGCCCATTTTTTAGCGAACAGATTAATCGCCAATAACTTGCCGTCGTTATTGTCCACACCCACATTGGAATCGGCCAAAAGACGCCCCGAACCATCGAACAAAAGCACCTCGGCGTTGGATAAGCCCTTGGCAACCTCCGCCACCCGCCGGCGGACTTGGTTAACATCCAGGACTGCCTTTAGCACCCCCACCGGCTTGCCTTGGGCGTCCTCGATGCGCAAGGCCACATCCATGGCGAACACCTTGGCCGAGCTGTCGAACACCACCTTCCCCAGGTAGACGCCATCTCTCCAGGCCGATTCCCACCAATTCTCGCCAGCTTGGACAAAATCACTGGTCCGGTTGGTGTAGGCCACGTTGAACCCGTGGCTATCGGTGAAAAACACTTCCTTGAAGGCAGGCATGCGCTCTTGCAGGCCTTTGAGAACGGCGACCAGGGACTTGTTGTCGTCCAGGGCCGGGGAGTTCTTCATGCGGGCTTCCAGGCGGGCCTCGCTCATGCCCACCAGGCCCATCCGCCTCGCCTTGACCGCCGCCTCCTGGGCCGCCCGCACCACCTGGGGAGTGCGCGACAACCAGCGCACATCCATCAGGTGCATCCGAAGATAGTCATCTATGTTGTCCATGGTCGCCCGGGCCAAATTTGCCGTTTCCTCGCCCGCGAAGGACTTCATCTCCGAGGCCAACTTCTGCGAGCCCGCGCGCATTCTTTCGGTTTCGTCCTTGACGTTGAGCGCGGTGAACGCCGCCACCACCACCAGGGGAACCAAGGCCACCACCAGCACCAGGCCCGCCAACACCCGCCCGATGCTGCGCCATCCTGTTTTGGTGTCACCCATCGGAGCCGGCCCCTGTTCCTTGATATTTTCCGGATGCGCAAGGGACATCTACATCTCTCCAACTCTGCGGTTTGCCAGCCGGCCTTTATTCACGCCGGGGGCCTCTGGTTCATTAAGCCCAGTCCACGATTATCGCTGGGTCCGACAACAAGCTTTCCATGTTCAACAACGTCGTCATCTCCGCGGTCACGCCCTTGAAATACCTCTGAGCCTCTTCGGACACCGTGCCTTGAGGCTCCTGAAGCCCCTCGATGCCAATTCGGTTTATCACCGGCAGAGTATCGGAGATCAGGCCAAGCTCCATGACCGGGCCACCGCCTTGCCCTCCCACCCGAACCAGCAGGACGTGTGATTGCTCGGTTAGGTGACGGCCTCTCAAGCCCAAAAAGCTGGCCAGGTCCATCACCGAGTACAAGCGGCCCCGGATATTGACCACTCCCACCACGAACTCGGGCGTGCAGGGAACCAATGACCAGTTTAGGCAATCCAGCGGCTGCACCTCTTTGAGGTATTTCAGCTCTATGCCGAATTTTTCCTTGCCCAGGGTGAAGGTGACCGTGTTCAGGCTCCCGGCGGGGTCTCCCTGCTCCCTAAGCGCCTGGGCCAAGTCGTGCGCCCGCTTTTCCAACACCCTCTGGGCTTGGGATTGCTTGCCTGCGGTGGAGTAATTGGGCATGCCTTACAACTTTCTTCGTAATGCTTAGGCTTTTCTCAAGCCGCGTCCAAAAGTATCTGCAACATGGTCACGATTCGCCCAGCGGCCAATCCGTCCGCCTCGGGCACGGTTTGCTCCGGCGGTAGGCTGGAGGCCAGGCGGATTGCCTGGCGGCCGTGCAGCAGGGCCTTTTGGTTCTGCCCCAGCTTTCGGTACAGGGTGGCCAGGGAAAAGTGAGCCGCCAGGTGATTAGGCTCCAAATAGAGGGCTTTGCGCAGATGATCCGCCGCCAAACCCGGGTCGCCTTCTTCCAGGGCTATTAGGGCCCGGCAATGATGGCCCTCGGCAAGCAAGGGGTCGGACTCCAGGGATTTATCGCACCAGTACCGAGCCTCGGCCAAATTACCCAGGTTGGCCAAGCGCCGGCCCCCCTTCAGCCATAGGTTGGCCGTGGCCTGGCGATGTCCCTCGGCCTGCTCCAGCAGGCAGCGGGCCGACTGATACTGGCTGCTTTCCAGCATGCGGCGGGCATGGGAGAGCGCATCCGGACCGGCGATTAGCGGAGGACGGCTGGCCGCCGGCGGGTCGGCGGTGCGGGTCGGCGGCGTCAAGGGCTTAAGAAGAGGCTTGCTCTGCTCCGGCGGTTGAAAAACATCCGCCTCCCACTGCGTCGGCGTCTGGATTTGGCCGGCTCCCTCCAGTTGGTAAACCGTCGCCTGCCCAAAATTGCGGGCGACAAAACCGGGGAAACCGCGCGGGTCGGTCTCGGTGGCGGCCACCATGAGCCAACCGTCCTGGCCCAGGCACCGGGCAAAGCGATCGACCATTTGCCGCACCTGTTCATCCGGCAGATAGATCGCCACGTTGCGGCACAAAACCAGGTCCAGGGCGCAGGTGTTGGTCATCAGAGCGGGGTAGCTGTCCTCGGACAAGTTGAGGTACGCGAAATTGACCATATTCCCAATGCGGGGGTGCAGTTTAAACTGTTCGCCCTGGGGGGTGAAGTAGCGGTTCACCATATCCGCCCCGCACTGGCGGAAGGACCATTTCTTATAGAAGCCGTTGCGGGCCCGGGACAAGGATTCCTTGTTGATGTCGGTTCCCAGGATGGAGATGTTCCAGCGGTCGATATCGGGGATGATCTCGGTGAGCAGCATGGCCAGGGAATAGGGTTCTTCGCCCGAAGCGCAACCGGCGCTCCATATGCGCAGCCTGCGGTCGGCGCGGCGCCGGCTGATTATATCCGGCAGCAGTTGGAAGCGCAGGGCCTCGAACTGGGCGCGGTCCCTGAAAAAATAGGTTTCGCCCACGGTGAGACCGCCGATGACTTGATCCCAAATTTCGCTGTCGGTGCGGCTATGGTCGAGACGTTCGTAAAGGGCTTGCAGGCTGGCCATGCCCTCCTGGCCGGCCACCTGCCACAGGTGGCGCCCCATCTCCAGACTGCGCCGCTCAGTGATGTGCATACCGGTGCGCCGGAGCAACAGATCCTGGAACAAAAGGAACTCGCCCTGGCTGAAGCGGTCGTTGTCATTTTGGCTGTTCAAAATCGTCCTTTGCTACAGCCTCGTTTTCCAGGGTCTTGAACAGCTCTTCATGCTCTTCCCAGTCCATGGGGGCCAGGCGGTCCGGGTTGAGCACCAAGACCAGTTCTCCCTTGTGTTGCAGCACCCCGGCCAGCATCCGCGAACCCGCCAAATGGCCGGATGGGGGTTCCAGCTGGTCAACTCGGGCGTCCAGCACCTGCTCTACCTCGTCCACCAGCAAGGCCAAATCGCGGGGCTCCTGGGACACCACCAAAAGGCGTTGGTCCGGATGGGGCTGTTTGGTTTCCCGTCCGAAACGCTGCCCCAGATCCAGCACCGGCAGCACCTGGCCGTGCATGTTGATAACCCCCATTAACCAAGGCGGAGCCTGGGGCAATTGCACCGGGGCCACCATGCGCAGGGCCCGTTCCACCCGTTCCAGGGGAAGGGCGTAGGCCTCCCGGTCCAGCCGAAAGCTCACAAATAGCCGCAGGGCCTCCGAGGCCTCCCCGCCCTTGGCGGGCAAGCTATCCGATAGCGTCGCCATGGGATTCGCTACCGCCTGGGGGGTGACTTGGCCGGGCGGGGCGCCAGCGGCCCCACTGCCCGGCAGGCCGCCCGATGCTTCGGGGTTTTGTTTATGCGGAGCCATCCCTTAGAACCCTTTCGGCCAAGTGCTGATAATCCGGCGCGCCCCGGAAACGAAACTCGTATTCCGGAATGTCCCGCCCCAAAGCCGCCGCATCGGAATGCTTGTCGTTGCAGTGAGATCGGCGGCCGTAGTTTGCCGCCAAGAGCGCCCGCCGGCCCAACCCAGCCACGACCGCGGAGCGGAAGGGGGCGCGCCTGCCCTTTTTAGAGCGGCCTTGGAGTTGACAGTGATCGGGAAAACGTGAGCCAAGCCTGAGGCGGCGTGAAACGCGGAATATGGACGTAGCGCGAGCGCGGTTGTTTCAACATCGAGTGGCATGGGCAGGCTCATATTTTTTAGAGGTTGGTTGTACAAATCCTCATGCTGTCATATCTCTAGAAGGACAAACCAGCCTCGATTGATCTTGGGTAAACTGGCGCGGCCGTAGAACCTTGGCCGATCCCTGCGAGGGTTCAGGGAGCCAAGCTTGGCTCAGACGATGAGAAAGCATAACACCCGGCAAAAAAATAGGCAATGTGTAGGCATTACTTTAATTATAATTTCCCAACTAACCTACGTTTATTAATTCTTTTACGTGCGCATACTCTCATTTTCCCCATAAAAAAACAAGGGGCACGGAAAGCAACGCGCCCTCCATGCCCCTTGGTACATCTCCGTTGACCGCCTATGACAATTGCAGATACTCAAAGCGGGCGAAGCGGTTGAATAAGCGGCCCATGAGATTAAGCAGAGCCAAACGGTTGCGCCTGAGCTTCTCGTCCTCCACCATGACCATCACGTCGTCGAAAAACTTGTCGATGGGGTCCTTGAGGGCCGAAACCCGGGCCAGAAATCCCTGGTAATCGCCGGCCGCGAAAAGCTCCGCCGCCTCGGACTCCAAATCCTGGAAAGCCCGGTAAAGGGCCTTTTCCGCATCCTCGCTCATCGCCGCCTGGTCCGGCGCCTCCTGGGGAACCTGGGCCGCCTCTTTCTTGAGAATGTTCATCACCCGCTTGAGGCCCACGGCCAGGGTGGCGAACTCGGCCGATTTTTTGGCATCGGCCAAGGCCCGGGCCCGGGCCGCAGTGTCCTTCAGGTCGTCCAAGCCCACGGCCAGCACCGCCTGGGACACATCGGTGGGCACCCCCTGCTCGGCCAGGATGCCGGACAGCCGGGCCGCGAAGAAGCCGGTGATTTCCTCGGCCACCGGTTCGGCGGGGCCCTCCATCCAGGGCGCGAGTCCGGCCAGGGCCTGGTTCAGCATGCGGCTCAGGGAAAGGCTCAGGTCCTTTTCGATAACCAGGCGGATCACCGCGATTGCCGCCCGGCGCAGGGCAAAGGGGTCGGCCGCGCCCGAGGGCTTCTCGTTGGCGGCAAAGAGGCCGCAGATGGTGTCCAAGCGGTCGGCGATGCCCACCAGGAGGCCTGTGGCCCCCTCCGGCAGGGGCGAGTCGGCCCCGGCGGGCAGATAGTGCTCGGCGATGCCAGCGGCCACCACTGCCTCTTCGCCGTCACGGGTGGCGTATTCGCTGCCCACCACCCCTTGCAGGGAGGGGAACTCGCCCACCATCTCGGTGACCAGGTCGCACTTGGCCAAACGGGCGGTGCGTTCCATCTGGGCCTTTTCTTGTGGGCTCAGGCCCAACTCATCGGCCAGGAAACCGGCCAGGGCGGCGAAGCGCTCCACCTTGTCAAAGCTGGTGCCCAGCTTGGCGTGGTAGGTGACCTGCTTGAGGTCCTCCAAGCGATCGATGAGAGCCCGCTTGCGGTCTTCGGTAAGGAAGAAGCGGGCGTCGGCCAGGCGGGCCCGCAGCACCTTTTGGTGACCGGCGGTGACCACGGCCATGTCCCGGGGCTGGGTGTTGTTCACCGCGATGAAGTTGGGCAGCAAATTGCCCGTTTCATCCTCCAGGGCGAAGTAGCGCTGGTGCTCGCGCATGGCGCTGATTATCACCGCCTTGGGCACTTCCAGGAACTCGCGGTCAAAGGAGCCGCAGCAGGCCGCGGCCCACTCCACCAGGTCGGTGTTCTCCTGCATGAGCGCCTCGTCGGTCACCAGGCGTCCCCCTGCGGCAGCGGCGGCGGCTTCCACCTCCTGGCGCACCTTGGCCTGGCGCTCGCCGCGCTCGGCCAGCACGTAGGCCCCTCGCAGCTTGTCCAGATACTCCCCTGCCCCGCTTATCTCCAAGACTTCAGGGGCCAGGAAGCGGTGGCCGTAGGTGTGCCTGCCGCTGTTGATCCCCGCCAGTTCAAAGGGGATCACCTCCCCGTCCAGCAGGGCCACGAACCAATGAATGGGCCGGGCGAAGCGGAAGCTCTGGCTGCCCCAACGCATGGTTTTGGGGAAGTGCAAGTCGGCCACCAGATGGGGCAATAGCTCGGCCAACACCTGGTCGGCCGGGCGGCCGGGGATGCGCTTGACCACCCCCAAACGCGGCCCCTTGTCCGTGTCGAACTGCTGCAATTCCCCTACTTCCACCCCCTGGCTCTTGGCAAAGCCCAGGGCGGCCTTGGTGGGGTTGCCGCCGGCGTCGCAGGCCGCCTTTATGGGCGGGCCCAGGGCCTGCTCCTCCTTGTCCTCCTGACGCGCTTTGAGCCCGGCCACCAAAAGCGCCAAGCGGCGGGGGGTGCCGTAGGCATTGACCTCGGCCCCGGCCTCCAACAGGCCCTGGCGCTCCAGTTCCCGGCGTCCCTTGACCTGCAACTGCTCCATGGCCGGAGCCACGAAACGGGCGGGCATCTCCTCGCACCCGATCTCGAAAATCAACTCTGCCATTACGCCGCCTCCTTGCCCTTGAGCAGGGGATGGCCCATGGCCTCCCGCTGGGCGGTGTAACCTTCGGCCACGGACCGGGCCATGCCCCGCACCCGCGCTATGTAGGCGGTGCGCTGGGTCACGCTTATGGCCCCCCGGGCCTCAAGCAGGTTGAACACGTGGCTGCACTTGAGGCAGTAGTCATAGGCGGGCAGCACCAGGCCGGCGGCGCTGGCCCGCTGGGACTCGGCCTCGTATAGATCGAAAAGCTGCCAAAGCATGGCCGTGTCGGCCACCTCGAAGTTGTAGGTGGAGTGCTCCCACTCGCCCTTGTGGTGTATGTCTCCGTAGCTCACCTGATCGTTCCAGGCCAGGTCGTAGACATTGTCCACCTTCTGGAGATACATGGCGATGCGCTCCAGGCCGTAGGTCAGTTCCACGCTGATGGGGTGCAGATCGATAGACCCGGCCTGCTGGAAATAGGTGAACTGGGTTATCTCCATGCCGTCCAGCCACACCTCCCAGCCCAGGCCCCAGGCCCCCAGGGTGGGCGACTCCCAGTCGTCCTCCACAAAGCGGATGTCGTGATCCAGGGGATCGATGCCAAAGGCCCGCAATGAGTCCAGGTACAGCTGCTGCACCTCCAGCGGCGAAGGCTTGAGGATCACCTGGTATTGATAGTAGTGCTGAAGGCGGTTGGGGTTCTCGCCGTAGCGGCCGTCGGTGGGACGGCGGCTGGGCTCCACATAGGCCACCTTCCAGGGCTCGGGGCCCAGCACCCTTAGCAGGGTGTGGGGGTTGAAGGTGCCCGCGCCCACTTCCAGGTCATAGGGCTGGGCCACTATGCAGCCCTGCCCCGCCCAGTAGCGTTCCAGGGCCATTATAAGGTCTTGAAATGTTTTGACCGCGTGGGCGGGCATGGCAAGGTTTCTCCCGGTTATTCGCTGCAAAAAGGGCCGCTTATGACGGCCTGATGAAGATTTTGAATGCTATCACCGGGAGCGCGGCCTTGCAAGCCAAGCGGGCAAGGTTCGTGAGGGTCAGACCGGCATTACGAAATCGTAACGCAAGATTACGATTTCGGCGGTGGCCGGCTACCCGCTTTGTTCCGAACCGCCACCGCGCAGGGGAGAATATTCTTTACGCAGGGAATCCCCCTGCAGGTTTATCTGGTGGGCGTTGTGCACCAAGCGGTCAAGGATCGCTTCACCTATGGTGTGGTTCTCGGTGAATCGGACCCAACCGTTCAACGGCAGGCAGGAAGCCACCAGGGTGGACTTGGCGCCGTCGCGCCCTTCTATTACTTCAAGCAGGTCGATGCCCTGCTGATGATCGAGCATTTCCAGGCCCCAGTCATCCAGACTCAGCAGGTCGATCCTGCGCAGGGCTTCCATGTATTTTTCCAGGCCCCGCTTGGCCCGGGCCTCTGCCAACTCCCGCAGCAGATCGGGCAGGCGGCGGTACAGGGCCCGGTGGCCCCGCACGCAGGCAGCGTGGGTCAGGGCGCTGGCCAGGTAGGTCTTGCCCGCCCCGATGTGGCCGGTGATGATGACGTTGCTCCCCTGTGTCACCCAGGCGCAAGCAGCCAACTCGGTGACGCGGGCGCGGTCCAGGTTGCGCGGATGGTTGTAGTCGACGCCCTCGATGGTGGCTTCGACCCGCAGCCCGGCCTTTCTTATGCGGGCCCGCAGGCGGCCCTGGGTCCGTGTGGCATCTTCCCGCGCCACCAGGAT
This sequence comes from Pseudomonadota bacterium, assembly GCA_018819925.1. Lineage (GTDB taxonomy): Bacteria > Desulfobacterota > Desulfarculia > Desulfarculales > Desulfarculaceae > Desulfoferula. Next base: position 8,761 of record JAHJPG010000114.1, read on the forward strand.
TTCCAGTTGCTGCACCACCGGCAGAAGGCGGGCCGGCGAACCGACCATCGCCTCCTCCAGGGCGGCGGCCATTCCCGACAGGCGCATGGCCTTGAGCTTATCCAGAAGCCGGCGGGCGCGGTCCGGGGCCTCGGGCGACATTTTCACCACCTTGCCGACCCTTGCCTGGGGATTGATGGGCAGGCGGCCCAGGGCTTCTCCCATGATGTCGGGCGCGTTCTTGAAGCTGGACATGTACCTTTCCTCCGCCCCGGGGGGTTAGCGTGAGCCCGAACTCAGGCCCTTGGTAAGGCGCTGGCTCAACACCGGCACCCTCTTCAGCCGCTCGCGCAGGTCCCACACCTTGCTGTTGGTCTTGGGGGTGTCGTGCTCAGGCGCTTGACTATCTTGGCTTGGGCGCAAGGAGGCCGCCGATAGAGTGACCTTCCCATTTTCCGCACCTGCCCGGAAAGGGGCCTGCTGGTCATGTTCCGTGGCCGGCCGCGCTTCCTCCTCCTGAAACAACCTCTCGACTTGGCTGGCGAAATTTATTTCCCAGGTTTGAGGCGGCAGGGCCTGGGGGTCGGCCGCCGCCAAGGGTTCTTGCTCCATCGGGGCGGGATCGTCCGAAAGCGAAGCCATGGCGGTGGGGGGCGATATGACTGGCTCGAGCACGGACGGACCTTGCCGGAGGGGCGCCTCGACAATGGGTTCCGTCTGCGCCAGGGGTTGCTCAGACACTTCCGAGCGTTCAAGCGCCCCGCCTGTTGCCGCAGCCTCGTGCAACGCCTCCGGCTGCTCCGGGGACTCAAAAGGCGCGGGGCCACGGACCGTGACGGGGGATGTGTCAATTGGTTCGGCAGCACCGATTGGAGGGAGCAAAAGGCCCTCGCCCAGCGGGGCCTCGCGTATGACACGCTCCACCAGGGCCATATAGCCCTTGGCCCCGGCGCCCCGGGGGTCGTGCTCGTATATGGTTTTGCCGAACTCGGGGGCCTCGGAAAGCTTGACCGAATAACGGATGGGGTCGGTGAGCCGGTCCCCATACTCGGCTTGGAGTTGCTCCATGATGTGGGCGGTCTTTTTCACCCGGCCGTCCACAAAGGTGGGCACGATCCATTTCAGCTCCAGGGCGGGCTGGTACTTTTGGATCACCCCCAGGCGCTCTTCAAAGCGGCGCAGGCCCTTCAAAGCCACCGGCTCCATGGACACCGGGGAAATAACCTCGCGGGAGCAATACAGGGCATTGACCAGCAAGGTGTCCCAGCCCGGCGCGGTGTCCATGACCATTACGTCGAACTCGTCTTCATAACAGGACAGGGCCTCGTCCAACACGGCTTCGGGGGCCATCTCCCGGCGGGCGATCTCCATCTTCACCCCGGCCAGAGGCACCCCCCCGGCCAAAAGCCACAAATTATCCCGAACCTCCGCCAAGGCCTCCTGGGGATCGGCCCAGCCGGCGATAAGCTCGGCCAAGCCCTGTTCCGGCTCAACCCCCAGCATGTCATTGCATTGGGCCTGCACATCGGTGTCCACCAGCAGCACCTTGTAGCCATGGCGGGCCAGACCATGGGCCAGGCTGACCGCGGTTTCGCTTTTGGCCACGCCACCCTTGAGCAAACTGACAACTATCCGTCTCATTGCGCGCCCCTCTCGCCAAGATGAAACACCATTGCATAGCGGACCCTTCCCTGCGACGGACCTGAAAGCTCTACGGGAACATGGGGAATAGTTTGCAACTTGCATGCCGCATCCGGGAAATAGCCCCGCCGGGCGGCCAGGGGTTTTGGTGGGATATATAAAGCTACTATTACAAGTTGTTACACCAACACGCTCTTGGAGGAGGCCTTGGCTTGTTGTCGGCAGGCGCCATATGCGCGAGCCAGGTTTATTTCGAAATCGTAATTAACAATGCAAAGCCTAGGCCCCAAGCTAAAAGCCGGGCTGTCACCTAGCGCCAAGAGGGTCTTGCATAACGGGGAGGTAAACAGCTACCTTATATAGTCACGGCCAGGGCGGCATCTTAACTTTTCACCTCGGCGCAAACACTGAGGCCGGCCCAGGACAAAACCCAGCCAAACCGCCCGCCATCCACGCGGGAGGCGAGTTTAATCGGGCTTTTGTTTTGACGATTCCAACCCAAGGCCAGGCTTCTTTCCAATCCCGTTGGGATTTTGACTGCCAGTGCTTGTTCAGCGCCCAATGGCGCACCGCATAACGGGGTAGGCGTGGATAGACGCTCTTTTTTCAAAATGATGGGTTCGGTTGCCTTGGGCGGGGCGGCGGGCAAGGCCTCCCAGGCCGAGGCCTCATCTCCCCCACCGATGGTGGACCTGCAAACGGCCCGCAAAACCACTTCCATCTGTCCCTATTGCGCGGTGGGTTGCGGCCTCTTGGTCTACACCGACCGCGCCAGCGGCGAGATAATCCACATCGAGGGCGACCCGGAGCATCCCATCAACCAAGGCACCTTGTGCGCCAAGGGCTCGGGGCTCTACCAGATGGCGGTGAACCCGGCCCGCATGACCAAGGTGCTGCATCGCGCCCCTCATAGCGGCAAGTGGGAGGAAAAGTCCTGGGACTGGGCCCTGGAGCGCATCGCGGAACTGGTGCAAAAAACCCGGGACAATACCTTTGAGACCACCAACGCCCAGGGGCAGAGGGTCAACCGCACCACAGCCATGGCCCACCTGGGCTCCGCCGCCCTGGACAACGAGGAGTGCTGGCTGCTCCAGGCCATGATGCGCTCCCTGGGGCTGGTGAACATAGAACACCAGGCCCGAATATGACACAGCGCCACGGTAGCGGCTCTGGCAGAGTCGTTCGGACGGGGCGCGATGACCAACCATTGGGTGGACATCAAGAACGCCGACTGCGTGTTGATCATGGGGGCCAACCCGGCTGACAACCACCCGGTTTCTTTCAAGTGGATCAGCAAGGCCAAGGAGAACGGGGCCAAGCTCATCAGCGTGGACCCGCGCTTCACCCGAACTTCCTCCCAGGCCGACATCTACGCCCCCCTAAGGGCGGGCACCGATATCGCCTTTTTGGGCGGCATGATCCACGACATACTAAGCAACGGGCTTTACCAAGAGCCCTACGTTGCCGCCTACACCAACGCCGGGTTCATAGTGGGGCCGGACTACGGATTCAGCGACGGCCTGTTCTCGGGCTTCGACCCTGCATCCCGCCGCTACGACAAGTCCACCTGGGACTTTGTGCGCGACGAAAAGGGCGCGCCCAAACAGGACCCCAGCCTTAGCGACCCCTCTTGCGTGCTCCAGCATCTTAGGCGCCACTACCAACGCTACACCCTGGAGGAAGTCTCCCAAGTCACCGGCACCCCGCCCGAGGCCCTGGCTCAAGTCTACAAGGCCTTCACGGCCACCGGAGCCCGGAACAAGGCGGGCACCATCCTCTACGCCATGGGCTGGACCCAACACACGGTGGGAGTGCAGAACATCCGGGCCATGGCCATCATCCAGCTCTTGCTGGGCAACATGGGCTTGCCCGGCGGGGGGATCAACGCCCTTAGGGGCGAGAGCAACGTGCAGGGCTCCACCGACCACTGTCTGTTGTTCAACATCTGGCCGGGCTACATGCCCGCCCCCACCGGCGATCTGACCACCCTGGGCCAGTACCAAACTTCAAAGATTCCGCCCAACGCCAACCCCCGCTCGGCCAACTGGTGGCAATACGGCCCCAAGTACATGACCAGCCTGCTCAAGGCCATGTTCGGCGACGCCGCCGCGATTGAAAACAATTTCGGCTACGGCTGGCTGCCCAAACTGGACAAGGGCCAAACCTACGCCTGGCTGGACATCTTCGACCGCATGCACCGGGGCGAGATCAAAGGCCTGTTCGCCTGGGGGCAAAACCCGGCCTGCTCCGGAGCCAACTCCAACAAAACCCGCCAGGCCCTGGGCAAGCTGGATTGGCTGGTCACGGTCAACCTCTTTGACAACGAGACCACCAGCTTTTGGAAGGGGCCGGACCTGGACCCGTCCCAGGTGGGCACCGAGGTGTTCTACCTGCCCGCCGCCGCCTCTGTGGAAAAAGAAGGCTCCATTACCAACTCCGGCCGCTGGATGCAGTGGCGCTACAAGGCGGCCGAGCCGCCCGGCCAGGCCAGGCCCGACGGCGAGATCATGGTGGAGCTGTGGAAACGCCTGCGCCGCCGCTACGCCGCGCCCGGGGCCAAGGCCCCCCAGGCAATCCGCAACCTGCGCTGGAGTTGGGATGGACGCGACACCTACGATCCCCATGAGGTGGCCAAGCTCATCAACGGCTATTTTGAAAAGGACACCTCGCTAAACGGCAAAAGGTTCCAGCGGGGAGACTTGGTGCCCTCCTTCGTCTATTTGCAGGACGACGGCTCCACCTCCTCGGGCAATTGGCTCTATTGCCATTCCTACAACAGCGACGGCAACCAGGCGGCCCGGCGTTCGCGGGGGGACCCCTCCGGCCTGGGCATGTATCCGGGCTGGGCCTGGTCCTGGCCGATGAACCGCCGCATCCTCTACAACCGGGCCGGAGTGGACCCCTCCGGCGCGCCCTGGGCTCCCGGAAAAAGCGCCATCGCTTGGCAAGACGGCAAGTGGCAAGGCGACACGCCCGATGGCGGCTGGCCCCCCCTTGACGACCCCAAGGGCATGCTGCCCTTTATCATGCTGCCCAACGGAGTGGCCTCCATCTTCGGCCCCCGCCGGGCCGACGGACCCTTTCCCGAGCATTACGAGCCCATGGAGAGCCCGGCCCCGGTCAACGCCTTTTCCTCGCGCCGCCACAATCCCCTGGCCTTGACCTATCACACCCGGGCCGACGCCCTGTCCGATAACCAAGCGCGCTTTCCCTTGGTGGGCACCACCTACCGGGTGAGCGTGCATTGGCAAACCGGAGTGCTCACCCGCTGGCAACCCTGGCTGCTGGAGTGCCAGCCCCAGCTCTTCGTGGAGATCAGCCGGGAGTTAGCCCAGCTCAGGGGCATCGCCCACGGCGATATGTGCCGGGTGTCCTCGGCCCGGGGCCAGGTGGAGGCGGTGGCGGTGGTCACCTCCCGGATGCGGCCCCTTAGCGTGCAGGGACGCACGGTGCATCAGGTAGGCCTGCCCTATTGCTTCGGCTGGGTGCACCCCAAGAACGGCGGCGACTCGGCCAACCTGCTCACTCCGGCGGTGGCCGACCCCAACACCGGCATCCCCGAGACCAAGGCCTTCATGGTCCAAGTGGAGAAGGCGGTTCCGGCATGAACACGCCCATGGCCATCTTGAACGACCTGACCAAATGCCTGGGCTGCCGGTCCTGCCAGGTGGCCTGCAAGGCATGGAACCGATTGCCCGGCCAGCAAACCAGCAACCTTGGCGGCTATGAGAACCCGGTCCACCTGAGCGACCAAACATGGACCCGGCTGTGTTTTTTTGAAAACCAGGATGACTCGCGGCCGGTCTGGGTGTTCAGCAAGCGCCAATGCATGCATTGCCTGGAGCCGGCTTGCGTGGCGGCCTGCCCGGTGGGGGCCATGCAAAAGACCGCCGCGGGCCCAGTGATTTATCACAAGGAAAAGTGCATCGGCTGCCGCTACTGCATGGTGGCCTGCCCTTACACCATCCCTCGTTTCGACTGGCGCAGCAGCGTGCCCTATATCACCAAATGCACCATGTGCGCCGACAGATTGGGGGCTGGCATGGCCCCGGCTTGCAGCCAGGCCTGTCCCAACGACGCGCTTTTCTTCGGGCCCAGGAAACATCTGCTGTCCCTGGCCCGCGACCGCCTGCGCCAGGAGCCGCACAACTACGTGAACCATATTTACGGCGAGCACGAGGCCGGCGGGGCCTCGGTGCTATACATCTCCCCCATTGCCTTTGACCGCCTGGGCCTGCCCGCCCTGGGCCGGAAGCCGGTCAGCCATTACTCCTCGGAGATAATGAACAAGGTGCCCTTGGCCTTTGTGGGGGTGGCCGCCGCCTTGGGCGGGATCTATTGGATATCCAAGCGCCGCGAAGAACTCAAACAGGGTGAACAGGATCCCGATGCCCCCCATGACGACAACAGCTAGGACCTCGCCGGGGCAGGCGCGGCCCATATCCGCCGGAGCGCTTTGGTTGTGGGGCTCCTTGGCCCTCATCGGCCTCGCCCTGATTATCTGGCGTTTCGTGGGCGGTCTGGGCGCGATAAGCAACCTCAACGACGGCCGGCCCTGGGGCCTTTGGATCAGCCTGGATGTGTACAGCGGCGTGGCCTTGGCCTCGGGAGGATTTGCCCTCACCGCGGCGGTGTACGTTTTCCGGCTGAAAAAGTATTATCCCGTGGTGCGCTCTGCGGTGATGAGCGCCTTTTTGGGCTACTTGATGGTCCTTGCGGGCGTGGCCATAGACACCGGCCAGCCCTGGCGTCTGTGGCACATCATGGTTTTCTGGAACCCCCAGTCCCCCCTTTTCGAGGTGGGCTGGTGCGTGCTGCTTTACACCGTGGTTTTGGCCCTGGAATTCAGCCCCGAGGTTTTTAGGCGCTTGAATCTCCAGGCGCCCCTGGGTCTGATTCGCGCCATTGAGATCCCGCTGGCCATCCTGGGCATCGCCCTGGCCACCATGCATCAATCATCCCTGGGCACTACCCTGTTGTTGGTGCCTTACAAGATGCATCCCCTTTGGTTCACTCCCCTGCTGCCCATATTGTTTTTTTTGTCCGCCATACCCGTGGGCCTGGCGGCGGTGCTGATGGAAAACGCCTTGGCCGGCAAACCGTGGGCCAGGCGGACGGACCTGTCCATCTTGTCCGGCCTGGCTCGCGCCATGCCCTATCTCATCGGGCTTTACCTGGCAGTGCGCTTTGGCGCCCTGGCTTGGGAGGGCAAACTGGGGCTGCTTTGGGGCGGCAACATATACGCACTGCTCTTTTGGTGTGAAACCTCCGTCGGTTTTGCCCTACCGTTGGTCCTATTCTCCATCCCCCGGGTTCGCCAAAACCGGGCGGCCCTTTTCGCCGGCTCCCTTTTGGTGGTCTTGGGCGTGGTGCTCAATCGCCTTGACTCCAGCCTGGTGTCGCTAACCACCCGGCCGGGGTTTAACTACTTCCCCTCGGTGGAGGAGTTCCTCGTCTCCCTGGGAATCATCGCCATGGGGGTGTTGGGCTAC
>JAHJPG010000115.1 GCA_018819925.1 Pseudomonadota bacterium
AATGGTCTTTTGACTTGTTGCAATAGCTGGCCTAAATTGGCCAACAACTGTTGCAACAGAACAAGTATCATTAATAAACAGCCAAATGCCGCCATAAAAGTAAAAGGATAAAAGTATATTTCGGCGACGAAAGTTGATTTTTTGTCTACGTATTCTTGCACACCTCTAGCATACAGTTGCCAACCCAATATTAAGAAAAAATAAAGCCCACATAACGAGAATATTGAATTTAAAAATATGCGTGCCTTAAGATTAAGCCTAGTGGTAATAATGTCAACTGATACGTGCCTGCCTGCCCGCTGAGTTTCAGCGATGCAAAAGAAAGTTATAATTATTAACAGAAAGGTTTCCCATTCTATTATTGAATCAATTACCACGCCGAAAAAGTTTCTGAGGGCAAGGTCTACAATAATAATCACAGCCATTATTATGGAAAGAAACGCTGAGAGGAATGTACAATTTTCGGTAATAGAGCCAATGCATTTGTCGAGCATCCCTGAGCAGGCAATCAGATATTTGCTTAGGATTATCGCATTTGGCTCTTCATATCTCATAATGATAGACCCTTAGTTTGGCAACTCCGGATGGCATACGCCCCTGGTTAGCGTATTGGGACCGGCCGCCGTTTTTGACGGCCGACCCCAAAATAAATGCCAGGACATATATATATTAATCTATCGACCCAAGGGCTTCCAAATAGAGTCTCGTTTCATTGGATGTTTGGCGGCCTCATCTACAATGGATTGAACTTTACCAAACATCGCTTTCCCGTCCAAGCCTGCCTTGTTTAAGTCGGCTATTTGGGTTTCATACACGGAATTCAGAGTTGCCCTCCACTTATCTCTTTGCTTCGGAGGCACAAAGTACATCTGATCTCCACGCTTTTTCAGTTGCCCCAAGATCAGTTTATTCATTTCGGTGAATTTTGTGCCTGCGGCGATTCCAAGAGAAAGGGTGAGGTCTTCAAATACTTTTTGGATATCGGGGGGCAAAGAATCCCACCGTTTCTTGTTCATGGCCCCAATCTGGGCTCCTGGCATAAACGCACAGATAGTATGCTTGTTAACCAAGTCGGTAAACTTAAAGGAGTGCAGTGGCGGAGTGGGAAACATTATCCCATCCAAGGCACCCCTTTGAAGGGACATGTAAATGTCGGCCAACTTTACGATACGGGGCGAGGCCTTCCATATTTTCAAACTAGTCACCCCGATGTTGTTCCCAGCCCAAATTTTTTGATCCTTGAAGCCCGCTAGATCCTTTATGAGCACTGTCTTCATGTGAAAATTGGTTATGCCCGAGCTGAAGAACCCAATGACCTTCATGTCCGCATATTCGTTGCGAATCGCCGGTATTTGCTGAAAACACTCGTAATACGACTGCGCGGCATGAATCTCGCTGTTAAGCTGAAAAGGCATGAAAATGGACGTGGTGGCGGGAAACTGCTTGCTGAAGGCCCAGACGTTAAGCGGGAGCACGATGTCGGCCAAACCACTTTTTACGGCGCTGAGTCCCTGTTCGCCCCTCACCAGGGTGCCGCCCAAGAACCATTTGATTTTCACACGGCCCTTGGTGCGCTCTTCTATCATTTTTCCCCATGGGAGAAAGACCTGCTGAACCACCGGGTGCATGGGAGGAAACCACACCGCCGCCTTCAGTTCGATAACTTCTCCCGCGCTTGCCTCCAGCGGCGCGGCCAAAGGCCAAAAGAGACAAAAAACCATAACAAGCGCTGCCAGCTTGCCATATTTCATGTCACACCTCCCTTTAAACGGTAGCGTTGTCAATCCTTATTCATATCGGCATCAATTTGCCGTTCATTCCCGCTTCACTCCCATAAGCTCGGCGGCTTCTTCCACCGTGGCCACTTCCCTTCCGATCTCTCTGGCTATGCGCACCATGCGCTCCACTAGTTGCGCATTGCTTTTTGCCAACACACCCTTGGAGTAATAGATGTTGTCTTCCAGACCGGTCCTTATGTTGGCTCCCTGACACATGGCCATCACCGTGGAAGGCAGTTGCAATTTGCTGATGGTTATGACCTGCCAGCTAGAACCTTCTGGTAGCGTGTCAATCATGGTTGACATCAGCTTGGGCGTGAAGGGCATGCCGCCGGCAACACCCAGAACCAGGCTGAAGTGAACCGGTTCCTTCAAGACTCCCCTTCGCACCAATTCCATGGCATTGAAAATATGGCTGATGTCATAACACTCGCACTCGATAGCTATATTTCTATCGTTGCATTTGTTAACAAACTCCTCGTTCCATTTAATGGGGTTTTCAAAGGAGTCGATATAGTCGAACTCAAAGGTCCCCATATTGATGGTGAGCATGTCTGGTTTAGGTTCAATGCCAGTCAGGGGCATGCGCTCATCCAGGGTGGCGCCTCTCATTGTGCCATCGGGCATGGCCACGGCGCCGATGCCGTTGCCCACCTGGGTGATGATGGGGGACTTGGCCTTAATCTCGTTTAATATCTCCGAGTAAATTTCCAGATCGCCAGTGGTCCGGCCCTGCCTGTCGCGGGCATGGATGTGGCAGACCGAGGCGCCGGCGTTGTAGCAGTCGTATGCGGACTGGGCTATCTCCTTGGGCTGTTCGGGCAAGGCGGGGTTGATGTCTTTACCGTGCAGGCCGCCCGTCTGGGCCACCGTGATTATCAGTTTCTTCATCTTTGCTACTTCGACGGTAATCTCCATGATGCCAACCTCCTTTATCAAATAAGCGATTTTTGATTTTTTGGTTCAGAAAGCCCCAGGATGGTGCGAGTCTCCTGAGGGGAAGCCACCGGCCTCCCGTAATCGCGGGCCAGGGCGGCGATCCGTTCCACGAACTGGGCATTGCTCGCGGCCAGCACTCCACGCGAGTAGTAGATGTTGTCTTCCAGGCCCACTCTGATGTGTCCCCCCATGGCCAGGGCCATGACGGACATGGGAAGGTGGCCTTTGCCTATGCCTATGATCGACCAGGTGGAGCCGGCTGGTATGAGATCCAATAGATACAGCAAGGTCCTGGGCGTGGCCGAAGCGCCCCAGGGGGTGCCCAACACGAACTGGAAATGCAGCGGGTCCAACAAACGGCCCTGATCTCTCATACGCAGGGCGGTGATTATCATGCCGGAATCAAAAACCTCGATCTCGGGCTTGACTCCGGTTTCCAGCATCATCTCGGCGGCCTGATCCAAGAAGTCGGGCGGGTTGCTGAACACCCCTCCTCCGAGATTTATGGAGCCCGCGTCAAAAGAGGCCAGCTCGGGCTTCAAATCCAACGGGGCCAAACGATCCTGGTATGGCAGGTTCCTGCCGGCGATCCCGGATGTGGTGAGGCAAAGCACCAGGTCCGTTTGGACCCGCAGGGGCTCCACCACCCTCCGAAAGAGGTCCAGATCTTGGCTGCCCAGGCCGGTCCGGGGATCGCGAACATGGATGTGGACTATGGAAGCCCCCGCATTCCAGCATTCTATGGAGGACTGGACTATTTCCTCGGGCGTGTAAGGAATGTGGGGGGAAATATCGCGCATGTTGCGGCTGCCGGTAATGGCGGCGGTAATGATCAACTTGCCGCTTGGATTGGTATTGCTCGGCTGCTCTTGGCTCATATCAACGTCCCTTGCAGTCATTAAAACCCAGTGGAAATTCTGTCTGCCCGCCCCCTCTAATTGAGAGTCAGGGAAAATCCCTCTGTTTCAACCTGCACGCATGTCTTGCCCCTGTCGGTCAACAGCTTCCGCACCATTGCCAGCACCGGCTGGTCCGCCCGGGGGTATTGGTAGTCTTGCGCTCCCGCCGCCAGGACCCGGTCAACCGCCTCCTGGTTGGATGAGAGAACCCGCAGCAAGAACTCATCGTCGCTCAGGTCCTTGCCTACCTCTTGGCGCAACTGTTCCAAAGGTTTTTGCGGGGGCTCCCAATTTTGCAGCTCCTTGGCCCTGGGCAACCTTTTGATCTTGTCCATGACTTCTTTCTCGACCGGGGCGATCAACTCGCCGAAATGGCCCAGGGCGTACTTGATGATTTCGTCGCTTACGATTTTATACCGCTCTCCCAGGGTGTAATTGAGGATGGCTTGGGCCCCGATGTATTGGGACAGCGGGGTGACCATGATGGGGTAGCCCAGTTCGCGGCGGATCAAGGCTACTTCCCGCAACAGGTCCTCCAACTTATCGCCAAGGCCCCGCTTGTCCAATTCGGCCTGGTAGTTTGATAGCATGCCGCCCGGCAACTGATGCTCGTACTGGAACAGATCGAACTCCACCGGGGCGCCGGTGGCAAAGCCTTCGTTGTGGGCTATGAAGCGGAAATGCTCGGTCATCTCAGCCAGGGCAGAGGTATTCAGGTCGTGCCTAAAGCCCATTCTTTCGGCATTGCGCAGGATGTTGTCCACCGAAGGCTGGGAGGGACCGTTGGCCAGAGGCGCCACCGCCGTATGCACGGTCTCCACGCCCAGTTTGATGGCCTCCAGATAACATAGAGGCTCCAGCCCGGTGGTGCAGTGGCCGTGTATTTCCAGGGGCACCCCATCCACCTTGCGGCGGATGGCCTTGACCAGGGTGCGGGTTCTTTCCGGGGTCAATAGTCCGTCCACATCCTTGATGAACAGGCGGTCCGCACCAGCCTGGGCGAATTCCAGCGCCTTTTGCCCGTAATATTCATCGGTGTGCGCCGGACTCTGGGAAAAAATCAGGGCCAGCATGGTGGTCATGCCCGCGGCGCGCGACCACTGGATCGCCTTTTTCACCTGCACGGTATCATGACAGGGGTCGTTGATTCGTATCCTTTGGGCGCCTGCCTCGGCGATCTTCAGGGCCCAATACTCGGTAACCGAATCGGGAACATTGCCGAAGTTCCGCAGGACTCCGCCCACGATCAGGGGGGTGTTGGGCATGGCCTGGGCCATCAGGCGCATTCTGTCCCAAGGGTTTTCGCCAAGGTTGCGAATGCACCAGTCCATGCTTATCAAGGCCATGAAGTCCAGGGCTTCGAAACCCACCCGATCAATAACCGGTGCGATGGGCAGCATCATGGAGGTCGTTATGCGTCCGTTCCAAAGACTCTGGGGCCCATCGCGCAACGAGGTGTCAACAAATGAAATGTGCTTCATAAACAATCATCCACGCTCAGGGCAGCAGGTTATTCTCCAGCCAGCGCGTGTTGATGTTGGCGCTGGAGAAGTCGTCATGGCTTAACAAGGAACTTAGAAATGAAATGGTGGTATCTATGCCGTCAACCTTGAATTGCCCCAGGGCGGCTTGCATGCGTCCCAGGGCCTGTTCGCGGTCCGAGCCAAGGGTAATCACCTTTGCCAGCAACGAGTCGTAAAATGGTGGGACCAAATAACCAGGGAAGCAGTGCGTATCCACCCGCACCCCTTCCCCTTCAGGCGCCTGCCATTGCCCGATGGCGCCGGGTGAAGGCCGAAAATTGGATTCCGCCAGTTCGGCGTTTATGCGGCATTCAATGGCATGTCCGGAATAGGCAATCTGATCCTGGCCCACACTCAGTGGCTCCCCGGCCGCGATACGTAGCTGTTCCTGTACCAGGTCCACGCCTGTGATCATTTCGGTGACCGGATGCTCGACCTGGATTCTGGTGTTCATCTCCAAAAAATAAAATTCTTGTTCGTCCTGATCCAAAACGAACTCCACGGTGCCCACGTTCTCATAACCGATATGCCTCACCATGGTCAGGGCCGCCTCGCAAATTTCCTGGCGTAATCGATCCGAGACCGCTGGCGATGGGGACTCCTCGATTATCTTCTGATACCGGCGTTGGACCGAGCAATCACGTTCGAACAAATGGACCGCCTGCCCAGACGAGTCGGCCATTATCTGCACTTCGATGTGGCGGGCATTTACTATTACGCGCTCCAGATACAGCCGCTCGTCGTTGAAAGCCGCCCTTGCCTCGCCTCGCGCCTCGTTGAAGACCGTGGCGAATTGCGCGGGGCCTGTCACGATTTTCATGCCCTTGCCGCCGCCACCGGCAGCCGCCTTGAGCAGCACTGGGTATCCCACCTTGTCGGCCGCCGAGACAGCCTCGGCCAAGCCGCTGACCAGATCCGAACCCGGTATCACGGGAATCCCCAATTCACGGGCCGCGCGCCTGGCCAGGAGCTTGTCCCCCATTACGGCTATGTGCTCTGGCTTGGGTCCTACCAAAATCAGGCCACTTTCAGCGCAAGCCCTTCCCAGTTGAGGTTGCTCCGCCAAAAAGCCGTAACCGGGATGAATCGCATCACAGTTTGATCCTTTGGCCGCAGTTACAATTGTCCCCACCCGCAGATAACTGGCCGACGGTTGGTGCGGCCCGATGCATACTGCCCTATCCGCCATCTTGGCTGGCAGGCTGTCCTTATCGGCAGTTGACACGGCCAGCACCGTTTCAAGTCCTAGTTCCCTACAGGCCTTGATTATGCGAACCGCTATCTCCCCCCTGTTGGCGATGAAGACCCGGGAAATATTATTCATAGCACTTATTCGCCGTTCGTATTCGCTTGCGGTTCAATCAAAAAGAGGGGTTGGCCGTACTCCACCATCTGGCCGTCTTGCACACAGACTTTGGCTATCTTGCCGGGCACATCGGATGTAATGGAGGTGTAGAGTTTCATCACCTCAATGATGCACAGCGTGGTTCCAAGGTCCACCTGTGAGCCCTCCTGTACAAATGGAGCGGCTCCAGGGTTGGGTGAACGGTAAAAGACGCCCAGCATGGGCGATCTGAATATTTTCAAGCCCTCTCGTTCAATTTGATCGTAGTCCAAAGTAGCTTGTTCGGAGATAAAATCCGCAGCGGCCGTGACCGGCATCCCGGCGGCGTTGTTCAAGATATTCTTGTTGTCCGCTGGAATATCACGAGTTTGTCTGTGCCCATTTTGATGGGAAGGGTCGTGGCCGTCCTTACTTATAACCAGCTTGAAGTCCCCGCTCTCAATACAAATATTATTAAATTGCGACTCACGAAACAATTTCATGATTTCAATGATGTCATTGTGTCCCAGAGACATATTGAGCGCTCCTCTTGGCGGCGATATCATAATGGCTACAGAAAGTTACCGCTCGTTTGGCTGAGTGTTGGATGCCTACATTCGAGCTTCGGCCACAATAGGATCAACAACAATGCGACAATCCAAATCGTTAATCCGTGATTCTTTCGCGTGGCCGCGCGCTAGCCATTTTTGTAAATGTATCTGCCGAGCCACACGTGCTTTTTTCTTGTAGTAGCAAAATAGGTGCCAAAGTAATGGGCTATATATTACAGATAGTTAGCCAATATTCTTTTAGGACATGCGTATCTTTCGTACAAACCCAAGACAGCCTCGCCTTGAAAGTGTACAAATGTTATACGCGTCGGCGCGGGCTTATGAGCCCACACCCGTCGATTTATGCTTGAAGCCATTTGAATAGATTTTTATCACGGTCAGAAGCGAAGCAATTACTTGAAGTTTTGGCCGTCAAATCAACCCGTACACACGACATGACCTTGTTGAGTTTGCATTGTGGCCTAAGAGCCGGAGAGATATTTTCTCTAACCTGGGGGATGTTGACCTTGGCCGAAAGGTGCTGACACTACGGGACACCAAAAGCGGCCATACAAGACCGGCATTGATGACTGACGATGTTCACCAGATGCTATCTGATAGGCAACCTGGAGCGCCAAGCGAGCTAGTTTTTCCGTCAACATCTGGCGGCAAGCGCGTACAGGTATCAAAGACCTTTAACAGGACGGTGGAGGAATTAGGGTTTAATCGAGGAATCAAGGATTCAAGACAAAAAGTAGTTTTTCATACATGTCGGCATAGTTACGCATCTTGGCTGGTGCAAGACGGAGTAGATTTGTATGTATTGCAAAAACTGATTGGCCACGCTTCCATTACTATGACCCAAAGATATAGCCACCTTGCTCCGGGTAATTTGCAACATGCGGTCAATGTGTTTCAGTCAAACTGGGATCGAGGTAAGGTAATTAATCTTGCTGAAGATGACAAATAACCAATTATCTTCCGATCATAACCTGCCATAGTCCTAACGAATTGCGTTGATAGTGGCCGGGGGCCCAGAGAGCACCTAACTTTCCATACAATATGTCACTCTGTAGCCACCGAACCGGCCAAGAGGCTTAATATCAGGGAATTGATGGACACCATGGGCTAACCGTATCGCCGCTTGGCGGGGCCACCCATCCAGGCTGAGGCTCGACAACGGCCCGGAACTGGTCAGTGTGGCCATGGCCCAATGGGCCGAGGAGCATGGCACCGGTTTGGACTTCATCCCGCCCGGCAAGCCCACCCAAAATTCATACATCGAGCGCTTCAATCGGACCTACCGGGAGGAGGTGCTGGACCTTTACATATTTTCCCGTCTAAGCGAGGTGCGGGGGCACGGATCGCTGGCTCAAGGAGTACAACAAGGAACGCCCCCATGAGTCCCTCGGCAACTTGGCCCCAGCCGAATACCTCGCTCTAAATTCATCCGAAGTTTCTACGGTTGACTGGCATTAAAAAAGGAAGGGTTGCAAGGCGAGCGCCTCGGCGGATCGGGCCGGTGACGGGCATGGCGGCTCGGCCCGGGCGCCCACATTGATCCCGGGGTCTGGCGGTGCATCCCGGCCTAAGGGTTGGCGGATAAAAAGTTCCAGGCCGCGCGGGCCATGGCCTGAGCCCCCAACACCAGGGCGTCCTCGTCAAAATCAAAGCGGGGATTGTGGTTGGGCGTATCCAAGCCCTTTTTTGGGTTTGCCGCTCCCACGAAAAAAAAACACCCCGGAACCTCTTGTTGGAAAAAGGCCATGTCTTCGCTGGCCATGCGCGGCGGCATCTTGGCATAGGCCTGGGCGCCCATAATTTCCACGATGGCTTCCTCGACCAGCCGGGTCATGGACTCGGCGTTCACCAGCGCCGGGTAGCCGAACTGGTAGTCCAATTCATGGGACCCGCGCATGGCCGAGGCGATCCCGCCGACCAGACGGTTCAGGCGCTCGGGCATGGAGGCGCGCAGGGTTTCGTCAAAGGTGCGGACGGTGCCTTTTAGCTCTGCGGTTTCCGCCACGATGTTGAAGGCGCTGCCGGCGTGCACCGAACCGACATGCACCACCAGTGGAGTGGTCGGGGGGGCCTCCCGGCTGGCCAGCGTCTGCAAGGCGCCCACCACCTGGCTGCCCATCACCACGGCGTCCACGCCCAAGTTCGCCTGGGCCGCGTGGGCCCCCTTGCCCTTGAGCTTTATGGTGAACGAATCCATGGAGGCCATCACCGGCCCGCGGCCGGCGGCCATCAACCCCAACGGCAGGACGTTGGTGAGGTGCAGGCCCAGGGCGGCGTCAACCGCCGGCTCCTGAAGCACCCCGTCCTCGATCATCAGGCGCGCTCCGGCAAATCCTTCTTCACCGGGCTGGAATACGAACTTGATCCGACCGGGGATTTCATGGCGGTGGGCGCTCAACACCTCGGCCACGGCCAGCAGGATGGCCATGTGCCCGTCGTGCCCACAGGCATGCATCACCCCGGGGCTCTGGGAACGGTAAGGGACCTGATTTTCTTCCTCAAGGGGCAGGGCGTCCATGTCCGCCCGCAGCATCAGGGTCTTGCCCGGGCCCTTGCCTTGCAAAAGGCCCACCACCCCGGTGCGGCCCACGCCGGTTTTCACCGTCAACCCCATTCGCCGCAAATGATCGGCCACCACCTCGGCGGTGCGGGTCTCCTCCAGGCCCAGCTCGGGGTGCTGGTGAAAATCCCGCCGGAGTTGGATCAGCTTGTCCTTTAGGCCCGCAAGTTCTTCATGTATGCGATCTTTCATTTTGCTCTCCGCCCCAGAAGCTCCAGAGTTGTTCACTCCAGGGATAGCCGGAAATCACAATAATCCGCGCCCTGCATGATTGTTTGGGTGCGCGTGAGCTTGATGTCCGGATTGAATCCCTGGAACATGGCGGCATCGCGCCCGCAGGACAGGACGAACCCCAAGTCGGCCAGGCCCGACTTCCGGTACATCTCGGCGTATTTGCACCGCACGATATTGTAATCGTAAGCGGTCCGGCTTATCTGCAAGACCTCGCGCTCCAGGGCCCCGCCGGCGGCCCATTGGCCCTGGCCCTTGGCCAGGCGAGCCAAGCTGTTGCCTCCTAGGGTCTGGGCCAACTCGGCCCCGGATTCCCAGGCCAAGCGGTTTATAACGCGGGAGGCGACCTTTAGGGCCCTCTCCCGGCCCAATTCTTTAATATAGGCATTGATCAGGGGACCGGCTATGCCGGCTTCAATCTCTCTTCTGTCCAGAATCGGCAGCAGTCTAAGATTGCCTCCCATGGCTTAATCTCCTTGATTCGGCGGGGAAAGCCCCCCTCCTTACACTCGCCAGGCCAACTCATTCCTCAGGCGAAAAATGTTTTTCCATAATTATTTTCAAAATAGTGCGGTCCGTCTCCACCATGCCCTGGGTGCTCAATGCCCCCAGGTTTTCCGAGGTCTGCCGCATGGTGTTGCCCACGATTCCCTGCATGAGGTTGACCTCAAGGCCGTGCAGGGAAAACAGGGCTGCCTGCACGGCGGAGTTCGCGGCGGTGGCCAGCTTTATGGCGCATCCGTTTTTGGCGCCGTCGCAAATGATGCCGGCCAGATCCCCGGTGAGGATCTTGACCGCGCCGGCGATGTGCTTGGTCTGACCGCCAAGCATATAGGTGACCCCGGCGGTGGCCCCGGCCCCGGCGGCCACCGAACAGCCGCACACCGCCGACAGCCTGCCGGTGTAGGCCTTGATGTAGGCGGTGACAACGTGGCTGAAGGCCATGGCTTCCAAAAGGGTGTGCTCATCGCAGTGAATGAAGTCCCTGACCGCGCACAGGGGCAGGATGGCGGTAAGGCCGTGATTGCCGCTGCCCGCCGAGGACATGGCCGGAAGCTTGATCCCCGCCATGCGGGCATCGGCCGCAGCTGAGGTGAGAATGCGGGCGGCCAAGGCCATGTCCCTTTTCAGCAGGCCCTGGCGGGCGATGCTCTCCAGGGTTCGCCCCACCGCCAAGCCGGAGCCGTGCTTGAGTCCGTACTGAGCCAGGCGCAGGTTGTAGGTCATGCCCTGGCGCAGGAAATCCAGGTCGTCCTGGTCCAGGCCTTCCACCAAGGCCAGGAGCTGGTCCAGGCTCAGGCCGCGCAACCAGTCCTCCAGATCGGCCATGCAGTTGCTGCCGTCGGAGGATTTGGCGGAAAGAAGGGGGTGGTTTTCCTGGGGTTTTCCATTGAGCCACAAGGACTCGATGTTGTCGTGCAGCTTGCTGATCAAGGAGCGGGCCTCATCAGACCCGGAACGCACCGTGGTTTCTATACGCAAGCCCAAGGGTTCGGTGACCATGAGCTTTACCCTCCGGTCCTTGAGAAACCCCTTGACCCGTTCGATGTCATCTTCATCCACCGGGTCTAGCACCTCCATGCCCAGGCTCGGGTTTCCGGCCAGGGCGCCAATTACGGCGGCGGTGTCCAGGCCGGACAGGCCGTTGGAGCCGGGTATGGAGACCGACAGCCCGTTCTTGTAGACGTTGGGGTCCAGCGACACCTCTATGGAGTCAATCTCCCGGCCGGGCAGCAGGGCTGCCGCCGCGGCCGCCCCCAAGGCGACCGCCACCGGCTCGGTGCAGCCCAAGGCGGGAGCCACTTCCAAGCGTAGGACATCTTTAATTGTATAGGTCATTTGGGTAGCTCCAAATTTAGTTCAAGCTCGGCTGCTGGCCAGCCCGGCCAAGGCTGAGTAAACCTTCCCAGGTGAATCATGGGAGGCGAATATCCGCATTAGGGTTCGGCAAAGACGCCGAGGGGCCAACCCCTCGAACCGGGCATTTGCCTGGCTCGGCCGCATTTGTCCCTGTCCGCGCCCCGGCCCAGGGCGCTTTTCCCTGGGCCGGAAGGCGCTTGGCAGGGGGCAAATACTACCTAGAAAGGTGTCGCGGCGGAGCCGGACACCGTGCGCTCAGGCATACCAAGCCTTAATGGCCGGCACCACGGCACGGAGGTTTTCTTCGGGTATGTGCCGGTTGGCGGTGCAGCCGGGGCCGATTATTATGCTCCTGCCCCCGGTATCGTCCAGGGCCTGGCGCACCTGCTTTTGTACGTCTGCCGGGCTCCCCTCGGGCAAGACCACGCGTTGGTCCACTCCTGACCACAGGGCCTGCTTCACTTGGCTGCGGGCCTGGCTCAGGGACGGGTTGCGCACATTGGTGGATTCGTAGCTGATGACCTCCACCGGGTAGTCGGCGAACACCTTGAGCATTATGTTGTCGCGGCAAATGTGCTGGACGTTCAACACCGCCCCCTCTTGCCGGGCGGCCTCGTAAATCATCAAATCGTAGGGCTTGCCGAACTCCAGGTACTGCTCTTCGCTGAAGTGGTCATGGGTCCACACGGTGGAAGTCATGAACACCCCGGCGGCCCCGGCCCTGATGATCCGCCTGGTGTAGTCCACGATCGTCTTGGTGATGATGCTCAACCCCTCATGCACGGCGGCCGGGTCCTGGGAGATGAACCTTTTCATGGGTTCAGCCTCGTCGGGGCTGTTGAACACGGCCCCGATCATGCGGTTGGCGATGCTCAGGGGATTAAACAGAGACATGATAAAAAAGGCTTCCCCGCGCAAAGCCTCATTTACATACGTCACGGCCTGGAGATGATCGCCGAAGGGGCCATAGTCGCCGGCCAACACAGGCATCTTGGCCATGTCGCCAGGGGTCTTGAACAGCGGCTCGACCAGGGCGGGAGAGTTGTTGGGCTCCGCGGGATTCCAGGCGTATTTGCATCCCCAAGCCTCGCCATAATAAGAAGGCCGGGCCATGAGCTTTATAAAATCCCAGTTGTAGAGCCAATATTCATTCATCATGCGGCCCACCAGCGGCTCGACTGAGCGCTCGGTGTGGTGATGATGGTTGAAAAAGCATGCCGGGGCACGATCCAGGGCCTGGCCGGAAATCGCGGCCAAAACCCGTTCCTTTTTGCTCATCTTTTCCATGATCACATTCCTAACTTAGCCTGATGTTGCAACTCGCTTACTTGGCCAACATGGGGTTGGCTTCGCTGGTGCGGTTCTTGTCGGTGAAGTACCAGAGGGTCAATCCCAGCAGAACGGAGGCCACCCCGTAAAGGTCCGTCATGGCGGTGGGGAACCCCAGGAGGATGCCGCCGGCGAACATGAAGAAGCGGGTGACGTAGTTGATCCTGCCGATGAACAACAAGTAACCTTCCAACGCGCCCCCGATAAGGGCCACGCCGACCAAGCAGGTGGTGAAGGAATACAAGATCTCATGCCAAGGGCCCTTGAAAATAAGGGCGGGATTCATGACGAAGAAGAAGGGCAGGCAATATTTGGCCACCCCCAGGCGCATGGCTTGCATGCCGGTCTTCATGGGGCTTGCGTTGGCGATGGTGGCGGCGGCGAAAGCGCCCATGGCCACGGGGGGGGTGATGTAGGAGGCCATGCCCCAGTACAGAACGAACAAATGCACCGCCAAGGGCTCGAACCCCATGTTTATCAGGGCCGGGGCCATCACGATGGCCAGGAAGATGTAGCAGGCGGTGATGGTCATGCCCATGCCCAGGATGAAACTGGAGATGGCACCCAAGACCAAAATGAAAAAGGCGTTGTCACCGGCCAAGCTGACCACCTCGGAGGCGAAAGACGTGGCCACGCCGGTGAACACCATGGCCCCGACGATCAGGCCGCACGCCGCCAACAGGGAGGTTATCTCCGCCATGAACTTGGCGGTGCCTTCCAGGAAGTCCAGGAATTTGCTCCAGGAAAGGCGGGTTTCTTTCTTAAAGGACGAGACCAGCAGCAAAATGCCGGTGGCTATCCATGCGGCCTGGGCCTCCATGGACATGAAAACCACCATGTAAATCATGATGAAGATGGAGAAAAGATACATCCAACCCTTTTTGAGCACCGGCCAGAAGGGTGGGCACTCAGCTTTCGGTTGCCCTTTTATTCCGTGCAGGGCCGCGTAGGCGTCGGCCTGGAACAGCAGGCAGGCGAAATAGAGGATCGAGGGGATGATGGCCGCCAGGATGATGGTGACATAGGGGACTTGCAGCATTTCGGCCATGACGAAGGCGGTGGCGCCCATGATGGGGGGCATCATGGTGCCTCCGGCCGAGGCGCATGCCTCCACCGCACCGGCGAAATACGCGGGGTATCCGGTTTTTTTCATGGCCGGAATGGTAAAAGAGCCGGTGGAGAGAACGTTGGAGATGACCGAGCCGCTGATGCTTCCCATCAGGGCGCTGGAGAGGATGCTGACCTTGGCGGCCCCTCCGCGAACCGTGCCCAGCATGCTTTGGGCGATTTCCAGGAAAAAGCTCCCCGCTCCCGTGTGCATAAGGGCTACGGCGAAAATCATATAACCGATCAAAATAGAACCCGTGGTTCGCATGGGCAGTCCGATGATGCTTTCGGGACCCATTACGTGGAAAGTAACAACCCGCCAGAAGGGGTATGATTTTCCGTTTAAAAATGACGGCATGTGGCCCGAGTAAAGCGCATAGGAGGCAAAAAATAGGATTATTATGAAAAACGCCAGCCCGGTGGCCCGGCGGGCGGCCTCCAAAACCGACAGCAGTATTATCAGGCAGGCGATCTTGGCCGGCCAGGGCGCCAGGATCTCCCAGCCCATGGCCCTCATTTCCATCGCATTAAAAAAGCAGTAAAAAGTCGAAGCCAGAATGGCCAACGATATTAGGTAGTCATACCAAGGGATCCGGGCCACGGCCTTAGCGGTTTTCACCGGGGGGAACAGGAGAAAAACCATGGGAAGATACAGACCCAGTAAAAAATATAAATATCCGTTACTGGGGAAGGTCCAGCCGCCGATCGAGAAGTAGAAATTGTAAAAAATAGCCGACGCCATGGCCACCGCCGAGGCCAAAAGCAAGTAGGCGCGGACGGGGCCCTTGAGCGGCCTATATTTTGGAATTAAGTTTGCGGCCTCTGTAGACATCTCATGTCTCCCGGGGTGTGCTAATCCATAAGTAGTTAGGTTGGATGGGATAACGGCGGACGCACCGGGCGTCCGCCGTTATCGTTTTAATATCTAGCGATAAACGCCCTTGGCTATGAGCATTTCCTTCCACATTTTCTGGAATGCGTCGTCGCCGACCTTCATGCCTTTCTTACCCGCATCGGCTTTGGCCTGGTCCCAAAGAGCAAAGCGCTCCTCTTCCTTCTTTAACTGGGCCTTCTGGAATGCCTCGTGTTTGTCGGTCCAAACACCTTTTTCCTTTAAAAGCCGGATTAGGCCGGGGTGGAAGGGGAACATGCAAGTGGAAAGATCCGCGGCGGCCCGGTGGTCCCACCCAGCGAGGCGGGGATGCTTGTCTTTGTATATGTCGTAGCTGTCCCAGATGCCCTTGGCATAGTAGTAGATGGTGTCTGCGTCGATGTTGTCATAGCTCCAGAAGAAAGCCGCGTACTTCAGAGCTGTGAAGGGCTTTACGCCTTTATCCTTACCGGCATAGATTTCCGGGCTGCCGTAACCGGCCCAGGGGACGAAACTCCAAAGGCGTTGCCAGCCGTCCTTGTCTGCGGGGTCAAGGTCCATCCACCGAATACCGGCGGGCTTGGCGGCGCACTCCCGCACATAGCCGCTGGTAGTGCTGCTGACGAACAGGTCCAGCGCTCCCTGGATCACGGCCTTGCAGGCGGGGCCGTAGCCCGACAGGTTGACCACCTGGACTTGGTCCAAGTTGTAGCCGCCGAAGGCCACCGCGCCCTGCAAGAGCCAGTTCAGGGTCGGGGAGCCCGGCACCTGGCCGACCCGCTTGCCCTTGACGTCTTTGAGTGAATTGATGCCCGAGTCGCCCCGGGTCCAGAAAGCGGTGTAGTAGGCGCCGCCCCGCCAGGCGATCCTCAGACGCTGCGGTCCCCATTGGGGCTGCGAAAAGATGCCCGCGCCCCGGGTGCCCAGCCAGCCGGTGGAGCCGGCGGCGATGAACATCTGGGCCTCGCCAGTTTTGACCGGCAAGAGCCTGCCGGTGTCGTTGCTGGAAGGAATGATGTTGGTTTTGATGCCGGAGACCTTTTTTACGCCATCGGCAACAGCGGAACTCATGCTGTAGAACATGCCGCCGACGCCCCACGACACCAAGGCAACGCTCTTGGGTTTTTCGGCCAGGGCGCCTTGGGCCGAAATGGCCATAACGGCCAGGGCCGCGATTATGGCCAAAGGTTTGAGTGACAGTCTCATCTTTACCTCCTTCAAATAGAAAATTGGGCTTGTAGTCACTTGGTCCGGTGAATGACTCGGGTCAGCGGCTGTTGCTCCACCGGATCCACTTGATTCCATGGGTGGCCGCACCAGGCGCCCAAGTAGTGTAAAGTCGAAAATGCTATTATTGCCGCCTACTTTGTCACCTGGAGTTCGCAGACGGCATCTCCTCGCATCAGGCATTTGTTTACCGTCAAGCGCAGCTGGTTGGCTTCGGTTATCCCGAAATCGGCCTCCATGGCGATGTCGCACAATTTCAGCGTCTCATCCTCGGGCAGCCCCATTTTCTGCCAGGCATCGATCAGTGGGCAGTAACTTACGGTGAAGGTGCCGACTTCATCGCTCTTGGTAATGGTTTCCCGGCCAAACACTTCCTTGGGGTTGCCGCTTTCTATCAGAGAGATGAAATCGCGGGGGGTGTTGATGCCGCTCATGAGCTTTCCGTAATAGTTGCCGGCTTTTCGCAGGGCGCTGCCAATTATCTTTTGAGCCTTGGCCTTGCCCACTTCTTCGCACAATTCTTTGTAGATAAAGTATAAGTATTCTGCCCTTTTACGGTGAGCAGCCCTGATTTTTTCAATGAACATGCTCTCGATGTCCGCTTGGCTCACTTTTTTCCTCCTGTCACGCTGGTTTCAATCGGGCTGGCTGTGCTGCGCGAGGCGAAGGCGCCGGCGGCCGGGATTGCCGATTGATCGGGCTCGCGCAAAGCCGCCTTCGCCGGTTCAACTGAGAAAAGGCCCATTACCACTCCGCGTTTTGGACGCTGCCCGTGGCTTGCTTGGGGAGGGATGCTCCCAGAGGTGCGTTTGGTCTCGGGGGGGCCACATTTTATGCATTTTGGCATCGGTAAGTCCCTTCCTGTTAAGGGCCGGATGGCTGGCCTGCCGGGAAGCGGTGGCCAGCGGGATATTTGCCGCTGGCGGCAGGCGGACAGTTGCGCTAGTTCACCCTAACAGAATCGGCCTCAAAATCCTTAACAACGCCCAATTGGATTACCAGTAAATCAAAATAGGATATAATAGTAATCAAAAAGCTGCGGTGGCGTCAAGCCATGTTTTGTGGAAACCACCCATTAAATGGTGTTATTGATAGCCGTCGCTTGTCATGCAAAAAATAAGATTAATAACAATATGATACAGAAAATTAAAATCCCAGGATGGGGCCGGCTTAAAATATTTGGCGTTTTTGCCCGAAAGGGCCAAATGGTGAGGCTCCAGGACGGAGACGGGTGCGGCCTGGATGGAAATGCATCCGCAACAATCTTTAAAAATTGAATAAATCTTGATGCTTCCTTGCCGGAGCCAGCCAAGCCCCACTTGAGGGGCTGCCTTGGAGCGTCTTCCCATTACCTGAATTAAGGGATGCTACTGGCTTGATATCTAAGAGCGGCTGGATTAATATGTTATCCAATTGAGATTTGCTGTAAATCTCTTTGGTCTGCGGCGATGTTGCAACTTAGGTGCGCCAAGTTAAACTTCAAGCGTGGGCGGCGCAAGAGCGTTCGCGTGATAATATCCGAATAACC
Source organism: Pseudomonadota bacterium (assembly GCA_018819925.1). GTDB lineage: Bacteria > Desulfobacterota > Desulfarculia > Desulfarculales > Desulfarculaceae > Desulfoferula. The sequence continues at coordinate 17,749 of JAHJPG010000115.1, forward strand.
CCATGCATTTGGCGGGTTAGACATGGCCAAAGAATACGAAAAGCTGCACGAGGAGCTCAAGAACCGGATCACTTGGCTGGATCTCAAACCGGAAAGCGTCATCAACGTAAACCAAGTGGCCGAAGAGTTCGGGGTAAGCCGCACCCCCATCAAGGAGGCCCTCATCCTTTTGCAGGCCGAGGGATGGGTGGTTCGCCAGGGAGCATCGTTCATCGTCACCCCGTTGAGCCTGGATCGTCTGCGGGAAATCACCGACATCCGTCTGGTCTTGGAGGTGCAGGCCAACGTTTGGGCATGCCAGCGCATGTCTGACCACCAAATGCACAAACTCATCGCCTTCAAGCAAAATTTCCATAATTTCAAGCCGGAATCCGGCAAGCGCAAAATGGTGGAGTTGGATTCCAAAGTCCATCAAGAGATTTTGCGGGCGGTCAACAACCAGCAGTTGGCCACCCTTTTGGATAGGCTGCTGACCCATTACCTGCGGTTCTGGCTGTCCATCCCCCGCGACATAATGCCGGAAAACTTCTTTGGCGAGTTGGAGGGCATAATCGACGCCCTCCAGGTGAGGAACGAGGCCGCGGTGGTCAAGCTGACCAGGCAGCACATATTGACTTCAGTGCGTGAGATCATGCTGGGCTTTTTGGGCGACCCCACTTCCGACAAGATCGACTTTCATTCGGGCTCACCCGAATCCAAAGAGTTGAATACTTTTTGGGGCGGCGGCCTCTAGCTGTCAATCGGCATTGAAAATTTGAACCGGCCCGGTTTTTCCGGAGGCTCTTTCATCTGAGTCAGGCCACCATGGCCGGGGTTTCCTTACTTTGACAACAGGCCCTCTCGAGTTCCACGGGTGGAATGTTTCCTATGGGCTCGAGCAGCCGCCGGTTGTTAAACCAATCCACCCATTCCAAGATGGCGCCACGGTCCGCGCCGGAGAATCACCTCGGTCTTGTAAAGACCGATCACCGTCTCGGCCATGGCATTGTCGTAGGAGTCGCCCACGCTGCCGACCGACGGCTCGGCACCCGCCTCGGCCAGGCGCTCGGTGTAACGGATCGAGCTGATTGGGACACTTGGCGGCGAAGATTCGGTTAACCAGGTCAGTTGGGCGTTCGGCATTTTTGTCTGGGAGGGTAGTCTTGCACTTTTTACCCCGGACGGCTCCCTGCAGGCCCATGGCCCGCATAAGCCGCTCCCCTGTGCAGCGGGCCACCTCGATCTCCTCACGATTCAGTTGACGCCAAACCTTGCGCGCGCCATAGACCTGGAAATTGGCTTCCCACACCCGGCGGATCTCATGACTCAGAAAAGCGTCTAGTTTGGCGCGCTCGGGCAATCGCTCGGGATCAGCTTGACGGGCCTTATGGGGGAAGATCTGATTTGCTTGGACATGACCCCACCCTCTCAAGTAATGGAGTCTCCGACAATCCCGGGGCGGTTCAAAACAGCGAAGCCATGAAACGGGCAACACTGGCCGGGGTCATATACTGCCCGAGTTGTGATTTGCGTTGGTTGTTGATGCTCCGCCCAACTAGTTGGCGGATACTGTCTACATTCTCAAGCATTTAACAAGCCTGTCCTCATCTGGCCGATATAACTTGTCTTCTCTGAGTGTGGTCATTTTGGTCAAGGGAAAAGTTATCGATAGGCCTTTTCCTTTTTCCGGACAAAGCCAGTTTAA
>JAHJPG010000116.1 GCA_018819925.1 Pseudomonadota bacterium
ATGCGCGATTCGAGCACCTCCTCCACGGTGTGGCGGCCGGGCTGCTGGGCGTTGGGGTTGCTCACCGCGTAGCCCCGATTCTTCACCGCGATCTTGGCCCGGGTCACATCAGAGAGGTTGTACATCTCGGAAAAGCGGTTGGCCATGGGCGCGTAATAGGAGCTGTAGATGCGGCCCATGCGGGTTTCGAAGTCCTTGCAGGCCGCGGTGGAGATATAGAAGTTGCCGGTGCGGGTGTCCACCTCGTCCATGCGCTCCCAGCCGCAGACCAGCACGCTGTCCGCGTAGCCGCTGGCCACGGCCATGGCCCCGTTGAGCATGGCCGCGCCGCCGGTGGCGCCGCCGGTCTTTATGCCGTTGTTCCACAGGGGGTCCAGGCCAAGGTAGTCGTGGATTTTGGCCTCGCACAGGAGCTGATCCTGGAAGTGGTCGGCGAACTCGCCGTAGGCGCAATACTGGATGGAGTCCTTGATCTCCTTGGGAGAGAGCTTAAGGTTGTTATCCTCCAGCATCATTTTGTAGCCCATCATCACCAGCTCCTCCAGCTTGTACTCCGGGAAGTACTTGCGGAAGGGGGTGCAGCCGCCGGCGACCATGTACACCTTTCTAGACCATTGGGGCACCCTCAGGTTGCCCTTGCCGAACTTAATCATAGGCTCCCTCCTCCTGATAAAAAGAACGCCAGCGGGCTTTCGCCGCGCCTACATGGTTCCCACCCAGAGCACCACGGCCAGTTCCTGGCCTTGATTGGACACCATCTGGCGCTCGGGTTGGGACCATAGATGCACGGCGTCGCCCTGAACCATTCGAATTGCCTTGTCGCCGTGGACCAGCTCCAAGGTTCCTTGCAGGAGGCAAAGCACCTCCTGCCCGTTTTTAAGATTCTTTCGCACCGGAATGGCGCTGCCCGGCTCGATGAACAACACGGCGCTGTCCAAGGTGTTGCGCACCTCGGGGGGGCAGAAGCGGCGGGTGGCGAATCCGGTGTGGGGTATTTCCACTCCGGTCCATTCGCTTTGCCGGATCAAAAACAGATCTTCTTGGTTCTGTAGCTGATCCAACACATCACCTGGATTCACCCCGATGGCTTCGCAGATTTTCATCAAACTGCCCACCGAGGGGGACTTGACGTTGTTTTCAACCTGACTCAAAAAACCCTCGGACACGCCGGTTTTTTCGGCCACGGCCTTCAGGGTCAGGCGGTTGGAGTTTCTATGATGCCGCAGCAGGGTTCCCAGATTCACGGATGTCTCACAGATGGAGATTTAGGGGGAAAATATTTATCCTCGGTTACTATTTACTAAAGGTCAATATTTTACATATGTCAATATTTTTTTGGCCCCTAGGCCCATGGATTGGCAGGCGAGCCCGCTGCATATTTTTTTTGCACCTCCCCCTGGGCCCGCTAATTTTTTTCTCTCCATCCCCCCAAAAGCCACGAGATCCGGCGCACAACTATTTTCTTATAGTCTTGTTTATTTTGACTATTTCATTTTTGTCTTTCGTCAGCCAGCCTTTGGCACGCTGCCTGCTTGATTATGGGGCAACCGGATACGCACTTAACCAAAAACTAGGGAAACCTACAAAGGAGACGGATCATGAAAAAGTTAATGGTGATCTTAGGCAGCATGGCCCTGGTGGCCACCATGGCGGTGGGCGCGTGGGCCGGCCCCTGGGGCCAGGGCCCGGGCTACGGCCCCGGCAACTGCCCCGGCTACGCCGCCGGTTCCGGTGGCGGTCCCGGCTACGGACCCGGCGCCAACATGAGCAAGGAAGACTACGAGAAGTTCCAGGCCAACCGGGCCGCCTTCATGAAGGACACCTTGCAGCTTCGCCAGAGCCTGGCCACCAAGCGCGTTGAGCTGCGCACCCTCTACGCCCAGCCCGATGCCGACCAGGCCAAGATCAAGGCCCTGAACAACGAGCTTATCGACCTGCGCGCCCAACTGGCCAAGAAGGCCAATGACGCCGGCCTGGCCGGCAACGGCTTCGGACGCGGTTTCCGGGGCGGTCCCGGTGGCCGGGGCATGGGCTACGGCTCCGGCACCTGCTGGCGGTAACCCCCCAACCTCGGTTACAATCAGGGTCCGGGCCCAGGCCCGGGCCCTGATTGCCTAGGAGAAATCGTTCAATGGCCCACACGCCCTCCAGCCCCCTGGCCGAGCCCCAAAGCAGGCTTACCGGACTTTTGCTGGTGGGCGTGCTGCTTTTGATACTGGCGGTGATCGGCGTCACCACCGCCCGGCGCATGCAAACCACCGGTGAATTGATGCGCCTCTCCCTGGCCACCCAGGGCGAATTAGTCATCAAGTCCCTGGAAGGGGCCACCCGCTTCGGCATGCGCCATCACATGTGGGGCTCGCTCAGGATGCAGTCGCTGGTGGAGGAGATGCTACGCCTGCCCACCCTGCGCTCCCTGGCGGTCATCGGCCCCCAGGGCGAGGTGTTGGCCGCGGGAGTGGCCACCGGCGGGGTGAGCGACGTCTCCGGCCAGGCCCTCAAAGGGCTGCCCAGCGGCCTGGACCAAGCCATTGCCCGGCGACAGGCGGTCATCCGTTTTTTACCCCATGAACTGGTGGTGGGCCGGCCTTTCGAGCCCCTGGCCCCCTTCCGCCGCCCGGGGCGCTCCCTGCCTCCCTGGGCCCAGTCTCCGGACGAGCACATGCGGCGCATGATGGGCCCGCCCCCCGGCCCGCCCGGCGCGGGGCCGCCCCGGGATATCAAGCCCGGCTACGTGTTGGTGCGCCTGTCCACCGAATCCATCCGGGCCGCCCAAAAACGAGACCTGGGCAGTTCCTTGATCCTAGCCGGAGTGGTGTTCCTCTCCACCGGCGCCTTGGCCGTGGCCATGTTCCTTTACGCCCGGCGGCGTCAGGGGGAACTGGCCCGCCTGCGCGAGGAAGTGGCCGAAAACCAGCACCTGGCGGCCATTGGCCGCTTGGCCGGCTCGGTGGCCCACGAGGTGCGCAACCCCCTTTCCGCGGTGCGGGGCTTGGTGCAGTTTTTGGCCAAGGGGCAGGCCCCGGGCACCCGGCAACACCAATGCGCCGAAACCGCGGTGGCCGAGGTGGACCGCCTAGAGCGGGTCGTCTCCAGCTTGCTGGACTACACCAGGCCCCGGCCCCCGCGCCTGATCCCCATGGACCTGCACGAAAGCATCGCCGGGACCCTGCGCCTTTTGGCCGACGAACCCCGCGCTCAAGGGGTGGAGATCGTCAGCAGGGTGGAAGACAACCTTCCCCAGGTCAAGGCCGATCCGGATCAGGTGCGTCAGATTATGATGAACCTGATCATCAACGCCCTGGAGGCCAACAACGGTTCGGGCCAGGTGAGTGTTTCCGCCCACCGCCAGGGGCGGCAAGTGCGGGTGGAGGTCAGCGACCAGGGCCCGGGCCTGCCCCCAGGCAAGGCCGAGGAGGTCTTTGACCCCTTCTTCAGCACCAAGGAGCGGGGCAGCGGCCTCGGCCTGGCCATCGCCCGCCGCCTGGCGCGCGGCCTGGGCGGCGAGTTGGCCGCCGGTGCGGCCCCGGAGCAAGGCGGCGCCCGATTCATCCTAACCCTGATCCCCGGCGAGGCCCAAGCATGAGCAACAAGCCAATCATTCTGGTAGTGGACGACGAGGCGGCCCATCGCCTGATGTTGACCGCCCATTTGGAGGAAGCCGGCTACTTGGTGCGGGAGGCCGGCGACGGCGAGGCGGCCGTGGCCCAGGTGGAGCAGGCCCACGTGGACTTGGTGCTCATGGATTTGATCATGCCCCGCACCAACGGCATGGAGGCCCTAAAGCGGATCAAGTCCGGCCATCCCGAGCTGCCGGTGATGATGATGACCGCCTACGGCTCCATCGACAGCGCGGTGAAGGCCCTGCACTTGGGGGCCGAGGATTATCTCACCAAGCCCCTGGACGTGGACGAGGTGCTCATCAAGATCGAACGCCAGCTCAAAACCGCCAGCCTGGCCCGCCAGGTGGCCGCCCAGGCCGAGCGCCTGGGCGAGCGCTTCGACTTCTCGGCCCTGGTGGGGGAAAGCCCGCCCATGCGCCGCCTAAAGGAAACCATGGCCCTGGTGGCCCCCAGCCAGGCCACGGTGCTCATCACCGGCGAGAGCGGCACCGGCAAGGAGGTGGTGGCCCAGATACTGCACCAAAACTCCACCCGCGCCAAAGGCCCCTTGATAAAGGTTAACTGCGCGGCCCTGCCCGAAAACCTATTGGAAAGCGAACTGTTCGGCCACGAAAAAGGCTCCTTCACCGGAGCCACCAGCCGCCGGGAAGGCCGTTTGGCCGCAGCCGATGGGGGCACCCTGTTCCTGGACGAGGTGGGGGAGATGACCCCGGCCCTGCAAGCCAAGCTCTTGCGGGCCCTGCAAGAGGGAGAATACTCCCCGGTAGGCAGCGACCGCACCTTCCACGCCGACGTGCGGGTAATAGCCGCCACCAACCGGGATTTGGCCGCGGCGGTGTCGGCGGGGGCCTTCCGCGAAGACCTCTACTACCGCCTCAACGTGGTCAACCTGGCCATGCCGCCCCTGCGCGAGCGGGGCCAAGACGTGCTGCTGCTGGCCGAAATTTTCCTGCGGCGCTTTGCCAAGGAAAACCAGCGGGAGATAAAGGGGTTCAGCGTCGAGGCCCGCACCGGGCTGATGAGCTACGCCTGGCCGGGCAACGTGCGCGAGTTGATCAACGCCCTGGAGCGTGCGGTGATCCTGGCCCAGGGCCAAATCCTCGGGCCCAATGAGTTGTTGTTGGGCCTGTCCACCCCCGAGTCCGCCGCCGGCGGCGCCCTGCACCCCGGCCTCACCATCCGCGAGGCCGAGCGCATGCTAATCGAAAAAACCCTTCAAGCCACCGAAGGCAACCGCACCCACGCCGCGGAGATGCTGGGCATCACCCGCAAGACCTTGCAGAACAAAATAAAGGAGTATGGGTTGCCCCCCGCCTGAGGCGGCCCGCCCATCCCTGCCAGCCACGCCGCGCAAATTAACGGTTTCCCCCGGGACGCTTGGTATTTATAATGCATCCTTAGGATGTTATGGGTATCGTTCATGGTGGAGCCATTCTTGGGGCGCCATGGTGAGCTTGGCCGGAGAGAGGCATGACCTATCTGGAACGCATATTGCTCCTTGGATTGCCGCCCAGCACGGAACAAGAGGTTCGCAACCTTTTGTGCCCAAGCGGGGCCAACAAGGTCTTTTTTTGCGCCAACAGCCTGGCCGAAATCGAAAGCCATTTGCAAAACCAGCCCGACCTTGTGGTGATGTACACCAACGGGCAGCTTGACCCCTCGGAAATCCTTCTGATGCTGCAAGAGCATCTGCTCTACATTCCCACCATCGTGATCGATCCCGCCCCAAGCATGCAAAAGGCCACGCACCTCTTGCAGCAGGGAGCGGCCGATTACATGGGACGCAACCAATTGGAGCGCCTGGAAGCGGCGGCGGTGATGGCGGTGAACCGCCGGGTGTCCCGGACTCAGATGCTCTCGGCCAGCGAAAACCGCTACCGCACCCTGGTGGAGACCATGAAAGACGGCCTGGTGGCCATCGACGGCCAGCGCCAAATCACCTTCGTCAACCCGGCCATGTGCTCCTTGCTGGGCTACAGCGAAAAGGAACTGCTGGGGACGGATCTTTTCCAGCTTTACGACAACGAGAGCCGCGAGGCGATGGAGGAGCATCTTGCCATGCGGAGCGAGGGAAAATCTTCCTTCTACGAGATAGAGGTGACCACCAAAAGCGGCGCCAAGCTGCCCATCCTGATATCGGCCTCACCCCTCATGGACCCCGAGGGCCGCCTGCTTGGCTCCATGGCCATATACACCGACCTTAGGGAACTCAGGCGCATGGAGGGCGAAGTGCGCAAGGCGGCCAACGAATGGCGCCAATGCTTCGACGCCCTGGAGGACATGGTGGTGGTCATCAGCGCCGACTGCCGGGTGCAGCGCTGCAACAAGGCTTTGGCCAAATACCTGGGCCTGGATTTCGACGATATCGTGGGGCAACCCTGTTACAACCTCATGCACGGGGTGGACGAACAGCCTCTGATTTGCCCTCACCGCAAGGTGCTGGCCACCGGCAAGGCCAAATTTCAAGACTACTTCGACCCCAAAACCGGCCGAATGTTTTCCTTGACCGTTTCCCCCATCACCGACGACGATGGCGGCGTCCTGGGGTCGGTGCATCTGTACCGGGACATCACCGAGCAGCGCAATCAGGAAAAGGAGCGCACGGAGCTGGGCCAGGCCATAACCCAGGGCCTGGAGGCCACCACCATGGCCCTGACCAACATGGTGGACAGCCGAGACCCCTACACCTCCGGTCACAGCCAACGGGTGGCCGAGTTGGCGGTTAAGGTGGGAACCCAACTTGGCTTCAGCGTTGAAGACCTGGAGGGCGTAAAATTTTGCGGCCTGCTGCACGACATCGGCAAGGGAGCCATTCCCCTGGACATCCTCAACCGGCCCGGCAAGCTCACCGAACACGAGCATGGCATCATCCGCGAACACCCCACCACCGCCTATCGAATCTTGGAAAATATTTCCTTCCCCTGGCCGGTGGCCCGGGTGGTCTACGAACACCACGAACGCCTTGACGGTTCGGGCTATCCTCAAGGTCTCTCCGGCGACCAGATCCACTCCTGGTCCAGGCTCCTGGCGGTATGCGACGTGGTGGAGGCCATGACCAGCCACCGCCCCTACCGCCCGGCCCGCACCATGCACGAGGCCTTCGAGGTGCTGCGGGAGGGCTCTGGCACCATATTCGACGCCCAGATAGTGAAAGCGGCGGAGGATGCCCTGGGAAGGGAAGACCGGCGGGTCATGGTGGTGGACGACGACGAGGGAGTGCTCAACGTGTACACCAGCTTCCTCAAGCGCAGCGGCCTTGAGGTTATCAGCTACAACGATCCCCAAAAGGCGGTGGAGGCCTACATTCAGGAGCCCGTCCCCATCCTGGTCACGGACCTGAAGATGCCGGGCATCAGCGGCTTGGAAGTTCTACAAAAGGTGAAAAAGGCCAACCCCAACGCCGAGGTCATCGTGGTCACCGGCCATGGAGACAAGGCAAGCGTGGTGGCGGCCATGCGCATGGGCGCCTCGGACTATTTGGAAAAGCCGGTGCAGATGGCCGAGTTGCAACAGGCCGTGGAGCGGGCCCGCCTGCGCCATAGCGAAAGCAGCTAAACCTCCGGCTTGCCGAAGAGGTCCATCTGCCAGGTCCGGCGGCGGCGTGTTATTTGCTCTCGCCGCAAGGCGCCGGCGGGAACCTCCCCCACAAAAGGCGAGACCGCCCGGGTTCCGCTGATCCCGAACAGGCCGCGGGCCTTGGCCCGGCTGAGAAACAGCAGATCCTTGGCCCGGGTCATGGCCACGTAGAGCAACCTCCGCTCCTCGCCCGGGTCCGAGGGCTCGCCCCCGGGCGGCTCATAGGGCAGCAGGCCCGCCTCCAACCCCACCACGAACACGGCGGAAAACTCCAGGCCCTTGGCGGCGTGCAGGGTGAGCAGGTTCACCCGCTGGGCCTTGAAGTCCAGGGGATCGGTTTCGCCCAAGGGCTCCTGGCCGGCCACCTGAAAGGGCACCCCGGCCCGGGCCAGGGCTTGGGCCAGGGGCGCGGCCTGGGCGTGCAAACGATAAAGCACCGCGATGTCCCGAGGGGCCAGATCTCCGCACCCGCCCGCCTCCACCTGGCGCGAATCCAGGCCGCCGGTCAACTCCACGATCTTGGCGGCCACCCATGCCGCCTCGTCCTTGGGGCCGGCCAGCTCGGCCCATAGGGGCTTGGTGCCCGGCCCCGCCTGGGCGCTCAGGGCAAGACGGCTCGGATCGGGGTCCGCGTCCAACAGCCCCTGGGCGGCGGCCAGGATCGCCCCCCCGTTGCGGTAGTTCAGGGTGAGCCCGATCTCCCTGGCTCCGGGGAAATCCCGGGCGAAACGCAAGAAGCCCTCCCGCCTGGCCCCCCGGAAGCCGTAGATAGCCTGGTCCGGGTCGCCGATGGCGGCAAGCGATGCGCCCCCGAACAGCAGATGCTTGAGCAGAGCCACCTGGGCCGGGTTGCTGTCCTGGTACTCGTCCACCAGCACATGATCGAAGCGCCCGGCCCAGGCCCGGGCCAGTTCAGGGCCTTCTTGCAATGCCAGCACCGCCCGGCGCACCAGGTCGTCCAGGTCCAGGGCCTGCCTGGCGGCCAGGACCCCCTCGTAGGCCAACCACAAAGGGGCCAGATCAGGGCCGGGCTTGGGGCGTACTTCCTGCTTGAGGCGGGTCAGGGCCAGTTCGGCCTGGCTGGGGCGCATCTCCAGGGCGGTGGACAGTTCCTTGATGATCCCGGCGCGCTCATCCTCACCCAGCACCACCAGTTCGCGCCCCAGGGCCTGGGCCAGAATCTCCCGTCCCAGGGCGTGGAAGGTGCTCACCTTGACCGGGGCGGCGGCGGGGTGCTGCCCGGCCAGGCGCTGGGCCATTTCTCCGGCGGCCTTGCGGGTGAAGGTGATCATCAGCACCCGGGAGGGCGGCGCGCCCTCCTCCACCAGGCCGGCGGCCCGCTGCACCAGGACCCTGGTCTTGCCCGCGCCGGGGCCGGCCCGCACCAAAAGCGGCGCGCCCCGGTGCATCGCCGCCTCACGCTGCCGGGGATTCAGGCCCTCAACGCCGGGGTCCACCAGGGATAACAGCGCCGGTGCGGGCTCGGGTTTAGTCAGGACTTTTTTTTTAACCTTGCGGGGGAGCGCCGGGGCATCGCGCCACAGACGGCCCTGCCCTTTTAGCTGCTCGCGTTCCTGGGGGGTGAAAAGCTTGACCACTCCGAACTGGCCGTCAAAGCCGCCTTCCAGCACCACCTCGCCGGAGCGCATGCGCCGCACCGCCTCGGCCAACAGGGGGCCGCCCGCCCGCTCCAAATCATCCAGCGGAGCCTGGCGCAGGATGAACAACTCCGGGCCCAAGGCGGCCAGCAGCTCTTCCACCGCCTGCACCACTCCCTTGGTGGCCGGGCCCCGCTGCATCACCTCTCCCACCACCTCGTTCAAGGGGACCAGGGATTCAAAGGGCGGCGCGCCAGGGGGGCGATGCCCCTGGGGGCGGTCGGCCAGTTCCTCCACCCGGGAGAGCACCCCCACGGTGAGCGGCTTGCCGCACACCGGGCAGCGGTTGCCAAGCTCCCTGGTCTCGGCCGGCTCCAGGCGCACCCCGCACTTGCGGTGGCCGTCCAGGTGGTATTTGCCCTCGTGGGGGAAAAACTCCAGGGTGCCGGCAAGGCCGGGGTCGCCGGGGTGGCTCAGGGCCCGGGCCAGAGCCGGATAGGTGGGCTCGCAAGTGAGCAGGTTGGCCTCACGGGCCAGTTTGCCCGGACTGTGGGCGTCGGAGTTGCTCACCAGGCGGTAGCGGTCCAGGGAGCTAATCCGCCAGTTCATGAGCGGGTCCGAGGACAGCCCGGTCTCCAGGGCGTGGATGTGGCCGCTCAGGTCTCCGAAGCACCCCTCCAGGGCGTCGAAGCCGCTCTTGGAGCCGAACAAGCTGAACCATGGGGTCCACACGTGGGCGGGGATGAAGATGACCTCGGGCGCCTCGTCAAGGCACAGCTCCAGCAAATCCCGGGTGTCCAGGCCCAGGATGGGGCGGCCATCGCTGGTGATGTTGCCCAGGCGGTCCAGGCGATCGTTGATGCGGCGGGCGGCGGCGAAATCGGGCGCCAGGATCAGGGAGTGCACCTTGCGGGTTATCCCGTGGCGCTTGTAGATGGTGCTTATTTCGCCGGAGAGCAGAAAGCGCACCGGCCCCCGGCAAGGCCCCGGCACCCGCGTGGCCAGGGGGGCGGCAATCTCGGGCCTCAACTCATAGGCCCCGTCGCCGGTTTCCGTGAGCTTTTCTTCCAGCTCCGCCAGCCAAGCGGGATGGGTGAAATCGCCCGTGCCCAACAGCCCCACCCCCTTGCGCTGGGCCGCGATCCACAGGTTCTCGGGGTCCAGGCTCTTGGCCGTGGCCCGGGAATAACGCGAGTGTATGTGCAGGTCGGCGATCAGCATAGCTCAAAAGGCTAACCCGGCCAGGCCCGGGAAGCAAGCGGTCAGTTGATCCGATCCTGTTTGCTTCTTTCTTGTACGCCTTGTGTCGAATTTCGGTCAGTGGTAAGATGCCACAATCTTTTGGAGCAGAAGCATGCCTTCCGAACCTCCATGGACCCGCTGTCCCCATCTCAGCGCCGGCACCTGCGCGCAGCTTCTTATATTGGCCCCGCTGCTGGAGGGCGGGGGCTCCGCCCGTCCGGAGCTTAACCAAGACCGCGCCCTCTATAGCCTGGCCCTGGCCTGCCAAGACCGCGGGCTGCAACCCCCAAAGGAAGCCTTATGAACGACGCCCCCTTGCCACGCGTAAAACCCCGCGCCCGGGTGTTGGTGGTGGAGGACGACCACGACTCGGCCCTACTCTTCGCCGCCCTCATGGAGTCCGAGGGCCACAAGGCGGTGAAGGTGGCCAGCGGCGAAGAAGCCCTGGAGTGCCTGGCCAAAGACAGTGACTTCGACCTAGTGCTGTTGGACTTGGTGTTGCCCGGTGTGGGTGGCTGGCAGGTGCTGGAGCACATCAAGACCGACGGCAAACTGCGCTACGTGCCGGTGGTGGTGCTCTCGGCCCTTGACGACAAGGCCACCACCATCAAAGCCCTGGAACTGGGGGCCGAGGACTTTCTCACCAAGCCGGTGGATGTGGAGCGCATGCTTTCCCGGGTGCGGGTGATGCTGAGAATACGCAGCCTGTACGAAGACCTTCTCAACGAGCGCTCCGGCCGGCAGCACGCCCAGCGCAGCCTGGAGATGCGCCGCTACCTGAGCCAGATCATGGGAGGCTCCTCCCAGGTGCAAGAGTTGGCCGACGTGTTGGAAAACGTGGTGGACACCAACGCCACGGTGCTCCTGGAGGGCGAAAGCGGAACGGGCAAGGGGCTGCTGGCCGAAACGATGCACCGCTTCTCCAGCCGCAGCCAAGGCCCCCTGGTGGTAGTCAACTGCTCGGCCTATCCCGAGACCCTGCTGTCCTCGGAGCTTTTCGGCCACGAGAAGGGCGCCTTCACCGGGGCCATCCGCCGCAAGCCGGGGCGTTTCGAGCTGGCCCACGGAGGCACCATATTCCTGGACGAAATCGCCGAGATCAGCCCCCTGACCCAGCTTGCCCTGCTTAGGGTCATCCAGGACCGCCAGTTCGAGCGGGTGGGCGGAGAAAAGACCCTCAGCGTGGATGTGCGCCTCTTGGCCGCCACCAACAAACCCCTGGCGGGCATGGTGGCAAAGGGCCTGTTCCGGGAGGACCTTTTCTACCGCCTCAACGTGGTGCGCCTGGAGGTGCCGGCCCTGCGCCAGCGCCCCGAGGACATTCCCTTCCTGGCCAACAGCTTTTTATCGAACCAATCGGAAAAACTGAACAAGACCATTTACGGCTTCGAACGCGAGGCCCTGGCCCGGCTGATGTCCCACTCCTGGCCGGGCAACGTGCGCGAACTCAAGAACGTGGTGGAGCATGCCGTGCTCATGTGCCGGGGTGAAGTGGTGAGCCTGGCCAACCTGCCTCCGCGCCTGGCCGGGGGCAGGGCCATGGGCCCGGAGGGCGGGGGCGCCTCCGCGTCGGTGGGACGCCTGTGGGACAACGAGCGGGATATCATCGCCCACACCCTGGAGCGGGTGGGCTGGAACAAGTACCGGGCGGCACAAGTATTGGGGATCGCCCGCTCCACCTTGTACGGCAAGATAAAAAAGCACGGCCTCACCCCCCCGAAGGGAGGCGAGGCCCAGGAAGGTCCGCCGGAATCCTAATTCTTTTAGGTTGTGTTTGAGGAAGCAAAATTTGACATCTTTTAATTTTAACTTTGGTAAAAGGCTTCTCTGTCTTCTGCGCTTTTACTCTTCGCTTTAGCTAGCTCGTCTAGAGTTAGCCCTTCCAGACATGGATTAGCTTTTCTCGCAATGTGATCGTTGAACCATTTGAGCGCTAATTCTTCAGCTTCGATTTCCTGAGCTTCGATTTCTTCGGCATTTAGTGAATCAAACATAGGGGAACGATGTCTCAGATATGCGTGCGCAACCTCATGCAATACAACAAATATAAAATAACGATACTTGTCATCGCCTTCGGTTGCTCCTCTTCTGGGAAGAATTCGTTCGGAAAGCAGAATGATCTCTCTGGTCTTACACAGCTCTCGCGCCAATCGGCAGCCGTCAGTTTCACTAGTGCTAAAAAATGCCGCAGAGGTTTTGATTTCACCAAAAACCTCAAATGGGAGGTACTCCAGCGCATTTTGGACGCACGTATTGTAGCCTGGTCCACAATGCAACATTTGGTTCAGATACGTTCCTCTGGTTAACCAAGAGCCATATTTGTCTGTATCATCGTTCATGATTCTCTTATCACTGAAATTCTCTATTAATGCACCGGCGCGTCACTAAGGGTAGCCGCCGGAATCCTAGGGCTAATCCTTCAGGCTCAACTCCTGCGCCGCTCCCTCGGGCGCTGGCACCTGGAACACCTTGAGAGTCAGGGCCACCAGGCAGTAGTAGCCCACGATGCCGGTAAGCTCCACCAGCCCCTGCTCCCCCAACAATTCCAGACACCGGGCGTAGGCGTCGTCGTCAACCGAGGTCTGTTCCAGGGCCTGGCGGCAAAAGGCGTACACCGCCGCCTCGTCAGGCGCGTCGAACTCCGGCTCCATCTTGTAGTTGATGCTGGTAATCACCTCCGGGTCCAGGCCGGCGGCGCGGGCGAAGGGCTCGTGAATGGCCCACTCGGCGGCGCAGTTCCAATGGCGGGCCCCCACCAAAATGGCCAGCTCGGACAGGCGGGGGGCCAGGCTGGTGTGCA
>JAHJPG010000117.1 GCA_018819925.1 Pseudomonadota bacterium
CAAGGAGGTCCGGCGCGACCGCGACACCGGCCTGGGCTTCAAGACCAAGTCCGGCAAGATCGAGTTCGTAAGCCCGGTGTTGGCCGAGGCCGGCCTGCCCCAGTTCGCTCCCTTCCACGAGCCGGAGGCCAAGGGGGCCGGCGAGTTCAACCTGGTGTTCGGCCGGGTGGCCTATCACAACCACGCCCACACCATGAACAACCCCCTGCTCAACGCGTTGATGAGCGAAAACGCCCTGTGGATAAACGCCAAAAAGGGCGAGGAGTTGGGATTGGGCGACGGGGACGGGATCGTGGTAAAGGCCAACGGCTACAGCGCCAAGGTCAAGGTCAGGCTCACCGAGTTCATCCACCCGGAGGCGGCCTTCATGGTCCACGGCTTCGGGCGCACCGTGCCCCTGCAAACCCGCGCCTTCGGCAAGGGCATCGCCGACCAGCGGCTGATGAAGGGCAAGCTTACTTCCTATGATCCCGCCGGTGGAGGCAACTGTCTCACCGAGACGGTGATCTCGGTGCAAAAGGCCTAAGGGGACTAACGCGGCTATAAACCTCACCCGTTGAGGAGCGATTAAAGTGAGCAAATACTATCTTTTGCAGGATTCGGAGCGCTGCATAGGCTGCCTGGCCTGCGAGGTGCACTGCAAGAGCAACAAATCCCTGCCCGTGGGCCCGGCCCTGTGCAAAAACATGACCGTGGGCCCGGTGGAGGTGAAGAACATCCCCCGGGTGCGCTTCGTGTTCATGCCCTGCTTCCACTGCGAGGAGCCCTGGTGCCTGAACGTGTGCCCCTCCGGGGCCATCCAGAAGCGCACCAGCGACGGCATCGTGTTCATAGAGCCCAGCCTGTGCATCGGTTGCAAGAGCTGCATCACCGCCTGCCCCTGGGGAGCCTGCCAGTGGAGCCCCACCGCGGCCAAGGCGGTCAAGTGCGACTATTGCAAGGACCGGGTGGACGCCGGGCTCAAGCCCGCCTGCGTCACCAAGTGCCTGACCCAGTGCCTGGAATTCGGCACGGCGGAAAAGCTGCCCACCAACCGGAGGGAGCGCTTCGCGGCCCAGGTGGCCCGCGACGCCTTCAATCCCAAGGTTTAGCCCATGCGCGCATCCGCCTCTGGATTATCCCTGGTCCTGGGCCGGACCCTCCTGGCTTGGTGCGACCAAGTCGGGGCCGGCGGCCTGGACCGCTACCTGTCCCTGGGAGGTTTCCAGGGCCTGGAGCGAGCCGCGGCCATGACCCCGGTGGAGGTCATCGCCGAACTCCGCTCCGCCGGCCTGCGCGACCGCTCCGGCGACGCCGAGCCGGTGTATCTGAGCTGGCAGCGCTTCCTTCGGCGGCCGGACCAGGGGCTGTTGGTGGTGGACGCCAGCGAGCTTGATCCCCGCCACCTGGCCGGGGCCGAACTGTTGGGCAAAAACCCCTACGGCTTGCTGGAAGCCCTTTACGTGGCCGCCCGGGCCACCGGGGCCACCCGCTGCCGGGTGCTCTTGCCGCCCCAGCTGCTTGGCCACGCCGCCGGCATCTTGAACGCCGCCGAACGGGTGGCGGCCAGCAAACTGGTGGGCGAGGCGTCCTTGGATCTGGAGCTCAACGGCGAACGCCAGCCCTCCATCATGGCCCATCCCGAGCCTCCGGCCACCGATGCCCCGGTGCTGATGCACGACCTGGAGACCTGGTACCACATCACCCTGGTCATGTCCCTGGGGGCCGACTGGCACGAGGCCCTGGGCGTGGGGGGCCACACCGGCACCCGGCTCATCTCCCTGCTGGGCGCGGTAAATCAGCCGGGCCTGGTGGAAACCCCCATGGGCAGCGACCTGTGGCAGGTAGTCACCGCCCTGGGCGAGGGAGTCAAGGCGGGGGCCGCGCCCCTGGCCCTGGCCCTGGACGGCGGCATGGGCGGCTATCTGCCGCCGGAGGCGGCCCGGATGCCCCTGGCCACCGAAGAGCTCATGGCCGCCGGGGTGGACCCGGGCCTGGGCACCCTGGAGCTCTTGTCGGCCGGCGAGTGCCTGGTGGACCTCACCCGCCGGGTGCTCTACCGCTACTGGGTCCTGGCCGGCCAGGAGCCCAGCGCCGAACGCAACCTGGTCACCCGGGCCCTGCGCATGGTCACCGAGATCGCCCGGGGCAAGGGCCTGGCCCATCACCTGGACGAGCTGGCCAAGATCGGCCGCGAAATGGCCGTGCGGGGCGTCAACGCCGCCTGGCCCCTGGTTAGCTCCATCACCTATTTCCGCGAGCAGTGGAGCGGGCACGTGGACAAGAAGGGCTGCCCCAAGCACATCTGCCTGGAGCGGCCCCTGGCCCCCTGCCACCGCACCTGCCCGGCGGGCATCGACATCCCCAGCTTCCTGGCCCTGGACGGCCACGGCCGCTACGCCGACGCGGTGGCCAGCATCAGCCAGGACAACCCCCTGCCCTTCGTCTGCGGCCTGGTTTGCCCCGGCCCCTGCGAGGGGGCCTGCCTCAGGGGCGAGGTGGACCAGCCCATCTCCATCCGGGCCATGAAGGCGGTGTCCGCCCGCCACGCCCTGGAAGACGACGGGGGCTATCCCGCCCCGGCGGTGGCCCCGCCCACCGGCAAACGGGTGGCCATCGTGGGCGCCGGCCCCGGCGGGCTGACCGCCGCCTTTTTCCTGGCCCGGGCCGGCCACTCGGTCACCGTGCTGGAGGCCCAGGACGAGGCCGGGGGCATGCTGCGCTACGGCATCCCCGCCTACCGCCTGCCCCACGAGGTGCTGGAAGCCGAGGTCAAGCGCATCACCGACCTGGGGGTGAAGATCAAGACCGGCCAGGACATCGACAACATCGCCCAGCTCAGGGCCCGGGGCTATGACGCCATTTTCCTGGCCGTGGGCACCCAGGTAAGCCGCCTCATCCCCATCGAGGGGGTGGACCAGCCCTTCGTGCTGGGCGGCCTGGATTTCCTCAGGGACGTGCGCGGCGGCGCGGACCTGAGGGTGGGGCCCCGGGTGGTGGTGGTGGGCGGCGGCAACGTGTCCATCGACGTGGCCCTCACCGCCGTGCGCCAGGGCGGCAAGCGGGTGGACATGATCTGCCTGGAAAAGCGCCGGGAGATGCCCGCCCACGTGGACGAGATCACCCAGGCCCTGGAAGAAGGCGTGGCCATCCACAACTCCTGGGGGCCCATGCGCATAAACCCCGAGGGCTCCATCACCTTCCAGCGCTGCACCAGGGTCTTCGACGAGCGGGGCCGTTTCAGCCCGGAGTTCGATTCCGAGCGCACCATGACCCTGGAGGCCGACCAGGTGATTCTGGCCATCGGCCAGGCCACGGACCTGGCCTGCGTGGAGGCCGGCTCGGCGGTGGAGGTGCAACGGGGCCTCATCTGCGCCGACCCGGACACCCTGGCCACCCGGGAGGCGGGCGTGTTCGCCGGCGGCGACGTGGTAAGCGGGCCTCGCACCGTGGTGGAGGCGGTGGGCGCGGGCAAGCGGGCCGCCGCCAGCATAGACGCCTACCTGAGGGGCGAGCCCTTCGACCCGGCCACGGTGGCCCCCGTCCGGCGGGCCGAGGTGGAGCCGGTGGTGGTTAGCGCCGTGGCGCGCACCAACCTGCGGCGGCCGGAGATGCCCATGCGCCAGGTGGCCGACCGCCAGGGCAACTACCACCAGATCGAGCTGGGGCTCACCGACCAGATGGCCCAGGAGACGGCCAGCCGCTGCCTGCGCTGCGATCTGTGCATCGGCTGCGGTTTGTGTCAGCTGGTGTGCAGCGAGATCGGGGCCGAGGCCCTGCGGCTCAAGGAAACCGGGGCCGACCGCCTGGCCTTCAGCCAGTTCACCCGGCCCTCCACCCGCTGCGTGGGCTGCGGGGCCTGCGGCTGCGTGTGCCCCACCGGGGCCATCAAGGTGGTGGACACCCCCGAGGGAAAGCGCCAGACGATCTTCACCGGCACGGTGGTCAAGGAGCACCAGCTGTTGACCTGCGGCTCCTGCGGGGAGCCCTACGCCCCCCAGGCCTATTTGGAGCACCTGAAAAAGCGGGTGGGACCGGCGGCGGTGCCCCACGTGGAGCGGGGCATCTGCCCGGCCTGCGCCCGCCGGCGCAGGGCCCAGGAGTTGGCCGGACAGCCCTTTTTCGACGCCGCCTGACCCCGGCCCCACAACTTGAATCAATCCCGCCCCCGGCCCCCGGCCGGGGGCTTTTTGGTGCTCCAGGCCGGGCGGTTGCCGGGTTTGCCAGTCTGGTGTTAGGCTTGGCTTGGCCCGGGCGGCGGAGCGGTATATAATCCACCGCAACCAGACGGCCTTTTTTTGTCTTTGATGCCCAAATCCAGCCGAGAGGCAGAGAGCCATGAGCGCCCGTCCAACCACCGTGCCTTTTTCACTTCTGGAGCGCCTGCTGGACAACAGCCTGTCCCAGCTAGACCGCTACCTGGCCAGCGGGGGTTTCGCCCCGCGCCGCCTGGAACTGCTGGAGGCGGTGGTGCGCCTGCGCCGCGCCGGCCTGCGCCGCCGTAGCGGGGCGGGCCAGCCGGTGTTTTTGGTTTGGTGGGAGTTCGCCCGTTCCCTGGGGCAGGGGGAACTGGTGGCCGACGCCCGCCTGCGCGACCCCGAGGGGCTGGTGGAGTCCCAGCTTTTGACCCGCGACCCCTTCGGCCTCATCGAGGCCCTGCACTTGGCCCACATGGTCAGCGGAGCCCGCCAGGCTCTGCTGCTGCTGGACCCCGCCCTGGCCTCCCTGCGCCCCTTGCTGCTGGACGCCATGGATGATCTGGCCCGCCGGGACATCCCCGCCGGACGTGATTTGGAGCTGAATATCCAGGTGGGGCCCACCCCCCCGGCCCCGGCCGAGGCGGGCCGCCCCCGCCTGAGCCACTACCTGGAAACCTGGTACCAGATCCGGCGCATACTGCTGCACCCCGAGTTGAACCCCGCCGCCGGGGGTCAATCCACCACCCGCCTGATTACCGTGGGGGGCAAAGTGGCCCGCCGGGGCCTGGTGGAGGTGCTCTTGGGCCAGCCCCTGCTTCAGATCCTGGACCAGGCCGGCGGCCTGAAGCAAGAGGACGCGCCCAAGGCCCTGGCCCTGGATTCGGGGGTGGGAGGCTTTTTGCCGGCGGACAGCGGCATGCTGCCCCTGGCCCCGGAAGAGATGATGACCGCCGGGGTGAACCCCGGCTTCGGCACCCTGTACGCGGTTGGGGCGGAAAGTTGTTTGGTGGACCTCACCCGCCGGGCCTTGATCCGCCTGGCCCAGTTGGGCGAGCACCCCACCGAGAACTCACGCACCCTCACCTGGCACGCGGTGCGCCTGACCATACAGCTCTCCCTGCGCCGGGGCGGCCCCGAGGTGGTGGAGCAACTGGAGGGCATCGGCGGCCAATTGGAGCGCATGGGCTCCCCGGCGGCCTGGCCCCTGATCTCCAGCCTGCGCTATTTCCGCCACGAGTGGGAAGAGCACGCCGCCGGGCAATCCTGCGTGGCCTTCGACTGCCTGCGCCCCCTGGTGGCCCCCTGCCATTCCGGCTGCCCGGCGGGCATTGACATCCCCTCCTTCATGGCCTTGGTGGGCCAGGGCAAGCACCGCGAGGCAGTGGCGGTGATCCGGCGGGACAACCCCCTGCCCTACATCTGCGGCCTGGTGTGCCCGGCCCCCTGCGAGCGCTCCTGCCTGCGGGCCGAGATGGACCAGCCCATATCCATTCGGGCCATGAAGGCGGTGGCCGCCCGCCACGCCCTGGACGAGGGCGGTTACCCCAAGCCCCAGGTTTCCCCGTCCACCGGCAAAAAGGCGGCCGTGATCGGCGGCGGCCCCGCCGGGCTCACCACCGCCTTTTTTCTGGCCATCCAGGGCCACGAGGTCGCCCTCTTCGAGGCCCAGGAGGTCATGGGCGGCACCACCTTCCTGGGCATCCCCGCCTACCGCCTGCCCCGGGAGGTCATCGAGGCCGAGGCCAAGGCCATCGCCGAAGTGGGGGTGGAAATCAAGACCGGCCAGGCCCTGGGCCGGGACTTCACCCTGGAACAGCTACGGGAGCAAGGCTTTGACGCGGTGTTTTTGGGCATCGGGGCCCACGAGGGCTACCGCCTGGGCATCGCCGGGGAACAGGATTTCCCTCAAGTACACGACGCCATCACCTTTTTGCGCGGCGTTTCCCTGGGCACCCAGGGCCCGCCCGCCCAGCGGGTGGTGGTGGTGGGCGGGGGCAACGCGGCCATGGATGCGGCCCGCACCTGCCGCCGCCTGGGCTGCGAGGTGAGCATAAGCTACCGCCGCACCCGGGCCGAGATGCCCGCCCACGACGAGGAGATCGACGACGCCTTGGCCGAGGGCATCGAAATCGCCTTCCTCACCATCCCCATGGAGGTGGTGGGCGAGGGCGGCCAAGTCACCGGCCTAAAGTGCCTGCGGGCCGAGCTGGGCCCCCCCGACGCCTCGGGCCGCCGCCGGCCCCAGCCGGTGCCGGACAGCGAATTCATCATGCCCGCCGGGGCGGTGATCGCGGCCATCAGCCAGCGGCCCGACCTGGCCTGCCTGGGCCCCTGGGCCCAGGACGCCAGCATCTGCGCCAAGACGGTTAACGCCGACCCGGCCACCGGCCAGACCGCCCTGGGTTGGCTTTTCGCCGGTGGCGACGCGGTGACCGGCCCGGCCACGGTGGTGGAGGCGGTGGCCGCGGGCAAGCGGGCCGCCCTGGCCATGGACGCCTATTTGCACGGCAAGCCGGTGGATCTGGCCCTGGGCTTCCCCCAACCCCGGGCCCGGGTGGAGCCCATCATGATGAGCGCCGGGGAAAAGATACGCCTGCGCCGCCCCCAGATTCCCATGCTGGACCCGGCCCAGCGGGCCCAGACCTTCGACCAGGCCGAGCTGGGCCTCACCGACGCCATGGGCCTCATTGAGGCCAAGCGCTGCCTGCGCTGCGACTTGTGCATGGGCTGCGGCCTGTGCCAGACCGCCTGCGCCGAGGTGGGGGTGGATGCCCTGGTCCTGGCCGACACCAAGGCCGACCGGGGGGTGATCCTGGACTTCCAACGCGCGGCGGAAAAATGTATCGGCTGCGGCTCCTGCGCCAACGCCTGCCCCTCCGGGGCCATAAAGCTGATTGACGAGGACGGCAAGCGCAAGACCACCCTGGCCGGCACGGTGCTCAAGGAGATGGAACTGGTCAATTGCTCCCGCTGCGGCCAGCCCTACGCCCCGGCGATTTATCTGCACCAGGTGGCCGGGCGCCTGGACCAACGCCACAATCCCCTGCGCCTGGAGCAGTGCATCTGCCCCCAATGCGCCCGGCAAGACAGCGCCCGCAAACGAGGGGCGAGCAGTTTCGCCAACCTAAGGTAATTGCCACGGGCAGGCTCCGGGGCCGCCGGCCCTTGGCGGGCCTGGGCCGGAAATGCCCTCGCGCCCCTTGTGGCCGCGCCCGGGTGCGGAATACTAGGCCCCGGGGCGCCGCCCGCCTCCGGCTTGGCTTGCCAAAGGCGCCGGGGCGTTATAGGCTGGAGCCGTGCGGTAAAAGGAGGTTAGCGTGGCCCCAACCCCCATAGGCGAGTTCGCCGAGTTTCGGCCTTCCTGGCAGTCCTTCGGCGTGTGGTACTTCGGCATATTCATTTTTTTGATCGGCCCCCAGATAAACCCCGAAACCTGGGTTTCCGCCGCCCTGGGCCAGCTTATCGCCTCCATAATCGCCGCCTACGTGATAATCGTCCGTTTCACCCGCATGTACCGGGTGATGCCCGAAACCCTGGAGGTGGAGCGCACCTTCCCCTCTCATGTAAAAAGCGTGGTGGAGATAAGCGACATAACCCGCGTGGACCTGCGCCGTGGCATGACCCAGCGGGTGCTGGGGGTGGCCCACATCCACGTCTACGCCAAGGGGCCCGAGGGCGAGCGGGTGCTGCGCCTGCACGGGGTGCCCCATCCGGAGCGCTTCAAGCAGGCGCTTTTGGACCGGGGAGCCGGCGACGAGCGGGTCTACGGGGCCTTTAGGGCCTGAGCCGGCTCCGGCCCGGGCCGGGCGGGGACGGGCGTTTGGGACTCCAAAAGTTTGACAGACACCACGGGCCCGTGCTACCTAGAGAAGAGCGGGGCGGCCCCTTAGAGCCACCCGCTTAATACCCAAAAGAATCAATTTCTCTTCAAGGAGGATAGCGTCATGGTGGCTTTAGTGGGTGGATTGATAGCCCTATTGCTGGGTATCATCGGCATATTCGCTTGGTGGCATGAATTCCTGCTGCTGCTCAAGGGCGTAATTCCGCCCATTCTCATCCTCGGCGGCGTCTTGGCCACCTACCTGGGGGCCGAGGAAATGAAGGACAAAAAGCGCGCCGAGAGCGAGGCGGCCATGGAGCCCTTCAGCCCCGCTGGCGGGGAAGACGCCGAGCGCTACAAGAAGGAAGTGGCCGAACTCAAGGCCAAACTGGCCGCCATGGAAGAGACGGACAAGGCGGTGGAGGTCCCCGAGGGCAAGGTCACCGGCGAAGAGGAAAAAGCCAGCTAGACTCCGGCTCTTTTAATTCCGCCTGAAAAACGTAGGGGGGCGCGTCTTGGGACGCGCCCCCCTATTTGCTGCTCTCGCGCCCCTGGCGGGCTTCCCAGACTCCGTCGCCCTTCACCGCCCGGGACATGGCCGGGCTCCTTAGCCAGGCCAGGGCCGCCGGGTCATTCTTGAGGTAGGCGTCCAAAAATCCCTGGCAGGCCATGAGGATTAGTTGGTGGTAGCGCGCCTCGCGGGGGGGGCGCCCCTCGCCGGGGGGATAGCCCAGGGGGGTGCGGTGGTCCCCTTGGTACAACCACAGCAGGTACTGATCGGCCCTGGTGGCGTGGTCGAAGGGCACCCGGCGCTCCTTGGCCGGGGTGGAGCCCAAGCGGGCCTCGTCCCGGCCCCCGCTCACGTGCAGGCCGGGCAGGTTGATGCTGCCGTAGATGCGTGGAAAGTCGCGCTGGTCCTGGGGCACCGGGGGGCTGAAGACGATGAAGGCCCGGGGCACCGGATCGCCCAGGCTGCGCGGCCCCACATCGGTGTAAAACACCTGGCCGGCGGCCAACAGGGCGGTGAGGGCTCCCATGGAATGGCCCACCACCGCCACGTTGCCCAGGTCCAGGTTGTTTTTCCAGGGGCCGGGCTTATGATCGCGCATGGATAGCTGCTGCAACACAAAGGCCAAGTCCCCGGCCCTGAGTTGATAGTTGCGCGGATTGCGCGCCGCCCGCCACAGATTCCAGGCGGCGAAGAGCCAATTGGTGTCTTCGCCCAGGCTCATGTCGCTGCCGTAGTGCTGGATGGCCAGGGCGTAATAGCCGTGGGAACTCATGAAGCGGGCCAGGTGGCCCAACGCGTCTCGGCTGTCCCCCAGGCCGTGGGAGATTATGAGCACCGGCCAGGGGCCTGGGGCCCCCTGGGGCCGGTAGAGCTTCACCGGCACGTCCCGGGCCCGCCGGGAGTCCTTCCAGTTCTCGTAGCTGATGGCGGTGAGGTAGGGCCCGGCCTGGGGCGGGTCGCTGGGGGCCTGGGCCCAGGCCGGGGCGGCGGCCCCCAGCAGGAGCGACAGGCAAAGCAGTACCAAGCGGGCGCGGACAGCCATGGCCTGGCTAGTTGGCCCTGAAGCGCAGGGGCTCGCCCCGGCGCAGGCGCTCGATGTTGGCGGCCACTCGGCGGCCGATGGCCTCGAAGCTCTGCTCGGTGACCCCGCCGATGTGGGGGGAGGCCACCACCAGGGGGTGCTCCACCAGGGGATGCTCCGGCCCCGGCGGCTCGGCGGCGAAGACGTCGAGCCCGGCCCCGCCCAGGTGGCCGCCGTCCAGGGTGGCCAGGAGCGCGGCTTCGTCCACCACCGCCCCCCGCCCCACGTTTATGAAAAAGGCGCCCGGGCGCATGGCCGCGAAGGCTCCTTGGCCGAACATGCCCACGGTGGAGGGGTTGGCGGTGAGGGTGGCGATCACGAAATGGGCCCCACCCAGCAGGCGGTGCAACTCGCCGGGCCCGCCCAACTCGGCCAGGCCCAGGCGCTCGGCCAACTCCGGGTCGGGGTGGGCCTTGACGGCGCTAACCTCCATGCCCAGGGCCCCCAACCGCTGGGCCAGGGCTTGGCCCACCCGCCCCAGGCCCACGACCAGGGCCTTGCGCCCGAACAGGGAGACGCCCAGGGGGGCTCCCCAGGGGCCGCGCTCCAAGTGGGCCCGGTGCTCATTTAACCGCCGGGCGGTGGCCATCATCAAAAACACCGCTAGCTCCGAGGTGCTCTCGGCGTTTTCCACGGCCTCGCCGGCGGGCACGTTGCACACCGGGATGCCCGCCGCGGTGGCCGCGGCGATATCCACCCCCTCCAGGCCCACTCCCCACTGATGGATGAGCCTGAGGCTGCTGCCCTTGATGACCTCGGCGGGTATGCGGGCCATGGTGGGCACCAACACCTCGGCCCGGCGGCAGGCCTCGGCCAACTGGTCTTCGGGGGTGGGCGAAACTTCGTCTTGGGGCAGGTTGCGGGCCAGGATTCGGGCCGCGGCGGGGAAGTTCAGGCTGGCCACGATGATGCGCATAAAAAATCCCTCCGGATAATGCCATCATCCTACGGCAGCCGGCGCGGCCTGACAAGGCGGCCCGGGCCGCCAAGCGGCCCGGGCCGAAAGCCGTGCTTCCAAGCGCTTAAAAACCCAGGCTTTCCAGCAGGCGGTCCACCTTTTTGGCGTTGGGCAGGGGCGGCCCGTCGGGGTCGCCGGGCAGCTCCAAGCCCTTGAGGGCCCGCCCCACCTGGGCCTGGGCCTGCTGCTCGGCCTGGAAGGCGTTCACCGTGGGGTCGGCTTCCTTGGCCTTGAGCTTGGCCTTCAGCCCGGCCAGCAGGGACAGCATCTGCAACAGGGCCTCGCCCAGCAGGCGAACCCAGGCCTCGCCTCCCCGGGCCGGGGCGGGCGGGTTTTTCAGCATGTCCCCCAGGCTAACCAGGTGGCGCTCCAGCTCGCCCAGGTGTTTGGCCCGGGTCAACTCTTGGCGGGGTTCTTCCTGAAGCAGGGCCTCGACGATGCCCGCCAGTTCCGGGGGGGCCGCCTGGCCGGAGCGGGCCGCCGTGGACACTCGAGACAAAAACTCCCCCACCTCCTCCAAAAGGACCGGTTCGGGGGCCTGGGGTGCGCCGCCCAGCACCTCGGCCTCCACGTAGAGGTTGGCGTCGGGGAAAAGCTGCTCCATGGTCGACTGCACCTTGGCCAATATCTGGAGGTAGCGCTGATTGGCGGTGCTGTCCATCAGGGCGGCCAACACCGCGGGCAGCGCAAAGCGCACCGCTCCGCCGGGGGGTGGCTCCGAGGGGGCGGCCTGGTTCAGGCGCTGCTCCAAACGGCGCTCGTCAAAGGCCCCCGGGTCGTCCCACATGCTTTGCAGGTGTTTGCGCACCGTTTGATTGGTGCAGTGGTCGTATACCGCCTGGAACACGCTGTCCAGGCCGAAGCGGAAGCCCGCGGCCTGGCCGTTTTGCACCCGGGCCTTGGCCAGACGGGCCGTCAGTTCCTGGGCCCGCTTGGCCAAGGGGGCAAGCGGGCTTTGCCCGTTGGCGGTGGATTTCTCCACCGCCGCCAAAAGCTTGCGCCGGTCCTCCGCGTTTTCGCGCTGCTCCTCGGCGGACTGCTTGAGCCCCTCCAGCACCCCCCGGGCCCGCTCCAGGGCTCGGCCCATCTCTTCGGCCAACTCCTTGGCCTTGGCCTCCCGGCTGTTTTGGCCGGCCGGTTTGGCCAGGGAGGTGGCCAGGCGGCGGGCCAAGAGGCCCACCTCCCGGTAGATGTCGTGGCTCAACTCGCTATAGTAGTCCGCCGCCGCCGGGGCCGGGGC
>JAHJPG010000118.1 GCA_018819925.1 Pseudomonadota bacterium
AAGTCGCTGGCGCTCACCAGCCAGAGGTGATTCTCGGCGCCGCTCACCTTGCCCCCCTGCCAGGTAAGAAGGTCCAGCCGCTCCAGTTCGGCGCGCAGGGGAATAAGTTCGCGCCGAATCTCCTCGGCCCGCGTCAAGCTGGCTCCCAGCTCGCCGGCCAGGTTTTCCAGGGCACGGCCTAAGCCGGCGGCATCGTCCTGATTGGGATAATCAAAGGGAATAACCCGCCGGCCCTGCCGGGAGAGCAGTTCCATGAGGGCGTGGGTGTTGGCGCAGTCGCCCCGGGTCACCCCCACCAGGGTGCCCACCTCGGGATGGCGCAGGCACCAGGCGTAGATGCCCTTTATCCAGGCGCACAGGGTGCGGGGCAGGCCCTGGTCCTCGGCCTGCTGCACCAGCCCGCCGGGGTCGCGGTGGGTGATGAAGCGGTTGTTGAGGTCCACCGGGGTCCAACCCCCGGCCAGGGCCACCTCCACCGGGATGGTGGAGGTGAGGCCCAGCAGGCGGGAAGCGGACAAGGCTAGGGCCTAATGACCGGATTTGAGGGCATCGCCGGCCACCCGCACCCGGGCGTCCACGGCCATGACCCCGCCGGAACCGGCCAGCAAGGGGTTTATGTCCAACTCGACGATGGAGGGCATGCGATCGGCCAGGATGGCCAGGCGCATGATGGCCTCCAACAGGGCGGAGCGTTTCACTGGTGGCTGGCCCCTGAAGCCCTTGAGCAGGGCCGAGCCCTTGAGTTCATCCATCATCTGGCCGGCCTCGGCGTCGTCCACCGGGGCCAGGCGCAGGCTGACGTCCCCCAGGGCCTCGGCGGTCACCCCGCCCAGGCCCAAGAGCACCACCGGGCCGAAGCCGGGGTCGCGCTTGATGCCCAGGATCAGCTCCTGGCCGCCCTTGATGTGTTGCATTACCAACAGGCGCTGGGGCTTGAGCTGGTCCATCATATCTTGGGCCGCCTGGCGAACCGCCTCGGCGTCGCCCAGGTTCAGCACCACCCCGCCGGCCTCGGTCTTGTGCAAGAGGTCGGCCCCGCCCACCGCCTTTAGCACCACCGGGTAGCCCAGGCTGTCGGCAGCCTGCACCGCGTCGTCCGGGTCCAGGGCGGTGACAAAGGGAGCCACGGGTATGCGGGCCGCGTTCAACAGGTGCAAGGCTTCGGGCAAATCCAGCCAGCCGTCGGGGCCGGCCGCGCCCAAAAGACGTTGCACCCGTTGCTGATCGAAACCCTCGGCGCAGGAAAGGCGCTCCGATTTGGGAATGCCGCCTGCCCGCTGGGCGGCGGACAGGGCCATGGCCCCCTCCTCGGCAAAGGGGAACAGGGGGATGGATGATAGCTCGGCGGCGACGATCATTTCTTCGGGATCAACCAAAAGAGCTAGGGCCAGCGGTTTGTTTGCTTGCTTGCAAAGTTCGCCCACCTTGGCCACGAATTGGCGGGAGACTTCGACCTCGCGCCCCCGGTAGCCGTGCAACATGAGCACCGCGTCCAAATCCTCCATGGCCAAGGCGTTCTTTACAATTTCAAGGTACATCTCGAAATGAAACAGATCCCCTAGGTCCAGGGGGTTTTGCAGGCGGATCACCGAGGCCCGGGTGTACTCCTGGATGTGGTCTAAAAATTCCTCGGGAAAGGAAGGCAGCGCCATGTTGTGGCGGAAGGCCGCGTCGGCGGCGGCCACGGCGTGGCCCCCGGAGCGGGAGATTATTCCCAGGCGGCGGCCCTTGGGCTTGGGCAAGCTCAGGCCCTTGAGAATCTGCAAGCATGTATGCACGGTGTGGGCCCGAATGGCTCCGGCCTGCTTGAGGGCGGCGTCCACCACCGCGTCGTCGTTGGCCAGGGCCGCGGTGTGGCTGCTGGCTATGGCGTGGCTGGTTTCGGCGATGTTGGACTTGTGCACCACCACCGGCTTGGAGGTGGAGCGGATCAGGTCGTACAGGGCCCGGCCATCCACGATGGACTCCAGGTAGAGCAGGATGGCTTCGGTCTGGGGGTCCTCGATGAGATAGGCCAACAAATCCCGCTCGTTGACGTTGAGCTTGTTGCCCATGCTGCAAAATTTGGCGATGCCCACCTTGTTCTCGGAGCAGGCGTGCAAATAGGTGAGCCCGATGCCTCCGCTCTGGGCCAGGATGGAAAGGCCGCCGGGCTTGATGGCGCGGTCCAGCAGGGGGAAGGGCACCGCAAGGCGTGCGTCAGTGCAGATGACCCCGATGCAGTTGGGGCCGATGAAACGCATGCCATACTGCTGGCTGGCCTCCACGATTTCCCGCTCCAGGGAGCGCCGGCTCTCATCCAACTCGCTGAATCCGCCGGTTTCGATAATCAGGCGCTTAATGCCCTTTTGACCGCAGTCCCTGACCAGGCCGGGCACCGTGGCCGCTGGGGTGAGAACCACGGCCAGTTCCGGAATCTCGGGAAGGTCGGCCACGTTGGGATGGATGGTGCGGCCGTGATACTCGCCTCCACTAGGCGATACCAGGTGGATGTCGCCGGGAAAACCGATGTTTTCCAAATTGGCGAGAATGTTACGCCCAATGTTGCCGTGGCGGGGGGAAATACCCAAAATCGCCACCGATGAGGGATAGAAGAACTTTTTCATAAATACCTCGCTGAACCGGGCAATCGTGCGGTGTTTAAAAAATTTCTAAAAATAACATCCGCCATTGGCAGAAATTATTAATAAACCACCGGCAGGCCCGGGTGTCAATATGAGTGGTGGTTCATCGGCGGGGGGAATTGGCCGCGGGGGCTGCGGAGCGGCCCCGCAGGGAGCGCAGGGCCAGGCCCAGACTGGGGAGATCGTGGCCCACCACCTCCCGCCAAAAATCGGCCAGGAAACCAAGCGCCAGGGGCAGTTGACTGGCTGGCAGGCGCAGGCGGGCCAGGGACCGGGGCTCCATGCTCCGGGCGGCGGCTAGGAACTTCACCAGGCCCGGCGGGGCGCTATGCTCCCGGTGGCCGGCGGGGCAGGCCGGGCAAACCACCCCCCCGCCCAGGGTGAGGCGTAGGCTCTTCATCTGCTCCACCGGGCGTCCGCAGTGGAGGCAGGCTTGCAGATTTAGGCCGTAGCCCAGCAAATCCAGCAGGCGGGCCAGAAATATGGCCACCGCCGAGCCCATCTCGGTTGGGTCGCCGCCCTGCTCCAGGCGGGCCAGGGTGGCCAGGGCCAGTTCCAACGCCCCGGTTTGCGGGGCCTGCAGGGGGGTG
Source organism: Pseudomonadota bacterium (assembly GCA_018819925.1). Classification (GTDB taxonomy): domain Bacteria; phylum Desulfobacterota; class Desulfarculia; order Desulfarculales; family Desulfarculaceae; genus Desulfoferula. The sequence continues at coordinate 3,215 of JAHJPG010000118.1, forward strand.
GCTCGGAGCAGTAGCTCCAGCACCGGCCCGGCGGCCAGCAGGCGGCGATAGTCCAGGCGCAGACCCAGATGGGATGCCCGCACCCGGGCCGACCCCAAGCGCCACAGGTCGGGGCTCTTGGTGGCCTCCAGGTTCATTTCCAGCAAGTGCCCGGCCAGAAGAACCCCGAAGAAGCGCTGTTTGGAGCGTTTGCCCCCCTTGGCCAGGGCGGTCATGCGCCCCATGGAACTGGTGAACACGTCCAGCATGAGGTCGCTCTCGCCCAGGGAGCGCAGGCGCAGCACCAGGCCATCCATGGTGGCGGACGGCACTAAGCAAACCCCCGCGAAAAGTCCCGCACCAGGGCGGCCAGCTCCGGGGCCATGCTGTACACCGGCAAGTGGCCGCAGGGCAGCATCTCCCAGCGGGCTCCGGCGGGCAGGTGGGCGTAGAGGCGCTGCAGCTCGCCGGCGGCCACCACCCGGTCCAGCCGGCCTTGCACCAACAACACCGGTGCCTGAAGTGCGCCCAGGCGGGGCCAGACCGGATGGGCCAGGATGGCCTGGGCCGAACGCACCAGGGATCGCTCCAAAAGGGCCCGCTCCGGGCCCGCCCATTGGGCCCGCACCCGGCGGGTGAGTTCGGCCCGGGAGGGGTGGCTTGGGTCGCCGTATGACAGACGGACGGCGAGATCGAGCAAGCCAGGGCAGAAAAAGCGGAAGCGTTCGTCCTGGGTGAGCAGCACCGTTTGCAACGCGCGCTGCCAACGGTTGGCGCCGGCCTGGCCGCCGGAAGGGCACACCGCCACCAGACTCCGGACCATCTCCGGCCGGTCCAGGGCCAGGGTGAAAACGATCTGGCCACCCATGGAGTGGCCCAGCCAGTGGGCCCGGCGCAGACCCAATTGTCCGGCCATTTGGGCCATGACCTGGGCGAAAAAGTCCGGGCCGTAGGGCAAATCTGGTTTGTCCGAATAGCCGAACCCCGGCAAATCCGGCACGAGAAGGGTGAAATTACGGGCCAAATCAGGGGCCATGGCCAGGAAATCGTGGCAGCTGCCACCCAAGCCATGCACCATGAACAAGGGCGGCCCCTGGCCACCGGCGACCAGGTGCAGCCGCCCCCAGGCAAAGGTCAGCCAGTAGCTTTTAAAGCCCGGGGGAAGGACCAGGGGAGCGGGGCTGGTCATGCAGGGATTCCTTTTTGGTTGCCGCGCGGGGTAGCGCCTAGTATTTTCTTAATAAGCCGGACTTGTTATCCACGGCCCGTCTGGAGTTATCTTAACCCAAATTACCGCTCCGGGCAGGCTGACAAGGTTAATTCCGCGCCCGAAAGGCATTATGGCAGCGAAAACCGCAGACGAAAAGAAGGCTTCTTTCTCCAAAGACAAGCCCAAGACCACCAGAAAGAAGGCCGGGAAAAAAGCCCCCGCCGGCCAGCCCGCCCAGGCGGCTCCCCTGGAGCCGGAAATCCTGGACCCCGAGGGAACCGAGCCGGAAGAAGAGCCGCTGGGCCCACTTGGGGAAGATGTCATTGCCCCCGAACTGCCGGGCCTGGACGAAAATGCCGAGGAGCCTGTTGACACCCCGGGGCTGGTCCCCGCGGGCAGCGGCCCCCCCGCCACCACCAGCCCCCTGCAGCGCTATTTGTGGGAGGCCCGGCGATATCCCCTTCTCAGCCGGGAAGAGGAGCTGGAATTGACCCAGGCTTATTATGAATCCGGCGATCCGGACTTGGCCGCCAAGCTGGTGACCAGCAACCTGCGCCTGGTGGTCAAAATCGCCATGGACCACCAACGCTATTGGATGCGCAACTTGTTGGATTTGATCCAGGAGGGAAACATCGGCCTTTTGCAGGCGGTGCAAAAGTTCGATCCCTTCCGGGGCATCAAGTTCTCCTATTACGCCAGCTTCTGGATCAAGGCCTACATCCTCAAGTTCATCATGGACAATTGGCGCATGGTGCGCCTGGGCACCACCCAGGCCCAGCGCAAGCTGTTTTACAACCTGCGCCGGGAGCAGGAAAAGCTCCAAGCCCAGGGCATCACCCCGGGTCCCAAGCTCCTGAGCACCCGTCTGGGGGTGTCAGAGCAGGACGTCATCGACATGTCCCAGCGCCTGGACAGCTGGGAGTTGAGCCTGAACGCCCCGGTGCGCGAAGACTCCGATGAGGCCCACCAGAACTTTTTGACCGACGAGGAGCAAAGCGACGCCGAGGCCCAATTGGCCAACGAGGAGCTGCGCCAACTTTTCCATGACGAGTTGATGTCGGTGCGCGATACTTTAGATGATAAGGAGCGCGACATACTGGATCGCCGTTTGCTGGCCGAAAGCCCCATGACCCTCAATGAACTTGGGGAGGAGCATGGGGTCAGCCGCGAGCGCATCCGCCAACTACAGGTGCGCTTGATGGAAAAGCTCAAGGAACGCCTGAGCGCGCGCATCCCCAACTTTGAAGAGCAGTTCGCCGACCTAACCGAAGGCGACTGAGGAGCCAGCCTGTCCCATGGGCATCAGCTCGAAAATAAGAATTCTGGTCATAGGCGCCGTGAGCGCGGCCTTGCTGCTGTGCGCCGCCTGCGCCACAACCCAAACCCCGCCGCCCGATCCGGCCAAACCCGCCGCCGCGGCCCCGGAAACGCAGGCCGAGACCCTGCGCGCCCTGGACCTTTACGCCCGGGCCCAGATAAGCCTTCGCTCCGGCGATCACGTGGCGGCCATCAAATACCTGCGGCAGGCCCTGCAGGCAGACCCGGCCAGCGGCTACCTTCACCTGGAATTGGCCCGGGTGCTGGTGAGAATCAATCAGATAGGCCCGGCCCTGGGCGAAACCCGCCAGGCGGTCGAACTGAGCCCCAAGCTGGTGGACGCCTGGCTGCTGTTGGGCGGCATTTATTCTAACCGCAAGGAAATATCCCGGGCCATAGCCGCCTACGAAAAGGTCCTGACCATAGACCCTGGCCAAGAAGAAGCCCGCCTGCTCTTGGGCGCTCTCTACCAGGAAGACCACCGTTTCGAGGCGGCGGTGAAGGTGCTCAAGCCCCTAGTGCAAAGCCAGCCCGATTTGGTGCCCGCCCACTATTACCTGGGGCAGGCCCAGGCAGGCCTGAAGCGCTACAGCGCGGCGGAAAAAAGCTTCCAGGAAGTGCTGAAACTGTCGCCCCAATTCCAAGGGGCCCAGTTCGAGTTGGCCAGGCTCTACGAGCTGCAACGGGACCTGGCCAAGGCCGAGACCATTTATCGGGCCATCCTCAAGCTTCACCCCGAGTCCACCTTGGCCCACGAACGCCTTGGCCGGCTCTATTTGCGCTCGGGGCGCTACCAGGAGGCTCTTAGCCAGTTCGCCATCCTCAAGGGGCTCAGTCAGGATGACCTGGAAGTTAGGGTCAAGATCGGCATGGTCTTCCTGCAACAAAAGCGCTTAAGCCAGGCGGCCGATGAGTTCGCGGCGATTCTACGCCAAGACCCCAACAAGCACCGCGCCCGCTATTACCTGGGCCTGGCCATGCAAGAGCAGGGCAAGGCCGAGCAGGCCCTGGAGGTGCTCGAGGAAGTTCCGCCCGACTCGGAGTTCTACGTGGAGAGCCGCCTTTTGCAGGCGGAGATACTCTTGGACCTGGGTCAGAGCGAAGAGGCCAACAGGGTCTTGGAAGACACCCTGAAGCTCTTTCCCCGCGAGGCCGATCTGCACATGGCCATGGCCGCGTTGGCCGAGGCCCAAAAAGACATGGTCAAGGCCGAGGACGAGTTGCGCAAGGCCCTGCGGCTGGAGCCGGGCAACGCGGAGGCTAGTTTCCGGCTGGGAGTGGTGCTGGACAAGCAGGGCAAGAGCCAAGAGGGCCTGGAGCAGATGCGCAAGGCCATCAACATGGACGACCGCCACGCCCGGGCCCTCAATTACCTGGGCTATACCCTGGCGGAGCAGGGCAAGGACCTGGACACGGCGGAGAGCTACATCCGCCGCGCCTTGAGCGTGGAGCCCCGGGCTTATTACGTCCTTGATAGCCTGGGTTGGGTTTATTATCAAAAAGGGGACTACGCCCAGGCCCTGAACTACCTGCGCCAGGCCGTGGCCGGCGGCCCCACCGACCCGGTCATCGCCGAGCACCTGGGCGATACCTATATGAAGCTGAAGCGCTATAAACCAGCGATCAAGGCCTACGAACAAGCCTTGAAAAACAACCCTCCCCAGCCCGACCGGGTGCGCCGTAAACTCGAGGAAGCAAAGCGCCTGTGGGGCGCCGAGTGAGAGGGTCTTCATGATATGCCCGGCCTGCGCGCCATAGGGTGCATGCTGCTAGCGGTAGCCTTCGTCCTCACCCTGACTTCTTGCGTTCACCTGCCCGGTGGCCCCACAGCCAGCCTTCTACCCCAAGCCGAACAGGCGAGGGAGCGTCTGATGGCCCGACAGCAGGCGGTGCGCAGTCTGATCTTGGGGGGCGAGGTGGAGTTGAAAGCGCCCCAGGGGGCGGTCAACGGCGACCACCTTATCATGGGGCTGGCCCCGGACCGCCTGCGGGCCGAGGTGCTGGGCCCCTTTGGCCAACCCTTGCTGCGGGTCGTCACCGACGGCCGGCGCATGGCCGTGCTCTCCTACCGGGAAAACCGGGCCTACCTGGGGCCGGCCACCCGGGCCAACCTGGCCCGTTTTCTGGGCCTGGCATTGTCCCCGGGCGAGATATTCGCCTTGCTGGCCGGTTGCCCGCCCCTGTTGCCCGCCCCGGCCGGGGCCGAGGTGGTGCCCAGCGATTCCGGCGCCGGCCAAGCCCTGCTGCGCCTGGTGGAACCGGGCGGTCAGGTGGTTCAGGGGGTGGTGTTCGACCTCGGGGATTACGCGGTGGAGCGGGCCTGGCTGGAGAGCCGTGGCGGCGGGCCCAGCCTGGAGATGTCTTTTGGCCGCTTCCAGGCCGCCCTGGGCTCGCGCTATCCCGGACGGCTGAAAGCCAGCGACGGCCAGGGCCGCAGCCTCCTGCTCATCAGCCAGGAGGTCAAGCTTAACCAAAAGGTGGACCCGGCCCTGTTCGAGGTGAGCATCCCGCCGGGCCTGGAGGTGGTGGAGCTACGTTGAGGCGTCTGGTGTGCGATAGCATGTTGGGCCGCCTGGCCCGCTGGCTGCGCCTGCTGGGCTACGACGCCTCTGTGCCTAAACGCATTCCCGCCCAGGCCGCGCCCGAAGAAGCTCTGCTCACCCGCCGCAAGGCCTGGCAGGGCAGGCCGGGGGTGGTGTTCATCGCTCACGACCGTCTGGAAGATCAGCTCCGCCAGGTTTTAAAAGAGTTGGAACTGACCCCCGAGCCCCGCCGATTTTTCTCCCGCTGCCTGGATTGCAATGTGTTGGTTCATCCCTTGTCCCGTGAAGATGCGGCCGGGAGGGTGCCGGACTACATCCTGGACACGGCCGAGGGTTTCAACCAGTGCCCCAGTTGCGGCAAGGTGTTCTGGCCGGGCAGCCACGGCAAGAGGGCGGGGACCTACCTGACTAACGTCCTGGGCCAGGCCCAGGGCGGCGCGTCAGGCGCGTAGACTTGTCATGAAATGGAGGCTGGCCTAGTCTTCCGGATCGGGCACCAGGCGGCTGAAGCCCACCTCGGGGTCAAAGCGGCGCACCGCCTTGGTCCCGCTCAACTCCAGCACCACCACCTCGGCCACCTGCCAGACATGCACTCCCAGACGCAGGCAACCCATGCTCACCCGCTCGCCCCGGGCAAGCACCCCGTGCAGGTGCACCACGGGATGGCCCTGCTCGTCCGGGAAGATGGTGCCCATGACCATGGCGTCGTGGGGCCGGTCCACCATGTTGGTGAGGATGGTCACCGGGTTGGCATTGGGGTCATCCGGCCCGGCCACCAGCTCGCCGTTTTGAATGGCTCCCAGCATGAACACCACGCCGTGGCTGATGTTCTGCTCCTGGGCAAAGCTCTCGATGGCGTCGGGCAGGCGCTCGCCGTCTTCCACGCTGACCACGAACACGCGGCCGATTTTCGCTTCGCTGTATCTCATGATGCACTTCTTTCTAGATTATCTAATTAACCTCAAGCAGCATTTTTTGAATTTTCGACCACTTCCACACGGACATTGTTCATTTCTACTGGTGTTCAACGCCCATATGTTGAGAGTCAAAAAGGCTTGCCGCTTAAGTAAAGCTTCAGGAACAGATACGGGACCTGGTTTCAAACTAAGAGAATCAACGGTATTTGCTATTTCGATAAATTCGGCTACAAAAGAATTGGTTGAAAGGGGCAGCCTGATGTTGGGTTCCCTAATTCGGCTATTAAAGTTGAAATGTTTGGATTCGTCAGGGAGGAATAGAACCTTTTTTTCATTGCCTCTTTTCTTAGATACATCAATGAGCTCTTTTTGCTCCGACTCCCAAATACAATGAAATTCGGCTTCCAATAAAACATTGGGCCACTCCCAAATAGTATATCCATATAATGGCCTACCACCCTTTTTTAATACATAATCTTTAACGTTATAGAAACATTCATCAATTTTTGATCCTTGGAATGTTTTAACAGGTACGAAACTAGGTGCTGAGTCAGAGGTAATTGATCGGCACAGTTCAAGTATTTTTGAAGTAATTTTTGTCGGTGTTGTCGCGTGAACTTTCAATTTTGTAAAGCTACCGAATAGCGAATTAAATCGGTCTGGCGCAGTCGTTAGGGTCGCCGCAAAGCTTGTCCAGGGCGTGGGGCAGGGCGGGCAGCACGGCTTCGAGGTTCTCCAAGGCGCCCCGCGGAGAGCCCGGCAGGTTGATTATGAGAGTCGATCCCCGCACCCCGGCCATGCCTCGCGAAAGCATGGCGTGGGGGGTGTGCTTCATACCCTCGGCCCGCATGGCCTCGGCCAGGCCGGGCACCGGGCGCTCTATCACCCGGGCCGTGGCCTCGGGGGTGTTGTCG
>JAHJPG010000119.1 GCA_018819925.1 Pseudomonadota bacterium
CGCCGCACCTGGCCGATCTGGGCGGCCTCGTCCCTCATGCCTCCACCACCAGTCCGGCGATGAAACGCGGGTCCAGCTCGCCCTGGGGGTCCAGGCCGGACAGCTCTTGGCTGAGGCGGTGCAGCACCCCCCGCAAGGCCCGGCCGGCCAGGGCGGCCTGGGCCGGGTCGGGCAGGGCCCGCAGCGAATCGGCCAGCTCTTCATCCAAGCCGCCGGCCAAGGCCTTTTGCAGGGCGGCCACCGCCTGGGGCAGAACCTCGGCCGGGATGGGGGCCAGGCCCTCCAGGCCCATTTCCCTGCGAGCCAGCCAAGTGCCCAGGATATGACTCAGCTTGATATCGGTTATGTCCGCCGGGTGAACCCGCTGCTCGTACAGCCCCCGGATTTCCAGCGGGTCCAGGGCCAGAAGCTCCAAGAGGAGAACCCCCCAGAATTCGGCCTGATCCAAGGCGTCGCCAGCGGCTTCCAGGTCGGCCTGGCCCACGAAGGCCCGGTATTCCCGGCTCTGGCCCAGGTTGGGGTCATGGCAGCGGGGCCGGGCGTAGAGCAGCCCGGCCAGCCAGCGGTCCAGGGGCGGCTCCAAGATGTGCAGGCCGGTGGGCATCTTGGCGAGCCAGCCCTCCCGGGCCAGGACCCAGGCCCGGCGGTTCAGGCCGCGGACGGCCGTCGCGCCGTGGCGGGCCAGGGCGGCCAGGCTCAGGCGGGTGACTATCTCGCGGGCCTGGACCGGGTCCCCCTTGGCCAGCACCACCAGGCCCAAATTGACCAGGCCCAGGGACTCCTTGGCCGCCCGCTCCACCTCTTCGGGCGAGGCAGGGTCGGCCTCCAGGGCGGCCACCCCGCAGCTGGCGATATAAGCCATCTCGGCCTTGAGCATGTCTGCCGCCTCGCCGCCAAGCTGGCCGGCCAGGGCGGGCAAGAATTCCCGGTCCGGCAGCAGGGCGGCCAGGCGGTCCGAGCGCGGGGCGGCCTGCGAAGAAGCGGCCTTGAGTGGCAGCTTTTGCCAATTCGTCTCGCCCGGGGCCGGGGCGGACCACAGCTCCAAGGCCTCCAGCCGGTTGGGGAAGCCGTGGTCGGCCAAGCGGCCGGAGCGCCAGCGGGAGGCGTACTCCTGCAACTCGCTGGCATGCTCCCACAAAGCGGCCTCCAGGGTCTGGTAATACAAATCGGGCAACTCGCTTCTGAGCAGCACCAGCACCTGGGCCACGAACCCCTGGATATTGGGGTTGATAAAGTCGATAAAGTAGACCCCGTCGACGGTGAAGGAGGGCAAATCGTCGGGAGGCTCCTGCTGCTCCTGGCTGGGCAAAAACTTGACCACCCGCACCCAGTGGTTCAAGAGCAGGGCCAGCACCTCCAAATCGGTGGTGGCCAGCCAGCGCTGCAAGCGATGAGCCCCGGCCTCCAGGATGATGGGCAGCCACACCTGGTAGCGCTCCGGGGCGAAGCTTTCCCGCTGCCAACCGGTGAGGTCCAGCAGATAGGTGAGTTGCTCGTCGCTGCAAAGCTCAATGAGGGCCCCGGCGTCTTCAGGTCCCATTTCCAGCACCGTGGCCGCGAACTCGTCCGGGGGCAGCTCCTGGGTAAGCTCCCGGCTGTCGGCGGCCAGGACGATGAGGCGCTCCCGCTCCATTCCCTGGGCGGCCAGCACGGTGCGCTGGCGATCCGCCCGGCTCAGGCCGTGCCACAGGGCCTCGGCCCGGCGGGAGTCTTGCTGGGCCAGTTTCAGTATTTCGGCGGGCCCTTGGCTTGGGGCCTGGAGGTCGTGTTTATCCATGATTCCTCAGGGACACGCGCCGCAACGGCGGCAGGTATCTGGTTGGCAGGGCGGGCTCTGGGCCTGGCGTTCGGCCCGCTGGGCCTCGGACCAAAGATAGTCCCGGCTCACCCCGTGGTCAATAAAGTCCCAGGGCAAAAGCTCGCCTGGCTCCCGGCGGCGGTGGGCGTAAAACTCCGGGTCCACCCCCGCCTCGGCGTAGGCCCGCTCCGGGGCCTGGCCTTGGGCCAGAAGCTCCAAGAGGGGGGTCAGGCGGCGGTCGCCCCGGGCCAGCACCGCCTGGAGGCGGGCGTATTTGGGCACGTCGTTTATCACCTTGAGGTTGGCCGCCCCGGCCAGGGCCTTTTGGATGCGCCTCACCCGGGCCGCGATGAGCTTCAGGGGGGCCATGGGCTCCCACTGGAAGGGGGTGAAGGGCTTGGGCACAAAGGCGTTGAGGCTCACCGTGACCCGGCCCAGATGGCCCTTGGCCCGGGAGAAGCTCACCACCTGCTGGCGCAGGGAGCGCACCAACTCGATTAGCTCATCGATGTCTTCATCTTCTTCACCGGGCAGGCCCACCATGAAATACAGGCGCAAGTTGGGCACCCCGGCGCTAATCAGGGTTTCCACCGCCCGGCTGAGGTCGTCTTCGTCCAGGTGCTTGTTTATCACCCGGCGCAGACGGCGGCTGCCCGCCTCCGGGGCCAGGGCCACGGTCTGGTGGCGGCTGGCGGCCAGGGCCTGGGCCAGGCCGGGGCTCAGGCGGTCGGCCCTGAGGCTGGACACCGACAGGGCTCCCCCGGCGGCTACGATCTGCTGGGCCAGGTCGGCTACTCCCTCGATGTCGCTCACCGCGGCGGAGACCAGGCCCAGTTTGCCTCCCTGGGCCGCCGTCTCCAGGGCCAAGGGGGCGAAGTCGCCGGCCTCGCCCAGGCGGGGCGGGCGGTAGATGTGCCCGGCGGCGCAAAAGCGGCAGCCGTGGCCGCAGCCCCGGCCCACCTCGATGAGGGTCATCTCGCCGAACTCCACCCCCGGGGCGGAGATGACGCTGCGGGCCAGGCCCTTGGCCTCTCCCCGGTATTTGGGCGCGGCCACCTTGGCGGGCAGGCCCGGGTCCGGTGTGAAGGAGGCCAACTCCCCGCCCGGGGCGTAGGCCGCCTGGTACAGTGAAGGGGCGTAGAAGCCGGGCACCCGCCGGGCCATATGGGCTTGGGCCTCTTCTTGGCTGCCGGCGGCCAGAGCCTTGTAGGCATCCAGAAAGGGCTCCAGCACCACCTCGGCTTCGCCCAGCAAGAAGGCGTCCATGACTTCGGCCAGGGGCTCGGGGTTGAGCATGGGGTACACCCCGCCAGCCACCACCCAGGGTCCCCGGCGCAAGGCCCGCCGGGTGCTTAGACCGGCGTGGGCCAGCATTTTCAGCAGGTTGGGGGCGTCGTTCTCAAAGCAAAGGCTGGCCAGAACCAGATCGAAGGAGGCCACGGGCCGCGAGGACTCCAGGGTGAGCAAGGGAGCGCCGCTCTTGGCGTAGAGCGGCTCCTCGGCCCGGCCCGGCAAAAAGGCCCGCTCGCACAGGGCGTCAGAGCGTTGGTTGATGATCCTATAGATGGCGTGCAGGCCCAGGTTGGCCATGCCCACCTGGTAGGTGTTGGGAAAGATCAGGGCCACGTTCAACCGCCCGCCGGGGTCCTTGCGCACCGTGCCGCTTTCGGCGGCCACCAGGGCGCGGTGATGTTGGGCCAGGGGCCAGGTGGATGAAGGCAAGGGCGGATTATCCTTTGCTTTGGTAAGTCGGCCTAAGTAGTGTAAATATAGCACAGGGCCCCGCTGTTGACCCGGCCGGGCGCGGGGGGCGGGAACCCTTTATCAGGCGCGACAACCAGCGGGAGAAGGCATGGACGAGGTAAAAAGCTTGGAGTTCCTGCGGGCCGTGGCCGCCGCCGGGGACAAGGCCAACATGTGGACCGCCGGACAGGCGGTGGGCTTGGAGCGGGGGGCCACGGAAACCCTGAGCCTGGAGCTTATGGACCGGGGCTATCTGGAGATGGCCAGCCTCAGCGGGGCGGTCCGCCTGACCCCCTCGGGCGCTGAAGAGCTGCAAGGCGCCGCCGGGGCCGCGAAGGCCCCGGACCTGGAAGATCTTCTGCAGCGCATAGCCGCCCAGGAGCTGGACCTGGGCCCCACCGCCTCGGCCGACCTCAAGGCCGACCTGGCCACCCTGGGCGCCGCCCTGGGGCGCAGCCGCCCCCTGAACCAGGTGGTCAAGGCCTGTCTGGCGGCCATAGACGGGGCCCTGGAAAAGGCGGGCGGGTCCGCCGCCGGCCTGCGGGAGCAATTGGCCTCCCTGCGGCCCTAAAAAAATGGCGGAGGCGGGTGTGGCCACCCGCCTCCGGATTTTATTGCCGGTATATCAGTGACCGCAGCTGGAGCCGCAGCCGCTGGTGGAGCAGCTGGCGCCGTCGCCGCCCAAGGGATTTTCGGCGTTCACCGTGAAGCCCTGCTGCCACCCGTTGTCCACGAAGTCCACGGTGACCTTGCCGCTGGTGGAAGCCAGGGTCTTGTCGATAAGATAGGTCAAGCCGTCGATCTCGTACTTGTCGTCATTTTCCTTTGGTTCATCCAGAACCAAGCGCAGGCTGGGGCCGCCTCAGCCGCCGCTTTGCAGGAAAACCCTCAACGGCTGGTTCAGGTCCTTTTCCTTCATAAAGCCCTGAATGGCTTCGCTGGCCGCGGGAGTTACTTCGACCATGATGTATCCTTTCCGTCCGTGAAACGAACTGCTTTGCGTTCTTGTGCTATAGAATATGGCAACTAAAAAGGCCTTGTGCAAGTGGTAGGATCAATTTTTCCACCAAAATGGTGTGTAATGCCTTTCCGGGCGGCGGCCCCGGAAACGGGGGAGGCCCCCGGCCAATGAGCCCGCCCCGTTGGCTGGAGGCCCGCTTTCGCTTGCCCACGGCCCAGGCGGGCCGCCTCTTGGGCCGGCAGCTGCGCCGGCAAGGGGCCCTGAAGCTGATGCAGCAGGGGCCGGAGCTGATTTCCCTGTGGCCAAACGAAGATAGCTTGCCCGGACGGCTGGCGGCCCTGGCAACGGAGCACCGTCTGGATGCGCCCAGGATATTAGTTGTCCAGGCCCCGGACGCCCCCCAAGCTTGGAATTCCCCCCGTCCCATCCCTTTGGGGCCGGGTCTGTCCATGGCCCCGGCTTGGATGGGGCTCACCGCCTCTGAAGAGCTTTTGGTCATTGATCCGGGCACCGCCTTCGGGGCGGGGGATCACCCCAGCACCCTGCTCAATTTGGAGTTGCTCACCCGGGTCCTGGACGGCGAATTCGGGACCCTGCCCCCCGGCCCGGCGGCGGACGTAGGGGCGGGCACCGGGGTCTTGGCCCTGGCCCTGGCCCTCAAGGGCAAAATGCCGGTGTTGGCCCTGGACCCGGACCCGGCCAGCCGCCGGGCAACGGCCCGCAACCGGGCCCTCAACCCCCTGGCCGGCCCTCTGGTGAATTTCGCCCTGGCCGACCACCGGGCCCTGGCCGGCCCCTGCGCCCTGGTGGCGGCCAATTTGCCCGGCCCCATCCTGAAGCTGGCCGGCCCCACCCTGGCCGCCGGCCTGGCCCTTGGGGGCTGGCTGGCAATCAGCGGTTTTAGGGAGGAGGCCGGCCGGGATATGGCCAGCTTCTTCAGAGAGTTGGGACTTGAATTGCAGGCCCGGCGGCTGGGAGGCGGCTGGCTGACCCTGGGTCTGCGCAAGAAAACCTAGCAAGGGCCGGGCGGCCCAGGGCAAAGCATCATGAACGGCTTGGTTCTGGCGGTTTTTGGGTTGGTTTACCTGGGCATGGTCTTGGGACGCCTGCCCGGCCTGGCCCTGGACCGCAGCGGGGTGGCCCTGTTGGGGGCCATTGTGCTGGTGGCCGCCGGACGCTTGCCCATGGGTCAGTTGGGCCAGGCGGTGGACATGCCCACCCTGGCCCTGTTGTTTGGCCTGATGATCGTGTCCGCCCAGTTTCGCCTGGGCGGTTTCTATTCCTGGGTGGTGCGCCGCCTGGCCGGCTTTCGGCACTCCCCCCAAGCCCTTTTGGCCCAGATCGTGGCCGTTTCCGGCCTGCTTTCTTCGCTTTTGGCCAACGATATCGTCTGCCTGGCCATGACGCCCGTGCTGGTGGAGCTTTGCGCCCGGCGCGGCCTGAACCCCTTGCCGTTTCTGTTGGGCCTGGCCTGCGCGGCCAATGTGGGCTCTGCGGCCACTCTCATCGGCAACCCCCAAAACATGCTCATCGGCCAGGTGTTGGGCCTGTCGTTCCCTGGCTATCTGGCCGACGCCCTGGCGCCCACCGCCGCGGGTCTGGCCGTGGTTTGGCTGGTGGTGGCTTGGTGCTTCCGGGGGCGCTGGCTGGCCGCCACTCCGGTGCCCGCCCTGGAAACGCCGCCATTTGACCTTTGGCAGACCGTTAAGGGAGCGGTGGTGCTGGCCGGCTTGGTGGCCGCCTTTTTGTTCAGCCCCTGGCCCAGGGAGGCGTCGGCCCTGGCCGGGGCCGGCCTTTTGCTTTGCTCTCGGCACATGCGCACCAGCCGGGTGCTGGGCTTGGTCGACTGGCCCCTGTTGGTGCTTTTCACCGGCCTTTTCGTGGTGAATTACTGCCTGGCCCAGTCGGGTCTTTTGGCCCGGCTCACCGGGGGGCTGGCCGCCCAAGGGGTGGACTTGGCCCAGCCGGCCTGGCTTTTCGGCGTATGCGCGGTTCTTTCCAACCTGGTTTCCAACGTGCCCGCGGTGATGCTCCTGCTGCCCGCGGCCGCCAACTCCGGGGCCGGGGCGGTGCTGGCCCTTTCCTCCACTCTGGCGGGCAACCTGCTAATCGTGGGCTCCATCGCCAACATCATCGTGGTCGACCAGGCCGCTCGCCTGGGGGTGCGCGTCTCCTGGGCCCAACACGCCAGGGTGGGGGTGCCGGTCACTCTGATCACCTTGGGCCTGGCCGCCGGATGGCTCTGGCTGCGCTGGCCCGTCTAGGCCATCATTGCACCGGCCAAAACAAAACCCAGGCCGGGGCGTGGAGCCCCGGCCTGGGTTTTTTGCCGTCTAGGTTGCGTATGGTCTAGAAGACGAAGCGGAACTGGACGCCGAGCAACCACTCGTTGCCCATATCGTTGCCGGTATTGGGGTTGTCGCCGTAGTTGTAGTAGGCGAGCTCGGGGTGAATGCCGAAGTTGGTGGTGAACTGGTAAGGCACCGCGACGAAAGCGGCCCAACGGGTGATCTCGTCATTGGTGAGCCAGGCGTCGTTGGACCAGTTTTCGTAGCCCACGCCGCCGGTTACCATCAGCTTGCCGATTTGGTATTCGCCGGCCAGGAGGCCACCCCAGATGATGGTGTCTTCGACCTCGGAGCCGTTGAGCACGGGGGCGGTCCATGTAGCGTTGTAGAAGGGAATCTCGGTCGAGAAGTTCTTGCCGTAGTGACCCTGGAACTTCAGGGTGAAGGCGCCGGCGGTGAACTTGAAGGGCAGCACGAAGGCCAGGGTGTCCCAGGACTCGTCGGATGCGCCGGTGTCGCCAGCTTCATAGCCATGCTTCACGTACAGGACGCCGGGGTTGCTCATGAAAGGGCCGTACTTGAACATGGCGGTCAAGCTCATGCGGGGCATGATAAAGCTGTTGTCCACGTTGGTGGCGCCATTCCAGGTGCCCTTGTTGCGGGGTTCTTCCAGGGCGAACTGGATGCCCCAGCGGTCGGTTTCGTAGGTGAACTGCACCTGCGGCACACGGTGGGACCACGAAAAGCCCCAGCCGAACATCAACAGGTGGGAGTTGTCCATGTTGAGACCAAGATACTGCTTGGGGGCGTAGGCCGAGGAGCCCCACCAGTTGTCGGTCTGACCGGCCAGGATGCGGCAGTTGCCCACGCGCCAGTAGCCGTAGGCGTAACGCAGGCTGACCGTGGCCGAGGGCTGGAGGCTCTTCAGGCCCAGCTCAATACGGCCACCCACGTTCTTGTCCACGCTGTAGAAGCGGGCCCGCAGATAACTGTGGCCGGCCAAGTTGGTAAACCAGGATCCTACGTCGCTGGAACCGTTCTTGGTGAGTTCTTGGCTCCGCTGTTGCCAACCGATGTCGGTGAGCATACGGGCGGCCATGTCGAAGGTGTAAGTCGACGGTGACACCGCCAGGGCCGGGACGGCGATGGCTGCCATGGCCATAACCGCCACCACGATGATCAGCAGCTTCCTCATGTCGTTTTCTCCTGTTGTCTCCTTGAACAAAATGCGTCCCAACCGGCCAGACACCGGGTGTGGGGCGTCGCACAATTGGCTAAGTTGCCTGTCAAGGCCTTGCTCCTTAGAAACGGACTGGGCCCTCAACTAAGGGCCATGCAATTTGAGTATGTTCGGTTATTTCAAAAAATCAACAGGAAATAACAACAAAAGATGCCGACAAATCATACTGTTACGTTTGCATTCACATAAATATTGTGATTAATTGATAAATTTCATATAGCAAATATACAAAAAAGATTAGCAGCTAACCAGAAAAAATCGCATCACAGGCGGATGAATGGAATTCAATGTCTCTTAAGGCGGCGTTTGGGGTTTGGGGGAGGCTTGGGTGGCAGGGGCGTGGGGCCAAAAAAGGAGGCCGGGGCGCTGGGCCCCGGCCTCCTTGGGGTGATTTTTTTAAGCGTTCAGGATCGTCTTAGAAGACGAAGCGGAACTGCACGCCCAGCAACCACTCGTTGCCCATGTCGTTGCCGGTGTTGGGGTTGTCGCCG
>JAHJPG010000120.1 GCA_018819925.1 Pseudomonadota bacterium
CAGCCGCCCGGCGGCCGCCGAGGAGATAGGCCCCGCGCCCCTGGCGGACGAGACGCCCCTTAGCCAGGAAGAGGCCTCGCGCCTGATCAGCCGCTACCATCCCGACAGCCCCCAAGCCAAGCGCATCGACATGTTGCGCTCCCAATTGCTCTACCCCTTCCACGGCGAGCCGCCGCGCACCATCTTGATCACCAGCGCCGCACCCAAGGAAGGGCGCAGCCTGCTCACCGCCAACCTGGCAATTTCCTTCGCCCGCGGCTTGCAGCAATACGTCATGGTCATGGACTGCCACCTCACCGAACCCAGCCAGCACCGGCTGCTAAAGGTCCCCCGCACCCCGGGCCTGACCGATTTTCTGCTCTGGGACGCCGCAGTGGCCGACATCATTCACTGGACCGATGTGGACAGGCTTTCGGTGATCCCCGCAGGCAGCCCCTCCAACCGATCGGCCGAAATTTTGGCCACCGACAAGATGGCCGGGCTAATCAAGGAACTGCGCTCCCGCTACAAGGACCGCTATATCATCCTGGACAGCCCGCCGGTACAGGCGTTTGACGACCCGGCGGTGCTGGCCCGCATGGTGGAAGCCATCGTGGTGGTGGTGTTGGGAGGGGTCACCGACCGCGAACTGGTCTTGAGAAGCATCCGACAACTGCCCGAGGAAAAAATCCTGGGTCTGGTGCTCAACGACATGAAAGCGGCGGTGATGGACGCCCCCGCCCTGGGTTCACTCTTAGGCGAGGGCGACTAGCCATGCTGATCCTTTCCGGCCGGCCATCCCCTTACATCATCGCCTTCATCCTGGGCGAGTCCCTATTGATGATTGTGGGAGCGGTGCTGGCGGTGTATTTTCGCCTGGGCACATCGGCCGAGATTTTCACCTTTCGTTACTCCTGGTACCGCCTGTTGCTGGTTCCGGTGGTGCTGCAGGTCACCTTTTATTACTCCGACCTGCACAACTTTCGCATAAGCCGGCCCTTCATCTGGACCGTGGCCCGGTTGACCCAGGCCATGGCCGTGGGCACCCTGGCCCTGGCGGTGCTCTACTACTTCATGCCCCGTCTCCTCCTGGGGCGCGGCATTCTCTTCTTGAGCTTCATCATCACCACCTTGTTGGTGCTGATCTGGCGCGGCCTGTACCGCTGGGCCCTGCAACAGCGTTTTCTGGCCTCCCGTTTGTTGGTTCTTGGCAGCGGCTCCCTGGCCGATTCCATCATTGAGGAGATCATCGGCCGCTCGGACAACATCTACAACGTGGCGGGCATCGTGGACCTGTCGGGGCAGGGCTTCAGCCGCCGCGATGGCGACGAGCCCACTCCCGAAGTGAACCTGAGCGAGCAATGGGCCTCCCTGCTACGGGCGGAACTGCGCCGAGAAGCCAGCGAGTTGGTGGGGTTGGTGAACTATTTGGAAGTGGACATGGTGGTGGTGGCCATGGATGAAAAGCGCGGCCGCATGCCCCTGGAGGAACTTCTGGAAGTCCGCATGCTGGGCGTGCCCATCATCACCGGAGAGGATTTTTACGAACAAATCGCCGGCCGCATCCTGGCCGACCGTATCCGGCCCGGTTGGCTTATCTTCTCGCCAGGCTTCACCACCAACCGATTGCGCAACATCACCAAGCGGGCCATGGACGTGGCCATCAGCGTGTTGGGGCTCATCCTGACCTTGCCCTTCACCCTGCTGGTTTCGGTGGCCATCAAGCTGGACAGCAAGGGGCCGCTGATCTACCATCAGGAGCGCACCGGGCAAAACGGACGGCAGTTCCAGGTATTGAAGTTCCGCTCCATGGTTTCCGACGCCGAGAAGCTTTCCGGACCGGTCTGGGCCGATGAGGACGACCCACGTATAACCCGGGTGGGGCGATTAATCCGCAAGTTGCGCCTGGACGAGATCCCCCAGATGTATAATGTACTCAAGGGCGAGATGAGCTTTGTGGGGCCGCGCCCAGAGAGGCCAACCTTCGTGGAGCAGCTTTCCCGGGAATTGCCCTACTACCAGGAGCGCCTGAAGGCCAAACCGGGCATCACCGGCTGGGCTCAAGTCTGCCACCCCTACGGATCCACGGTAAACGCCGCCCTGGAAAAGCTGAACTACGATCTGTATTACATAAAGCACTCCAGCATAAGCATGGACCTGATGATCCTCTTGCAGACAATCAAGATCATTCTTTTTGGCGGGGGAGGACGATGACCAAAAGCAAGCAGGAGCCGCGTAACGCCTCTCCCTTGCTGACTTGGCTGGCCTGGGCCGTGGTGCTGGGTCTTCTGGCCTGGGTCTACGCCCCCCACGTGGCGGGCATGGTGGCCAACTGGTGGGCCGACCCCAACTACTCCCACGGCTTTCTGGTGCCGCTAATCTCGGCCTACCTCATCTGGCGGCAGCGCAAGGAACTGGCCGAGGCGACCAAAAAGCCGAATTACCTGGGCCTGGCGGTGGTGGCCGCCGGTCTGTTGGTGCTGGTGTTGGGCCAATTGGCCCATGAGTTCTACCTTCGCCGCATAAGCCTGATCCCGGTGATGTGGGGCCTGGTGCTCTTGGCCTGGGGCTGGGGCGTGGCCCGGCGAGTGCTGTTCGCCTTCGTTTATCTCATCCTCATGGTGCCCCTGCCCTACCTGCTCTACGACGCCGTGGCCTTTCCCCTGCGCCTCATCGCCGCCCAGATCGCCGCTTGGGGCATCCGGCTCTTTGGCATTCCGGTGTATCTGGAGGGCAACGTCATCCACCTGCCCAACATCGTGATGGACGTGGTGGACGCCTGTTCGGGCATCCGCAGCCTCATCTCCCTGTTGGCGGTGGGGGTGATCCTGGCCTACCTGATTATTCCCAAGCGCTGGATCAAGGTGGTGGTGGTGTTATTGGTGCCGCCGGTGGCGGTGTTCACCAATGCCCTAAGGGTCACCCTGGCCGGCGTGCTGAGTCAGTGGGTGGGGCCCCAGACCCTGGAAGGGGTCATGCACGATTTCGTGGGGTGGCTGGTGTTCATGGCCGGCTTTATTCTGCTGCTGGCGATCACCTTGCTGCTTAAAAAATTAAGCTCCCCGAGAGAGGAGGCCTCATGAGTTCGCCGCGCGCAACCAGGGGCCTGTTCATCGCCGCCGGTTTGTTGATCCTGGCCGTGCTGTTTATCGCCGTTGGCCAGGAGGTAAAGCCGCAAACGCTGGCCAAACCCCTGGACCAGCTTCCCTTGGCCCTGGGCTCCTGGCGGGCCACGGGGCCCGACCAACCCCTGGACAAAAGCACCCTGGAAGCGCTTAGGCCCAGCGACTATCTGCTGCGCAACTACATCAACCCACAGGGCAGTGTGTGCGCCGTTTTCCTGGCTTTTTTCGCTTTGCAGCAGGAGGGGCAGATTATCCACTCCCCCCGCCATTGCCTGCCGGGCAACGGCTGGCAGATTTCAAAGCGAACCCTGGTGGAGGTCAAGGGGCCAGGCGGACCCTGGTGGGTCAACCATCTGATCCTGGAGCGCAACCTGGACAAACTCAGCGTGCTCTACTGGTATCAGGGGCGGGGCCGTCTCCAGGCCGACGAGTACCGCGACCGAATTCGATTGGCGCTGGACGGCATATTACACAACCGCAGCGACGGCTCCCTGGTGCGCTTGACCATGAAAACACCCCGTGGAGTGCAGCAGGCCCTGGCGCAGCAAAACGAACTGGCCGCCAGACTCATACCGGCCTTGGATAAGATTCTGCCGCCCTTTTAGCCGCCGTCAAGCGCCGGCAGAGAGTTGAACCTTGGGATTTTTCTTCACACTCCTCTTCATTATTTTCCTCTACGTACGCCCCCAGGAGTTTTGGGCGGTTCTGCTCGACCTGCCGGTGATGGACGTTATGGCCGGGGGCGCCATGATCTGCGTTTTCTTGGAAGGCTCCTTTGACAAGAACAAGTTCAACTACTCTCCCATAGCCAAAATCGTGGTTATCATGTGGCTGTGGTTCGCCTTCACCCAGATTCCCACCGGCTGGCTGGGCGGGATCACCTACAGCCTGCAAAAGTTCTCCCCCACGGCGATCCTGTTCTATCTCATCGTTCTCACGGTGAACAACCTCGCCAGGCTGCGCATTCTGCTGTGGGTGATGATCATGGTCACCACTTTTTTGTCGGTGGATGCCATCGTTCAATTTTACACCGGCGTCAGCCTGGTGGGGACCGTGGCCCTGCAGCGCCACATGGGTGAGAGTACGTTCCTGGCCCAGGCCAAGGGCATAGGCATCTTCGCCGATCCCAACGATCTGGCCTTGCACGTGGTGCCCATACTGGCCTTCTTGCTGCCACCCTTTTACAAGAGGTCCATAGGAAAGCACGCGTTTTTCGCGGTGCTGCTGCTCATTCCCCTGGTGACCGGCGTGGTCTACACGCGCTCCCGGGGCGGCATCCTGGCCATGGCCTTCGTGGCCTGGATATATATGCGTCACCGAGTGGGAATGGTCTTCTCTGTGGTAGGGCTGGTCCTGCTATTCGGCCTGCTGGCGGCCATACCCCGCTTCGACACCACCAGTGCAAGCGAGGGCTCGGCCCAGTCACGCCTGGACCATTGGGCCTACGGGTTGCAGTTGTTTCGTGCAAGCCCTATTTGGGGAGTTGGTTGGACCCAATTCCGGGCCGATGGCTACAGCCACACCGCCCATAATTCGTTTGTCCTGGTTATGGCCGAAACCGGACTGGTGGGGGCCATGATATGGGTGGCCATGTTCTACCTGGCCGGCAAGCACATCTTCCGCATGCAGCGCCTCACCCGGGGCCCGCCTTGGGTGGAGCCCATGTCAAAGGCCCTTGAGGCCGCCCTGGGTGGCTGGATGGTGGGAGCCTTTTTCTTGAGCCAGAGCTACAGTTTTTTTCTGCTAATCCTCATGGGCATAGTGGTGGCGGTGGTAAACATCCTGGCCAAATTGGGCTTCGATATAAGCGTAACCTGGACCGGCCGCGACACCCGCAACGTCTTTTTCATAGTGATGGGCATGATCATCTTCATCCATGTTTTGGCCAAGACTTTGCTCGTGGTGGGGGGGTAGACCGCCGTGGGCGCCAAAGCCATGGAAATATGGCTGCCGGCCTACCTGCGCCAGGCCCTGCGGCCCCGTCCCCGGGCGCGGGGGCCGGTGACGATCTGCCTAGCCGTGGCCGACCACTTCGAGCCCTTTTGGGCCGGGGCCGGGGATCAAGAAGCCCTCAGCCGCCTGGCCGCCTGGGAAGAGGGCCTGCCCGCCCTCACCCAGGGCCTGCGCGACTGCCGGGGCCGGCCGCCCCAGCACGATTTCTTCTATCCCGTGGAGCAGTACCAACCCGAGGTGCTGGAGCGCCTGGCCGGCCTGTGCCGCCAGGGCCTGGGAGCGGTGGAGGTGCATCTGCACCACCACGGCGAAAGCCCCCGGGAGCTGGAGGATATGCTCACCGGCTTTGCCGCGAAGCTGCACCAGGAGCACGGCCTGTTGGCCCGCGACCCTCTCACCGGCCAAATCACCTACGGCTTCATCCACGGCAACTGGGCCCTGGACAACTCCAGGCCCGACGGCCAGTGGTGCGGCTGCGACCAGGAGATATCCCTCCTGGGCCGCACCGGCTGCTATGGCGATTTCACTTTGCCCTCGGCCCCCAGCCCCACCCAGACCCGCATCATAAATTCCATCTACTACGCCACCGACGACCCGGCCAAGCCCAAAAGCCACGACCGAGGGGTGCCCGCCGCAGTGGGACGGCAACCCTCGGGGGATCTTCTGCTGCTGCAAGGAGTGTTGGCCCTGGATTGGGGCCGGCGCAAATGGGGCCTGCTGCCCCGCCTGGAGGTGTCGGAGTTGGCCTGGCACAACCCCCCGGACATCCGCCGCCTGCCCCTTTGGCTGCGCTACGCCCCTGTGGTGGCCGGGGCGGAGCAGGTGCGCTTTATAAAGCTGTGCTGCCACGGCGCGCCCGAGGAGCATCGGCAGGCCCTGCTGGGCAAACCCATGCGGCGCTTCCTAGGGCAGCTATGCCAAGGGTATAATGACGGGCAACGATATCGCCTGATGTTCATGACCTGCCGTGAAATGGTCCAAGCGGTGCATGCCTTGGAGCAGGGGAAGAGCTTGGAGTGCTGAAAACCGCCGCCATAATTGTGTTGAACGCGCTTCTGCTCGCCTCGCCCGTTCTGGCCCAGCAAAAGGCCGCCCCGGCCAATACCGTCCCGGCGGCCAAACCGGCGAAGCAGCCGGCCGTTAATCAGCCTCCGGCCACCGCCGGGCTCCAGGTGAGTAGCCAGCACCCGCGTCTGCTGCTGACCCCCAACGACCTGCCCCGCCTGCGGGAGATGGCCCTGGCACGCACCTTGCGTTGGCGCCAGCTTCTGGTGTGGGCCCTGGAGCCCGCCCGGGAAGGCGCCCTGCCCCACGACGGACCAGGGCTGGCCTTGGTTTCGTTAGTGCTAGCCACCAGCGAGCCCGAACTCAGCAAGCGCCTGGGGGAATTGGCCGCGCGCTGCGCCCTCGGGGGCGCCCGCTTCGGCACGGTGGAGTCCTTTGGCGACGGCACCCTGCGCACCAAGGGCGGCAACCGCGACCCCCTGAACATGTTGAACAAGGGCTACACCATCCTGCAGCCCAACTTCGCGTCTCTACGCTTTTTACCCGTGTCTCGCTACACCGCCAGCGAGGTGACCGCGCGTAGCGACAGCGGCGGCGGCGTGATCCAGGCAGCGGCGGGTGACACATATTGCCTTTTGCAGGGAGAGATGCTGCCCGCCTCCATCCTTGTGCGCCAAGTGGCCCTCACCTTGGATTGGGCCTGGGCCTACTTCAGCCCCCAGCAGAGGCAAGGCGTGGCCCGCTGGCTCATTTCCCAGGCCCAGTTCTTTTCCAAGGATGGCTTGGGCTGCTTTGACAGTGAATCCGCCGCCGCCCTTAACTTGAGCGCCCTGGCCGCCCTGGGAAGCCACGGGTTGGAGCCGGCGGCCGATGACCTGCTCACCCATGCCTGGGAGGTGCGCTTCCGGGGCCATATGCTCCCGTGCCTGCAAAATTTGGGGGCCGGCGGGGGCTGGTTCGAGGGCGACACCCCCGGAGCCCAGGCCGGCCTGGATCTGATCGTCTTCGCCTTGGCCCTTAAGACCGCTGCCGGCCAGGAGAACCCGCCCAGGATGGCTTGGTACACCGACCGGTTGGCCTACCTGTTGTTCCGCCTGCTGCCCGGGGTGGCCAAGGCCCCGGCCGGGGCCTACCGCCAGGTGGCGCCTGGTGGCGACCAAGTGCTGGAGCCGCTGCAAGCCGCCGAGCTGACCCGCATGCAGATGATGGCCCTGTTGTCCCTCAGGCCCAACGACCGCTCGGCCCGTGCGGCCCGGGCCCTGTTGCTGGACACCCGCACGCCCACCCTGCTGGCCGGCCACCGCAAGGTGTACGATTTCCTATGGCTGGACCCGGCCGCGCCCACCGCCGCCCTGGCCACGGTGCCCTTGAGCCACTTGGCCCCGGCCACCGGTCAGGCGGTTATGCGCTCGGACTGGTCGTCGCGCTCCACCTGGCTGGGCTTCAACTGCGGCCCCCACTTCGCCAAGCGCCAGCACCTGGCCGCAGCCAGCTTCATGATCTTCCGCCAGGGCTTTTTGCTGCCCCAGGGTGGGGGATATGACGGGCCCACCACCTCCCACGCCTTGAATTACGCCATCCGTAGCGTGGCCCAGAACACCCTTTTGGTTTTCGACCCCCAGGAATACTCCTGGTATGACCTGAGAGCGGGCAAGCAACCCAAGGGGACCTACAGCAACGATGGGGGACAGCGCGCCTGGGCCCTGTTCAACGATAAGGGCCAGCCCATCAAAAGCGCCCCCTGGACCGCCAGCGGTTATGAAAAAGGCAAAGCCCCCTGGGCCAAGCTGGGAGACATATACCAGGTGGCCGCGATCGAGGCCTTGGAGGACCAGCCCCGCTACGGCTACGTGCGTGGCCGCGCCGCCCAGGCCTACGCCGGCAGCACCCAAAAAATCTCCCGATTCGTGCGGCACATCTTTTTCCTGAGGGCCAACGGGCCCGACGACGCGGAGTCGGCGGAAGCGGTGGTGGTGGCCGACGACGTGGAGTTGGCCCGCAAGGGCCTTAGCGTGCACTTTGTGCTGCACTTCCCCGAGCAGCCCGTGCCCGCCGCCGAGCTGAAGAGCCTGGGTCCCGGCCGCTGGCGAGGACCGGCCACATCCCTGGTGGCCAAAGCGGGCGACAGCCGCCTGGAGGTGGTGCCGGTATGGCCCCCGGACGTCCACCTGGACATCCTGGGAGGGGCGGGCCGGGCGGCTAGTTGGGTGGGTTCGCGCAACTATCCGCCCCGCCCTCCGGTGGTAAACCCCTACCCCTGGCGGGCTGAGTATGTGCGGGCCGATGCCGCCCTTCTGGCCCAGCCCATGCTGCACGTTTTGCTGCCGGCGGACCAAAACAACCCGCAAAGACCCGCCATCAAGGCCCTGTCCACCAAGGACAGCCGCACCATCGGAGTGGTGCTTCACGACTCCGCCTGGCCCAGGGTGCTGGTCCTGCGCTTGGGCCAACCGGGGGCGGAACCGCCCATATCCTATCGTTACCCCAGCGGCAACAGCCGCCACTTGGTGGCGGGTCTGGCCCCGGGCGCTCAATACACGGTGAAGGTGGACCCGTTTCAAATAACCATTAGCCTCGGCCCGGGCCTCAAGGCCACGGCCGCGGGCCTGCTGGCCTTTAGGGTGGCCACGGCCCTGAGCCCTGCCACCCCCTCCGCGCAAGGCGCCACCACCCCCCCGACCCAGGCCAAGCCTTAGCGGAATGGGTTTCCCTTTTGCAAAGGGGATATGCTAATCATAATAATGAGGTGTAGCGCGTTTGGGCACATCTCCATCCTTGGCGAAGCGTTTCAGTGCGGTGGGTCGCGGACGCTGGACCAGGGAGGCAAGGCAGCCGGTCACGCGGCGATAAAAATCTCGGAGAGGACGATGGTATCCATGGCAAAGGCAATGGGCAGACTGGGATTGGCGATACTGTTGACAGCCGCCTTCAGCTTTGGAGGGGCCGCAGCCATGGCCCAGACCAAGGATGAGTTTCTGAAAAAAGGCCTTCAGTATTACGATGCCGGCAAGTTCCGCGAGGCGGCTCTGGAGTTCCGCAACGCGGTGCAAAAGGACCCGCAGTTCGCCGAGGCCCATTATCGTCTGGCCCTTACCTATCTTAAGCTGGGCGACCTGGGCCAGGCCTATCGCCTGTTCTTCAATGTGGTGACCCTGGACCCGGACAACTTGGACGCCCAGGTGCGCCTGGGACAGATCGCCTTGTTGGGCGGGCGAGTCAACGAAGCCATGGAGCGGGCCGACATCGTGCTGAAACAGAAACCCAACGACGTGGACTCCTTAGTGCTCAAGAGCCAGGCCTACAGTCAGCTCCAGGAAACCGCCAAGGCGGTGGTGACCCTGGAAAAAGCCCTTAAACTGGCCCCAAAACGGGCCGACATCCGCGTGCTGCTCGGCCAACTACACGTGGAGGAAGGCCGGCCCGATCTGGCTGAGAAGGAATTACGCTCGGCCATCCAAATGGCCCCCAAGCTGCTGACCCCCCGCCTGCTGCTGGTGCGTCTATTTTTGAACATCAAGCAGGACGACAAGGCCCTGGAAACCCTGCGCGAGGCAGCCAAGAGCCATCCCGACGAGGCCCGCTTGCAGCTGATGCTGGTGGAACTGCTCATGCGCATGCACAAGCCGGGCGAGGCCGAGGACGCCCTGCAAAAGCTGGTGGCCAGCAACCCCAGCCAAGAGCGCCCCCGACTGGCCCTGGCCCGCCTCTACGCGGTAAACGGCCAATTCGACAAGGCCGAGCAGGCCTATCTGGCCACGGTGCGCCAGTTCCCCAACTCCATGTGGCCCTCCCTGATGGCCGCCCGCTTCTTCGCCTCCCGGGGCCAGGTGCGCGAGGCCCTGGCCTATCTGAAACAAGCCGCCAACGTGGCCCCGGAATCGCCGGTGCCCATGAACGCCCAGGCCGAGTTGGACCTGGAGCGGGGCCTCCTGGATGAGGCGGAAAAGCTCGTCGCCCTGGTGCTCAAGAAGTTCCCGGGCAACACCGCGGGCGATATCCTGCAAGGCCGTTTGTTCATCGCCAGAGGCAACCTGGACAAGGCCATCGCGGTGCTTACTTCGGTGATCCGCCAACGCCCCAACGACTCCGAGGCCCTCTATCGCCGGGCTCAGGCCTTTGCCACCCAGGGCAAACCGCAGCTGGCCAGGGCCGATCTGCTCAAAGCGGTGCAGGCCGACCCGTCAGACACCCGAGCCCGCTTCCTGTTGGCCGCCCTATTCGCCCGCACCGGCGAACTGTTGCAGGCCATCGGCCAGATGGACCAAGTCCTGGCCTTGGAGCCCCGCAACCTGGCCGCCTTGGAGATGCGCGGCCGGCTGTACCTGGCTCAAGGCACCTACAGCAAGGCTAAACAAGACTTCGCCAACATCATAAAGCAGGCCCCCAAGGCGGCGGCCGGCTATTACCGCATGGGCATGCTGGCCCAGGCCCAGAAGCAGGACGCGCAGGCCAAGCAGTTCTACGAGGAAGCCCTCGAGCGCAACCCGGCCAACATCGACGCCCTGATGCGCATCGCCTTTATGGATCTGGCCCAGAAAAAGCCCGAACAGGCCATCAAGCGCGTGCAGGCCCAGATGTCCAAGGTTGAGCGCAAGGATATGATCTACAACCTCTTGGGCGATCTGTACATGATCCAGGGAAAGCCGGCGGAAGCGGCCCCCCAATTCCAAAAGGCCCTGGACCTGAACCCCCGCCTGGTGACCGCCCTGATGGGCCTGGCCGCCTCGGCCCGAGCCCAAAACGACGTTGCCAAGAGCGAGCAGTACCTGACCAAGGCCTTGCAGATCGCCCCCAACAACGCCACCGCCTTGGTTGCCCGAGGCGACGTGTACGAGTTGATGGGCAAGATTCCGGCAGCCATGGATGATTACCGCAAATCCCTGTCCCTTAACCGTGATTTCGTGCCCGCCTTGAACAACATGGCCTATCTCTTGGCCCAGGAGGGCGGAGACAAGAACCTCAACGAGGCCCTGCCCCTGATCCAGCGGGCCAAGCGCCTGGCCCCGGGCGATCCCCGGGTGTTGGACACCCTGGGCTGGGTGCTCAGTCAGCGGGGAGCCCACTCCAGCGCCCTGGTCGAGTTTGAAGAGGCCAAAAAGCTGACCCCCAACAACCCCACCATCTACTACCACCTGGGGGCCACCTACGTGGCCATGAACAAGTTGGACAAGGCCAAGACAAACCTGAAAAAGGCCCTCTCCCTGGGTGGCGACTTCCGGGAAAAGGCCGCGGCCGAGCGCCTTCTCAAGCGCCTCGAGGGTAAAAGCTAGACAGCAATCCCTAGCAAACGCCGACTCAAGCGCCGCCCGTCGGGGCGGTGCTTTTTTTTTAGGCCCTATAAGCCAGGGCGGGAAGTCAATGGGCGGTCGCGCCGATCTTTTCAAAGACGGTGTGCAGCCAGATGGGCCGTGGCGAAGCCCAGCGGGTCTGCAACTGGCTCAGGGCCAACCCCGCCTTGGCCAGGGCCTTCTGCCAGGCGGGGACCACCGGAGGGGTGGTCAGGGGGTCCCGCAGAACCCGCCGCGCTCCTCATGGCCATCGGCCCCCCAGAGGTTGCCGGCCATATCCATGAGTCAGGCGCTCAGGGCGTTGGTGCGCTCGGTCTCGCTGGCCATGAAGTTTTGCTGCCGCACCCGGCAGCGGTCCATGAGCCCTGCCAACTTGGCGAGGTCAAAGGAGTTGAAGTGGCCCCAGGGCCGGTTGCGCCGGCCACGGTTGTGGCAGCGGGTGCGGCCGATGCGGATGCCCTGGCGATAGGGGACGCCCACCACCAACTCATGGCGGGCCACCCTCTGTATCTCCGAGCAGGCCCGTGCCAGGTTGGCCGGGGGGGGTGTGCTCCACCTCGGTGCAAACCACCACGTCGAAGCTTTCGTCCGGGAACCGCAGGGCAGCCACATCGCCTTTCACCGGGGTGATGCCCGGGATGGAGATGTCAGGTTTTTCCAGGTCCAGGGCGCTAACTTGGCTGAAGCGCTCCAGAAGCAGCTCAGTAAAGTAGCCGCCCCGGGCCCCTATCTCCAGGGCGCTTTGCCGCCCCCTGGGCATCAGGCGCACGAGGTCGGCGATGCGCTCTTGCTCCTTGGCTGAAAAGCGTTCCAGGTCCATGCTCCCTCCTGCTGGCGCCGACGCTCCACCGCTGCCGGGGCGGTTGCTTATCAAGGTGCGGTTGCTTATCAAGGCATAGTTGCCTATTCTAATATTCAGGTATTCAGGGGATATTTCTGAAAGGTAATTATCATGTTTGAACGGTCAACACGGCGTGGACTCGCCACGCTCCTTTTCGGCTTGGCCTTGTTGGCCCTGCTGGGGCCGGCAAGGATGTGCTTGGCGACGGCGCCCCAGGCCGACCCCACCGCGCCGGCCTACCGGGGCTTCTTTCCCCCGCCCCAGCCCGTCGGCGAGGTGCCCCTCACCCTGGTGCCCCACCCCCGCGCCTTGTCCCAGGTGGTGCCGGTGAGCTTCGGTATACCTTTCCCCCCCGGCTGCGTAAGCGATCCCAAGCTGATCTCCCTGGCGGACAACACCGGCCAGGAAATGCCCATTCACGTGGAGGTGCTGGCCCGCTGGCTGCCACCGGTGCCCGGCGCACCCTGCATCCGGGCGGTGCTCATCCAGTACCAGGACTACATGGCCTCCCCGATGCCGCGCACCTACACCCTGCGTTGGGGCAAGCCCCGCCAAAAAACCATGGCCAGGGGCTGGCCGGCCTCGCGGGCTTGGCTCTCGCTTACCGACAACTCCTACCCCGCCTTTACGGTGAAAGACCCCACGGTGTGGGCCCTGCTGCCCGCCTCCTGGCTGGGCCAAGCCTTAATCAAAGGGCGTCTGGCTCCAGCGGGAACCCATCCGGAGTTGAATTGGCTGCACGATGCACACGGAGGTTTTTACAAACAGGCCATCAACCAGCCTATTCTAACGGCATGGCAAAAAAGACCCGGTATAAATGTTCAAAAGCACTATGGCGTTGATTACCTGAAGAATTCTGAGCCCTGGCTCTTTGACCGCACCACCACCATCTTTCTGCGCTATCTGACCACCGGTGGCCTCGAGCCTTTCAAGTTCGCCCTGCGTGATGCGCAGTACTATGCCCACAACGTCCAAGAAAACGGCAGATTCTCCCTGCTGGCCGATGGAAGGCTGCGCAACGTCATGTACGGCAACCAAGAAGCCCTGACCATCGCATGGTTTTTCAGTGGCCTGCCCGCGTTGCAGACTGCTTCCCAAAGGCTGGTAAAGCTTCTCGATGCCTGGTATCCAGAGTACAGCCCGGAGCGCACCTTTTGGACCGAGCGCCACCTGGCCTTTCACCTGATGATCGCGACCGCCGCCTATGAGATGACCGGCGATCCAGCTCTTTTAAAACGCGCCCGCCATGCTTTTGACATAGCCTACGGCATGCAGACCACGCCCCCGCCGGGCGCCCCGGCCGACGGCTGCCTGATCCACACCGGGGTGCAGCACTCCTCGAAGGTTAAGGGGTGGATCTGCAGCCCCTGGATGTCGGTGTTTTTAGCCGACGCCATCATGCGCTATTACCTCATCAGCGCCGACCCCAGGGTTCCTGAGTCAATAATGATGTTGGGCGATTATTTGGTTAATATGGGGACTTATCGCTTTTATTACAAATCCGCCAAATCCACTTACACTTGGCCCTATTACCTTGCCAGTTCGGTGTTAAAAACAGACCCCGCCTCTGACGATTGGCAACACGCACTTGATACAAGCAAAATTTTGGCTGCGTCAATTTACTTTGCCCGCAAGCAAAATCTACCTTATAAAAAATACCGGCAGTTATATGACGAGCTGATCATCTCGGCCCGTGCAACTTTGCCCAAAAAACACGGCGGACGAGAAACCGCCTACTCTTTGCACCCTCGGCGTAAGTTCAGTTGGTGGTTCCGCACCACCGCCGATATCCCCTGGCTGCTCAATCAGCCTTGAGCACCGCCAAGGCCATGCGGGCCCCCAGGTCCCTGGGCTCATAGCGGCCAGCGAAATCAGGGGCTAAACGCAGGCGCGACAGCAGGGCCAGATCGTCCTGGTCCGGCCACCACACCCGCTGGTACACCAGCCGCAGCCCGGCGGCCCGGAACAGCGCCAGATATTGGGGCAGGCGCAGGCGGTTCTGATAGTGCAGGCCGCTGTTGACCAGGCGCCAGCGGGCCTGGTCCAAGGTCAGGAAGTTGTAAACGCTGATGGAGGGATCGAAGTCGGCGTAGTGGTCCTGCATGTTCCACAGGTGGCAGATCACCCCCCGGGAGCTCGCCAGGCGGCGGCATTCGGCCAGGATGGCCGGCAGATCCCCGGCGGGAATGTGCTCCAATACGTGGCTGGAGCTCACCAGGTCGAATCTGCCCGCCTCCAGGCCGGTGGCCCGGGCGTCGGCCGGAGCCTGGTAGGTGATGCCCAGGGCCCGCTCCAGTTGGGCCGTGCTGGCCGGGGCCCGGGCGGGCCAGGGCCGCAGATCCCTTCCCGCCAGGGCGCACAGCCGGGGCCACTGGGCCCGCAGGTCATCCATGGCTTGGGCCAAGAGGTCCCATTGGGCCAGGGGGCGCAAATCCACCAGCACCTGGCTCTCCACCCCAAGGGAGCATAGGGACAGGGCGGTGGCCAGATCCTGGCCGGCTCCGAATTCATAGGCGCGCCGCGGCCCTTGTGGCAAGGAGCCCCAGAGGCGGGCCGCCTGCATATATTCCACCGCGTTTTTGAAATGCCCCACCAAAAGCTCGGCCGGGCGGGGCAAGCCATGAGTGATGTAGCGCTGCAAAAGGTAGTTGAGCCGCTGCCCCCGGGGCAGGCCGGATAAGATTTTTTGTAGGCCGGCCTTGGCCAGCCACTTCATGCCGGGACCTCCCAGGCGGCCAGGCGGGGGGCAAGTTCACGGGCCAGAGCATCTATGTGGCGGGCGGACACATGGTCGCGGTCAAAGCAGTAGCGGTGCTTAAGCAGGTAATAGATGATGCCCCGCATGTGGCTGATGGACAGGCGGGACAGGGGGCGCTTGTGGGTAATCTGGCGGGTGTGATGCATCACCCGCAAGTAGGGATAGTACATCACCGCCCGCCCCGCCTTCCAGCAGCGCAGGCACCAGTCCACGTCCTCGGGTGAATAGAAGATGCGCTCGTCCAGGGGGCCCACCAAGTCAAAGAGTTCGCGCCGGAAAAACCAGCAGCAGCTAATGGCCGTATGCACCGGCCGGGGCCGCTCAAAGGGAAAATCCGGGTACCAGTCGGTGTTGCGTTTGGGCCCGCCCCCCATTATGCCCGGCAGCTTGCGCAGCTTGTCACTCAGGGTGGGCAACATCTTAACCGAGTTGTAGACATGTCCGTTGGGCGTGAGGATGCACGGGGCGGCGATGCCCACTTGGGGAAAATCGTTTAGAAAGCCAAGCACTCCGGCCAGGCCATTTTGCAAAAGCTCGGCATCGGAGTCCATGATGCAGACAAACCGGCCCCTCGCCTGCCTCAAGGCCAGGTTGCGCGGCATGGTGGTGCCATAGTTGCGGCCCAGAGTGAGCACGCACAGACGCGGGCCCAGCACCCGGCTGTAGGCCTCCAACAACTTGGCGGTCTGGTCCCGCGAACCGTTGTCCACCACCCATATTTCCCAGTCCATGCCTGCCTGGGCCGCCATGAGCGCGGCTGAATTAAGAGCGCCGGGAAGACGGCTGGCGTCGTTGTGGGAGATAATGACAAAGCTGATGTCACGCGATGCAGCCACCGGCGGCTGCATCGGGCAGCTACTTGATGTAATAATTGTTTTGTTGGATAATTGCATGGTCAATTCTTTAAAACATCCCTCTTTGTCCGGCGAATAACAACAATTAATCCAGCGTTTATAGTAAACTTTTTAAAGTTTAGCATGAGGAAATTTCAATGCCCGACGCGCCAGAGCTTAAAAAGTCATCACCCGTGCGCGTGCTGGCCTTCACCAATCAATATCCAAATCCATTGTATCCCGATTGGGCCCCCTTTAACAGACAACAGTTATCAGAACTGGCCAAGCTGTGCCCCCTGAATCTGGTGGCTCCGGTGCCCTGGCCTGAAATGCTCAGAGCCCGCCGCTTTTGCCTGCCGCCCCAGGTCCAGCCCTTCCCGGTGCGGTGGCCGGTGTTTTGGTTTATGCCCCGCACGGGCTTCGCCACCCATGGCCGCAGCCTCTTTTACTCCTGCTGGCCGGCCCTCAGCGCCGCCGCCCGGGAGCACCACCCGGACGTGCTTTTCGCCACTTGGCTCTATCCCCTGGGACAGGCCGCCCTGTTGGCCGCCAAGCGCCTGGGTCTTCCCCTGGTCATCAAGGTTCACGGCAGCGATCTGCTGGTCCACAAAAACAAGCCCGCCATTTTGCCCATGCTGCGTCAGGTTTTGCAACAGGCCGCGGCGGTAATCGCGGTGAGTCCCAATCTGGCCCAAGAAGCCCAGGCCCAGGGGGCTGACCCGGACAAGGTTTTCCTGGTGCCCAACGGGGTGGACCAGGAGCTTTTCGCGCCCGGCGACAAGCGGGCAGCCCGGCGGCAACTGGGCCTGACCGACGACGGCCCCGTGGCCCTGTTCGTGGGCCGGCTTGTGCCGGGCAAGGGCCTGGAAATGGCCCTTGAAGCGTTGGCCGCCCTGCCCGAGGCCAGGCTCCTGGTGGTTGGCGACGGCCCCCTGCGCTCGGCCCTGGAGGCCCAGGCGGGGCGGCTTGCCCTGGGCCAGCGGGTGATTTGGGCCGGGCCCCAGCCACACGGCGACATTCCCCGCTACCTGGCCGCCGCCGACCTGCTGGTGCTGCCCAGCATGTCCGAGGGCGAGCCCAACGTGATCCTGGAGGCCCTTAGCTGCGGACGGCCGGTGGTGGCCTCCCGGGTGGGCAACATCGCGGGCATGGTGGAGCACGGACGCGAGGGCCTGCTTTTTCCCGCTGGCGACCAGGAGCTTTTTGTGAAATACATGGGTGAGGCTCTGGAGCGCTCCTGGGACCCCCGGACGTTGCGCCAGAGCGTGGCCGGGCGCAGTTGGGCCGGCGGGGCCCGCAAAATACTTCAGGTGCTCGCGCAAGCCAGCGGAAAAAAACTTTAGCCCATGAAACAGGTCCTTTTCCTAACCTATCTCTTCCCCCCGGCGGCCGGGGCCGGGGTGCACCGGCCCATGAGCTTCGTGCGCCACCTGCCCTCCTTCGGCTGGCAGCCCCAGGTGCTCACCGCCTGGCGGCCCTCTGCCATCGCCTTTGATCCAGCCCTGGTCTGGCGCATCCCTCCCGAGGTGGAGGTCACCCGCCTGCTGAACATAGAGCCCCGCCGAAAGGCGATGGCCGCCTCTCGAGTCTCCAGTAAACGCCTGCGCCACTTGCTGGCCAAACTATTTATACCCGACCGACACGTATTGTGGCTGGCCACCGCCCTTCCCCAACTCATGGCCGTGGCCGGGCGCAGCCGGGCCCGCATCATAATGGCCAGCGCCCCACCCTTCACCACCTTCGTGCTGGGCTACCTGCTGGCCCAGCTCACCGGCCTGCCGCTGCTCTTGGATTTCCGCGACGTGTGGAGCGGCCTGTACGCCAGCGGCTACGACCCGGCCCAGACCAGCCTGATCCGCAAACGAGTCGTCTTGGCGCTGGAGGGCAGGATGATTGAGCGGGCCAGCGCAGTAACCACGGCCAGCTTCCTGCACGGCAAGGATCTGGCCCGCCTGCATGGCGGCCCCGGCGGCAAGTATTGCTGGATACCCAACGGGTTCGAGAAAGCCGACTTCGCCCCCGCGCCGCCCAGACCGTCACTGGCCGCCGGGGAAAAAATCACCCTGCTTTACACCGGCACTATCTTTGAAATGACCACCCTGAGCCACCTCTGGGCGGCCATGGCGCTCTTGTCCGAGCAGGAGCGCAGCCGCTTCAGGGTCAAGCTTATGGGCCAAGCCGCCTCGGGCGAGGTGCTGGATCCGGGCCTGCCCGGCCTGGAGGTGCGGGTGGAGGGCTATCAGCCCCATGCCCAGGTGGTGCGTGAGATGACCCAAGCCCCGGTGCTGCTGCTGACCCTGGAGCCCGTGCTAAACAGCCACCAGGTGATCCCCAGCAAGCTTTACGAGTACCTGGCCTCCCGGAGCCACATCCTGGCCCTGGTTCCCCCGGGAGAGGCCGCCATGATCGTGGAGCAAAACCGGGCGGGCACCGTGGTGCCGCCCCAGGACCACCAGGCCATCGCCGACTTGTTGCGGGGCTGGACCCGGCAGCCGCCCAAACCCAACCCCGGCGACATGCGCCACTTCAGCCGCCGGTCCCAAACCGCCTATCTGGCCAGGATTCTGGAGAGCCATGCCGCCTAAAGTTACCGTTTCACGTGGGAGGATAAATTATGAAACTTTACTATTATAAGGACGATGTTGGCAATTTTGGAGATGATATCAATCCATGGTTGTGGGATCGCCTGCTCCCTGGCTTCTTTGATGACGATAGCAGTTCATTATTTGTTGGCATTGGTTCTTTGCTGAATCACCGAATCCCCGCTGAAGCTAGCAAGATTATTTTTTCCTCTGGGTATGGCTATGGTGAACTACCAATCATAGATAAAAGCTGGAAGTTTTATTGTGTGCGTGGTCCACTTACAGCGAAAGCACTGGGCCTTCCAAAAAATTGCGCTGTTACTGACGGTGCCACGCTTATTCGTTCCGTTATCACTAATCAAAAGGAAAGTGTCTATCCTGTATCTTACATGCCCCACTGCGCTAGCGCCCTGAACGCTGACTGGGAGAATATTTGCCGTGAATTAAGTCTTCACTATATTGATCCTTCAGAATCGGTCGGGTCGACCATAGACGCCATACTGAAATCTGATTTGCTTATTACTGAGGCATTACATGGAGCGGTGGTTGCTGACGCACTTCGGACGCCTTGGATTCCGGTGAAGTGCTATAATTACATTTTTGAATTTAAATGGCGTGATTGGCTAGAAACGCTGCAAATACCTTATGAGCCTTTGACCGTTCCGGAAATGTGGGATGCTGAACGTAATATGAGTATGAAAAGAAAACTCAAATTCGCACTAAAGCGCCGATTGATGGCTGTTAGAATCTGGGATAACAGTTGGGAAAAGCCCTCACCGCCAAAGACTAATGCGTTTATACGCCAACAAGTTTTAGAGATTTTAAATAAATGCAAGAATGATAAAAAGTCATTTTTGAGCACAGACATTATAATAGAAAATCTCACCCAAGAACTCCTTTCAAGATTGGAGCGTTTCAAAAGAAATTTCTCCGTTTAGTTGGACGAACTCCTTCCCGGCCCCACTGAATCTACCCCAAAGTTTTATGGCTCATAGGCGGAATGCCTGGGTGGATTAGCAAGACCCTACCTCAGGTTTTCCTGCTTAATTCACGGCCAAAAGTGGGGGTAAATCTAGGCTGAAAATCAATCCAGACGATTATGCATCGGCCTTAACGAGACACTCAGACGTCTGTGCGCAATTAATTAAGGCGTCGCGCACAACGACGAAGAGTCAGTTTTGTTATTCCTGGTTTTGATAAATTTTAGATTTGATGTATCTAATTGTTAAATACAGTAATTGTCTAATAATTTCAGCGGCGTGCTTTACAGTGTTAGCTTGTTTTAACATTTTTTGCATATATTTTAAAGATTCTTTGTATGCGCCAAACCATATTTTTCCCATGGACGCTTTCCTATAGGTTTCGAAAAGGTATGATTTCATATCTATTTCTTTTATCTCTTGTGAAGATATTTTCAATTGCCTCTCCATTACGCTAACCATGTCATCATCACTGGATTGAACCTGACTTAACCCTTTATGCCCGCGCATATATATTACAAGTGGGCGTTCTATTAAATAAATTCGGTGTTGTCGCGCAAATCTTATAAAAAAATCCAAATCTTCTGCGGTACTGAGAGACTCATCATACATACCTAATTCTATCATAGTGTCACGCAAAACCATTGATGTGGAGGGGACAAGACTAGGTGCTTTGAGGACATCTAGCAAGATCATACCATTACGAGGCAAGGCGTCTCGGCGCCTAATTCTGCTAATAAATTCCCATTCCCTGTTAATACATAGGTAGTCACAAATCACCATTTCAACACTTGGTTCACGTTGAAAAACATCCATTTGAACATTAATTTTGTCAGGTAACCAACAATCGTCACTATCTAAAAATGCCAGATATTTACCTGAAGCTTTAGTTATCCCCAGATTTCTTGCGGAAGAGACACCACCATTTTTTTTGTATAAATATTTTACCTTATCACCGAATCCACCAACAATCCGCCTAGTATTATCATTGGAGCCGTCATCAATTACAATTATTTCAATGGGTTCATAAGTTTGCAACAATACACTATTAATTGCATTGCCAATCATTTTTTCTCTATTATATGTTGGTATTATAGCGCTGACAAGCTCCATTGCTTTCCCCGGCTAGTTGTTGTACTTACTAACAGCTACTAACTAACTTGTTTAATATATAACTAGAGGCCGATGCATAATGATCTCCTTTGGCAAGCCCACCCACTAGTTCGGCCTATGGGTGTCGCTTTGAGGACCTTTTAGTCGATAAAAAGGCGATGCACCAACTCGATGCTCAACATCCGGTTGAGAATGTTCAGGTTGCGCATTTGGCCGAGGTCGTTGGCCAAAGCTCGTTGCACCTGGTTCGCATCGAATAAATTGCGTCTGGTGGCGCTCGGGTCGAGTAGTATTTCCTTGATAAACGGCTGGAAATTTTCGCGGTACCAAGTTTTCCATTTGCTGATGCGCTGGGTGGGGAAAGGCAGCAGGTCGGCCTTCATCCAGGGAGGCAACTTGGTGGAGTTGGCCACTAGGCTGAGATACCACAAACTATGATAAGACCAGCCGACTATCGAATCCAATATCCCGTGCTTTCCGGCGAATTCCCCCCGGTTCGTAGGCATGGCGGAAAGTTTGGGGTCATGAAGCACTAGACAGTGCAACAGGGTGTCGCCTTGGCGCAGCACCCCAGGCATCCTGAACATCATATCGACCATTTCATTGTCAAGGTAGGGCGACATGGTCCAAGTTTTGTATCTCTCTGCAAGTTGGTTACCGGCCCATACGCTACGGCACTCAT
The DNA here is from genome assembly GCA_018819925.1 of Pseudomonadota bacterium. GTDB lineage: Bacteria > Desulfobacterota > Desulfarculia > Desulfarculales > Desulfarculaceae > Desulfoferula. The sequence continues at coordinate 21,140 of JAHJPG010000120.1, forward strand.
CCAGGCGGCGCATAAGGTGTTCCTGATAAGGCAGCGTTTTATCGCCAAACCAGCCGTTGGGGCGAGGGTCTATGGTTTGCTTCTGGATAAAACCGCGCAACTCCGGATTGATCATAGCTAAGTCGTGATTTCCCAACACGCCTTCTGCTCCACGGACGAATTCAGAGCCGAATTTGCCGGTGACGGTTGAGCTGGTGGGGCGGTCTACCGAGTCCAGGATAAACAAACTGATGGCGTTTTGAACGGAACCGAATCCATCGGTGAGGTATATGGCGTCAAAGGCCAGGGAGGGGAAATTGTCCAGGAAAGCTTGATCCATTTGGATGAATTGGTGGTCACACCCCAAGTGGACAGCGATTTTATTGGCCAGGTAGTGGTCTATCGATTTTCGATCGCAGCCGTAAGTAACGCAACGGGTGCCCCTCTTGGCTTCGTCGTTTATATAGGAGGCGATAATCCGGGTGTCCCAACCTCCGCTTAAAAAGAAGTTTTTTCCTCCGCTGCTCTCGAAATAGCGGGGAACCAACCCGGTCATTAATTGGGTGACTGCACGGACGGCTTGGTCCACTTCGATGATTGGCCCCTTGTCCCCCAATGAATCGAAATTGAAATACGTTTTATTGTTTCCGCCGCCCGAGTCAAAGCTCCAAAGAGTGGCGGGCGGTACCCGGAATATGTTTTCAAAAAGGCTTCGATTTTCCAGAACCCCGCCATAGACCCAGTAGTCGGAAATTCCCTTCATGTCCAAGCTGGCCGGCGCTATGTTCATGTGGAACAGCATGTGGATGTCCGACGTCAAAAACAAACCATTATTATTTTTGTAGATATACAGGGGGTACATGCCAAAGCGGTCGATGCCCACCAGGACTTTGTGCTGACGCTTGTCTATTACGATTACGGCAAACCATCCATTAAGATACTTAAGATAATTTTCGCCAAAATGAGCGTATAGACTTAGCAGTAATTGTGCATCACCACCTTCTCCTACTCCTCGGCAATCCGCAGGCAATAAAGCTATAAGTTCGTCTTGATTGGTCAGGTAGCCATCCATTAAGATGGTTATATTACCATCTTCGGAACGGCAGCTTGCGCTAGCTTTTAAATTATCATGGCTTGCCATTAAGCAAGTAATGACTGGTGGGAAAACTTCAGATTCTTTGTCGATCCAGGCCGGTCGTGTAAAATCAACCCAAGCGCTAACTATTTTGTGGTATTTATCCAGTAACTCATTAGCACCGTTGTTTAGATGCGCGAAGAATAAGCGAGAAATCGGCTCTCTCATAGTGTTCACCCTAACAGGCTGTTTAAAAACAGCGTCTTGATAGTTGATTGACGTTTTTCAGGTTCATTATATCTCAATTATCGGTTTTACCCGGCCGATCTGGTGACCAGGCAAAAGGAGCGGTGAACCGCCCCGATTTTTCCGGAGGCTCTTTCATCTGAGTCCGGCCACCATGGCCGGAGTTTCCTGACTCTGATAGTATGCCATCTCGAGTTCTACGGATGGAATGTTTCCTATGGGCTTTAGCAGCCGCCGGTTGTTAAACCAGTCCACCCATTCCAGGGTGGCGAATTCTACGTCTTCAAGATGGCGCCAGGAGCCGCGCCGGCGGATCACCTCCGTCTTATACGGAGGGCTCTATGCCCGCTTCGGCCAAGCGCTCCGTGTAGCAGATCGAGACATACCGCACACCACTGTCGCTGTGGTGCACCAAGTAGTCGGTGCCCGGACGAGCCCAGAGCGCCTGCTCCAGCGCGTCTAGGGCCAGGCCGGTCCGTAGCGGGCCCGAAGCCCGCCAGCCCACGATCATGCATGCAAACACGTCGATGACCAAGGCAACGAATACAAACCCGCGCCATGTGGCCCCGTAAGTCAGGTCCGCCACACAAGGCTCGTTGGGCCGGCTCGCGGTGAAATTGCGCTTCACTAGGTTGGCTGGCCGGGCGGCGCCGTCGTCCGCCACGGTGGTTTTGTACTTTTTGCCCCGGACGGCTCCCTGCAGCCCCATGGCCCGCATCGGGTGCTCCACGGTGCGCCTGGGCCCACCCCGATCTCCTCGCGGTTCAATTGCCGCCAATCGCTCCACTTTTAGACCACCATTCACAGCCAGGTACTCAATGCGGGACTGCTCGTTGAAGAACCGTTGTTGGAAGCTGATCAAGGACGATCCCTTATGACTCTTACCCACGACACACCTCAGGAAACATTATTAACTATACATTAATATGCTATACTTTTTTGGCGTATCCTTATGGCATATCCATGGCTTAATGAGATAGACTTCATAAGTTAATCAAAATTTAATAGGTCAATGTTTGGATCGGCATTGAAAAACTCAAAAATCATCACAGTGCTCCAAGTGTTGGAGAGCCTCGGTATCGGCGGGATGGAACGAGTGACTGTGAATCTGGCCCTGCGAAAGGGGCAAGAAGGCTTCCGTTGCGGCTTGGCTGCGTTGGTCGAGGGAGGGGGCTTGGAAGAGGAGGTGCGCTCCGCCGGAGTGCCCCTGACCATTATTCATAAAGAAAAACGGTTTGATTGGCGGGCAGTGCGCCGCTTGGCAGCCGAAGTGGATCGGCTTGGAGCAGATGTTATTCATGCTCACAACACACTGGGTATGCTTTATTCGATAATGGCAGGGAGGCTCACCCGGACACCTGTGATAACGACTCTGCATGGATCAAGTTTTCAAATGCCGGTTCGCCATCGGCGGCTGAGGCGCTGGATGTCCAGCCAGTGCCGAAATATTGTGTGCGTGAGTTCCTCGGCCTACAATGCCGCCAGGATGCAGGATCGCATACCGGAACACAGGTTGCGTCTGATTTATAATGGGATATCTCTGGCTAAACCTGATGCGCAATCCGCGGCATCCAAGGGCCTGAGGGAAGAATTGCATCTAAACCAGCGGGGCGGCCTATTCATCAGCGTGGGTCGTCTCTCTGCAGAGAAGGACTTACCCACCATGATTCGGGCCATGGCCCTATTGCCGGCCAAGGGAGCGCGGGCCCACCTGGCGATAGCCGGAGACGGGCCGGAGAGGATTCCGCTCCAAGAGTTTGTGCTCTCCCAAGGTCAAGGCGAGCACATAACTATTTTGGGTTCTAGGATGGATGTTCCCGCATTGCTGGCCTCGGCCGATGTGTTCATACAGAGTTCCCTGACCGAAGGCACCTCGATCGCCATATTGGAAGCGATGGCCGCCGGCCTGCCCGTCGCGGCAACCGCAGTGGGGGGTAATGTCGAGGTGGTGGTGCCGGAAGAAACCGGCCTGCTGGTGCCGCCCAGCGACCCTTCGGCCCTGGCCGGAGCCATGAGCGCGCTGTTGGACAACCCCGGGCGCTGCCGGGCCCTGGGAGAGGCGGGAGCCAGAAGGGTGGCCCAGCACTTTTCCCTGGAGGCCATGGCCGGGGCCTACGCCCTGCTGTACCGCGAAGCTCTAGGCCTTGGTTAGGCGGCCGCCAAGGAGCACTTTGAGGTTGCGCCAAATGCGGTCGCCGTGGCGCAGGTTGATCTTACCGTTTTTAAGCAGATAGAAGCTCTTCAGCGGCATTCCTTTGCGCAGCTTGGCCTTGATCTGCGACTCGCAGACCCCGGGCAGCAGCATGTTCTGGGACCAGACGTCCTCTATGGTCTTGTCGGGCACCAGGCTGTGGCGCTGGGCCAGCCGGGCGGTCCACAGGGCGAAGGAAATGCCGTAGATGTCCGGCTTGAACTCGGCGATGGCCGCGATGTGGTCGTCCAGGGAGGCCTGGCCTTCCAAATAGCGCACCTCCATCTCACCCTGGTAATGCCGCCGCAAATAGCTGACCAGGTAGAGGATGCCGACGTTGGGATAGCTGAGGTCGTAGTACTGCTCTTTGCGGGGAGGATCGGCCAGGAGGATGCGCATGGCCTTAGCCCGCATATTTCATGAAGGCCGTGCGTCCGGCTGCGCCAGCCACCGGCACCTCGTGTTGTTGGCTGCGCCCGGTCCTCGACGTAGCCCTGGCTACGCCAGCGGCCCTCGCTTACCAGACGCCTTACCTGCCGGCGGCTGGCTGTGCCGGTTGCGCGTGCAAACTGCACCCCGATAAGACCAACACTTTTTTCATAAGGACCGCATAAATACTAATTCGCTGTTTTTTGCCGCACAGCCTTCATGAAATATCCGGGCTAGCTCCGGGCCCTGGCAAGGGTGACCACGGCCACCAAGACCAATGACACGCCCAGGCTCAGGGCCAGGATGATGTTGCTGGCCGCCAAGGCCAGAAGGCGGTGGAGCAAGGCGAACCTCCCAGGTGCCGGGGTTGGGGCCAGGCGTCTAGATGCCTAATAATACGAACGCTTGCTAAAGGGTAGGAGCCGGGGGCCGGGTTGTCAAGCCGGAGCTTGTCCGAGGCCGAATGCGTGTGTTAGCCTACTTTGAGTGTATATGCAATCAATCGGAGGCGTCCCATGGAGGATGTTTACCAGCGCCTGGCCCAGCACATGGAGCACCTGGTGATGGGCTTTCCTTTTCGCCAACCATTGATCGATCTCATCAGGGAATGTTACTCCCCGCTGGAGGCCGAGGCCGCCTTGGCCATCCCCGCCGGCCTGGCCCCCCTGGAAACCGCGCCCGAGGGTCAGGTGGCCGCCGCCTCCGGCCTGCCCATGGACGAGGCTATTGAGGCCCTGCGCGCCTTGGCCGACAGGGGCATGATCTACTCGGCCCGGCGGCTGGACGGCTCCATGGGCTACGCTCTCTTGCAGGTGGGCTACGGCATACCTCAGACCTTTTTTTGGCATGGGCGCATGGACCAGCGGGCCCGCAAGATGGCCCGCCTGGTGCTGGGTTATTTTGACGTGGACACCACCCGCCAGATCTACGGGGATCGCCCCACCAAGACTTTCCGGTACAGCCCGGCCAGCCTGAGCGTGGAGGTGCCCGTGCAGGGGGTGTTCAGCAACGAAATGATGGAGCCGGTGCTGGCCGGGGCCGGCAAGATCGCGGTGGCTCACTGCGCCTGCCGGGTTGCCGCCCGGGCCCTGGGGCGCACCGATTGCACCCACAGCCTGGAGGTGTGCCTGAAATACGACGAACTGGCCGAGTTCGTGGTGGACCGGGGGCTGGCCCGGGCCATCAGCGTTGACCAGGCCCACGCCATATTGGCCAAGGCGGAACTGGAGGGCCTGGTGCATATGGTGGACAACGTGCAGGAGCAGGTGAAGCACACCTGCAACTGCTGCGGCCACTACTGCTGGAACGTGGGCATTATCGCCCGGCGCAAGGTTCCCCGCGACGTGCTCATGGCTTGTTATCACATCCGGCGAACCGAGGACGAGGCCTGCCTGGGCTGCGGTCAGTGCGTGGAGCGCTGCCCGGTTAACGCCCTGAGCCTGGTGGACGGGGTGGCGGTGGTGGATGAGCAATGGTGCATCGGCTGCGGGGTTTGCGCCCTGGACTGCCCCGGGGAGGCCATATCCCTGGTGCGGCGCGTTCCGGAGCGCCCGCCCAGGGACTTTGGCTTGCTGGTGTCCCAAGTGCGCGCCGAAAAGGCCGCCAACAAGAAAAAAGAGGGCTGATCGCTGGGCGCGGCGAAGGGAGTTGATGGTTTACGCGGTGGGGGGCCGAGGGTTTAAGGGAGGCGGTTACTGCAAGGTGTGGTCGTAGAGGGAGCCGAACTGGTTGTGGTGGAACAACACCCCCAATTCGCGCAGAAGCTGGTTGGTGGAAACCTCGATTCGGTAGAGATCGTTTTCATTGACCAGGCGGTGGTCCAGAAAAGCCAGCAGTTCGCGCAGGCGCTCCAGTTGATCTACGATGCCGGGGTTGACATCCTCGGCCGACAGGCGGCGGCTGATGTGGTCGATGACCTCCTGGCAGGAGTCAACCCTTAGCTGCAACGATCTCTGTTGAGTTTCCATGGCCTAGTCCCTATGCTCCCACTGCCCCCGTGAGCCCCGGCGCATATCGATGACCTCGATGTTGCCCCTATCGCCCACCAGGGAGTTGGCCGCCAGGCTGATGATGCTCAGTACCAAGGCTCCCCCCAACGCGGTCCAGAAGCCATGCACCTGGAAGCCGGCCAGCAGGGTGCCGGTCAGCCAAAGCATGAACGCGTTGATCACCAGGATGAACAGCCCCATGGTGACTATGGTGATGGGCAGGGTGAGCAGGATGAGCACCGGACGGACCAGGGCGTTGAACACCCCCAAGAACAGGGCGGCCACAAAGGCCCAGCCCACGCCGTTCACCTGGATGCCGTCGAACAGCCAGGAAACGAACAGCAGGCCCAGGGCGTTGACCACCCACCTGAATAGAAAGCCCATGCGCATGGGCCAAAGCTATCACAGGCGCGGGAGCCCCGCAAGCCGGGCGCATGTCTAAAAAAAAGCAGCGGGAGCCCGGCCGGGCTCCCGCTGCGTCGGGCTGTCACTGGAGGCTAGCCGCCCATCTTCTCGATGACCCGGGCCATGGCCAGGGTGCGCAGCTTTTCGGCCTGGGTGAACAAGCGGGCCTTCTCGGCCAGTACGTCCTTCACGAAGTCCTGGTCTTTGATGCTCGGCACGTTGATGTCCACGCTGAGCATGCAAGAGCGCATGGCGGCCTCGGCCACCATGGCCCCCACGCCCACGTCGCTGATGGCCATGAGGTTGCCGTACTTGGACAAGGCGTCGGCTTCGCTCACGATGTCCAGGCAGGTCTTGCAGATATCCAGGGGCACCAGGGTGGCCTGCTTGGCCGCGTTTTCCATGGCCTGCTTGCGGGCCGCCTTCTCTTCGTCGGTGTCCTTGGGCATCTTGAACACGCCCATGTAGGCGTCGAAGGCCTCCATGTCCTTTACGGTCAGGTCCTTGAGCTTGGCGATCATGCCCATGACCCGGTCCACGCAGCCCTGGGCCTGGTCCTTGTGCTCTTCGTACTTTTTGTTGGCCAGGGTGAGGTTGCCCACCATGGCCACCATGGAGGCGGCCAGGGTGGCCACCACCGCCGACACGTTGCCGCCGCCGGGGGTGTGGCTCTTGGATGCCGCGATCTCGATAAAGTCGTTCAGGGTCATTTCATAGACTTGCTGGGCCATCTTCGCTCCTCCTTATTTGTCAGCGCCCTGGAGCTTGAGGGCCTTGAGCACGTTGCCCATGATGATGGTGGTGGTCAGGCTGCCCACTCCGCCGGGAACCGGGCTCAGGGCCGCGGCCACCTCGGCCACGTCGGGCTCGCAGTCGCCCACGTACTTGCTCTCGCCCTTGTCGTCCTTGATTTCGTTGACCCCGGCGTCGATCACCACCGCTCCCGGGCTGATCATGTCTTTTTTCACCAGGCCGGCGAAACCGGCGGCGGCCACTACTATCTCGCCGCGCTGGCACTCGGCGGCCAGGTCCACGGTTTTGGTGTGGCAAACGGTGACGGTGGCGTCGCGCTTGATCAAAAGGCTGGCCAGGGGCCGGCCCACGGTGTCGCCACGGCCAACCAGAGTGACCCGCTTGCCCTTGAAGTTGATGCCCGCCCGCTCGGCCAGGGCGATGCAGGAAAGGGGAGTGGCCGGCACCAGAGCCAGGTGCTCTTGGCCGCCCAACAGGTAGCCCCGGTTAACCGGATGCACGCCGTCCACGTCCTTCTTGGGATCGATGGCCTCCATGACCTTTTCCTTGGAGATGCCCTTGGGCAGGGGCAACTCCACCAGGATGCCATGCACCGAGGAGTCCGCGTTCCAGCCCTTGATTTGCTCCAAGATGATATCCTCGCTGGTGTCGGGGGCCATGGTTTGCAGGTCCACCACGATGCCCAGCTTTTCCCCCACGCCAACCTTGGATTTGGCGTACCACACGCTTCCCGGATCATCGCCCACCAACAGGACGGCAAGCTTGGGCTGCACGCCCTTGGCCTTGAGTCCCTTTACCTCTTCGATGATTTCTTCGCGGATCGCATTGGCGATGGGCAAGCCCTTGATCAACTCAGCCGCCATGGCCTACTCCTTTCCTGAGACAACGCCTTGAGTTAGGCAATTAAGTTTGCTTGGCTTTTTCGGTATGCCCGCGCCGTGGGCACGGGCGCCACCAAACACAACACAGTGGGCATATGGTGTCAATCTTTTTCTGAGGCCAATTCGTCCTGGAGCGCGCTTGACATGGCCCCATCTGTCAGTTACCAATGAAGCAACATTCTGCGGCGCGAGCCTTGGTTAGGCCGCTGGTAGCCCCATGGGGACCCAGACGGCCGCTGTTGCCCGGGCGACGTTGGCCAGTTTTCCACGGCTTCTACCTGGTATTTGGAGGAGAGGACTATGGAGCGCAAGAAGATCACCGTACCCGAACTCATTCAAAAAAAGAAAACCGGCGAAAAAATTTCCATGCTCACCGCCTATGACTACCCCACCGCCCGTGTGATGGAGCGCGTGGGGGTGGACTCGGTCTTGGTGGGCGACAGCCTGGGCATGGTGGTGCTGGGCTACGACTCCACGGTGCCGGTGACCATGGACGAGATGCTGCACCACATCAAGGCGGTGCGCCGGGGCATAAAGAACCCCTTGCTCATAGGCGACATGCCCTTCATGTCCTACCAGGTGAGCGCCCGCCAGGCGGTGGCCAACGCCGGGCGTATGATGAAAGAGGGCGGCTGCGACTGCGTGAAGCTGGAGGGCGGGGTGGAGGTGACCCCCCAGGTCAAGGCCATCACCGACGCGGGCATCCCGGTGTGCGCCCACATCGGCCTTACCCCCCAGAGCGTGGCCTCACTGGGCGGCTACAAGGTGCAGGGCAAGGACCTGGGCGGAGCCCAGAAGCTCATCGATGACGCCGGGGCCCTCTACGAGGCCGGAGCCCGGCTCATCGTGTTCGAGTGCATCCCCTCGGCCCTGGCCGCGGCGATTACCAAAAACACCCCCTTGGTGACCATAGGCATAGGGGCCGGTCCCGACTGCGACGGCCAGGTGCTGGTGATCCACGACCTGGTGGGACTGGCCGAGCGCAATCCCCCCAAGATGGCCCGCCAGTACGTGAACCTTTTCCCCCAACTGGAGCAGGCGGTGTCCTCCTATGCCCAGGAGGTGCGTTCCGCCGCCTTCCCCGCCCCGGAGCACGGCTTTGCCATGGACCAGGCGGTGGTGGATCAACTCAAGTTTTAGGGGGGCGCCATGAAAATAGCCATTGTGGGCCCCGGAGCCATGGGGCTGATGTTGGCCGCCCGCCTAAAACAGGCGGGGGCCGAGGTCAGCCTGTTGGACCACCGCGCCCAGCGGGCCCAGATAATCGACCGGCAGGGGGTGTTCCTGGAGCACCCCCAGGGCGAGGACCATTACGCCATCCCGGCCAGCGCCCAGCCTGAGATATTGGCCGGCGTCGACTTGGCCATAATTTGCACCAAGGCCTATCACACCCAGGAGGTGGCCCGCGCCCTGCGGGCCCACCTGGGCCCCCAAGCCCGGGCTCTGACCATGCAAAACGGGGCCGAAAACGTGGAGACCCTGGTGGATGCCTTGGGGCCGGAGAGGGTCCTGGGAGGCATCACCAGCGAAGGGGCCACCCTGCTGGGCCCCGGCCAGGTCCGCCACGCCGGCCGGGGCCTGACCCACATCGGGCCGGCCCAGGGGCCCGTGGACGACTTCACCGCCCAAGTGCTCGAGTTGCTGCTGGCCGCCGGTTTTCAGGCCGAGGCCAGCGAGGGGGTGCAAAACCTCATCTGGACCAAACTGGTCATCAACGTGGGCATCAACCCCCTCACTGCCATCTTGGAGGTGCCCAACGGCCGCCTGCTGGAGTTGGCTCCGGCCGGGGAGGTAATGGCCGCGGCGGTGGAGGAGGCGGTGGCCGTGGGCCGGGCCCTGGGCGTGCGCTTTTTGCACGAGGACATGCTGGCCTCGGTGCAGCAGGTTGCCCGGCGCACCGGAGCCAACATAAGCTCCATGCTCCAGGACGTGCGGGCCAAGCGGCGCACCGAGGTGGCCTACATCAACGGCGCGGTGGTGCGCCAGGGCGAGCAGGCCGGCGTGCCCACTCCGGTCAACCAGACCCTGACCCATCTGGTGCAGGCCAAGGAGGCCGGCTACCTGGGATAGGGGAACAGGGGCTAGCCCATACTTTTCAAGCACGCAAGCGGCATGACGGTCTAATGAATCGTCATGCCGCGTTACGTTGAGGAGAGCACACCGGCTCCCAATTACGGCACAGCCAGGCGGCGGAGGGCAAGGCGTTCGGTAAGCGAAGGCCGCAGGTGTAGGTGTAGCTTTAAACTACATCGAGGCCTGAGCGAAGCCGACAACGCAGCCCTCGGTCGTCTGGCGAAGCCGGGCCGCTAGCGGAAGTGGCAGGCGCATCGGTGCCTGGGTTCGATGTCTTTTAAAAGGGGCTCCTCACGGCTGCATATATCCTGGGCCTCGGGGCAGCGGGGGTGGAAGCGGCAGCCCGGGGGCGGGTTCACCGGACTGGCCACGTCGCCCTTCACCGGCGGCGGGGGCATGACCCGGTGGGGGTCGGCCACCGGCGCGGCGGCCAACAGGGCCTCGGTGTAGGGATGCCGGGGCGGGCGGTCGAACACCGCCGCCGGGCCCACCTCCACCACCTTGCCCAGGTACATCACCGCCACCCGGGTGGATACGTGGCGCACCACCGAGAGGTCGTGGGCCACGAAGAGGTAGGTCAGGCCGAAAGTCTCCTTCAAATCCATGAGCAGGTTGAGCACCTGGGCCTGGATGGACACGTCCAGGGCGCTCACCGGCTCGTCGGCCACCACCAGCTTGGGCCTGAGGGCCAGGGCCCGGGCGATGCCGATGCGCTGGCGCTGGCCCCCGCTGAACTGGTGGGGATAGCGCCGGGCGTGCTCGGGCCTGAGCCCCACCTCACTGAGCAACTGGGCCACCCGTTCCTTGGCCTCTTGGCGGGTGGCCAGGCCGTGGATCAAAAGGGGCTCGGCCAGGATGGAGCCCACGTTGAGCCGCGGGTTCAGGGATGTGGCCGGGTCCTGGAAAACCACCTGCATCTGGCGGCGCATGGCCTTGAACCCGGCCCGGTCCAGGGTGGTCAGGTCCTGGCCCTCGAAGAGCACCCGGCCGCTGGTGGGCTTCAGCAAGCCCAGGGCCAGGCGCCCCAGGGTGGATTTGCCGCAGCCGCTTTCCCCCACCAGGCCCAGCACCTCGTGGGCCTCCACCGCCAGGTCCACCCCGTCCACCGCATGCACCGTCTGGCGTTGAACGCCCATGAACCCCGCGCCCACCTTGAAAAACTTGGCAAGGCCTTCCAGGGCCATGAGGGGAGGCGTTTGGCTCATGCCGCCAGCCTCCGGGCCCGGCGGGCCTGGTCGTGGTGCAGATAGCAGCGCACCGAGTGGCCCGGCGCCACCTCCACCAAGGCCGGTTCGGCCTGGCGGCACAGGTCGAAGGCCTGGGAGCAGCGGTCGCTGAAGGCGCAGCCGGGGGGCAACTCGCCCAGGGGGGGCACGATGCCCCCGATGGTGGGCAGCTTTTGCCCCGGCCGGGGGGAGCGGGCCGGCAGGCAGGCCAAGAGCCCCTGGGTGTAGGGGTGCAAGGGATGGTCGAACAACTCGTCCACCAGGGCGTCTTCCACCAGGCGGCCGGTGTACATCACCATCACCCGGGAGCAGGTCTGGGCCACCACGGCCAGGTTGTGGGTTATCAGAAGCACCGCCGCCCCGGTCTCGGCCTGGAGGCGGCGCATCAACGCCAAGATCTGGGCCTGGATGGTCACGTCCAGGGCGGTGGTGGGCTCGTCGGCGATGAGTAGCTGGGGGTCCAGGGCCAGGGCCATGGCGATCATCACCCGCTGGCGCATGCCCCCGCTGAGTTGGTGGGGATAGGCCCGGGCCCGGGCCTCGGCCTCGGGGATGCCCACCTTGTGCAGCATCTCCACGGCACGCTGCCATGCCTGGCTTTTGGAAATGTCCTGGTGGGCCGTGATCTCCTCGGCTATCTGGCGGCCCACGGCGAACACCGGGTTCAGGGAGGTCATGGGCTCCTGGAAGATCATAGACAGTTCGTTGCCCCTGAGCCCGCGCAGTTGGGCGGGAGGCAGGGTCAAAAGGTCGCGGCCCTGGAACAGGATGCGGCCCATGGCCACCCGCCCCGGAGGAGAAAGCAGCCCCATGACGCTCAAGGCGGTGAGCGACTTGCCGCAGCCGCTTTCCCCCACCAGGCCGGCGATCTCGCCCGGAGCCACGGTAAGGCTCAGGCCGTCCACGGCCACGATGGGACCGGCCTCGGAGTCGAAGACCGTGGTCAGGTCGTCTATATGAAGCAGAGGTTGGGTCAAGAACGCGCCTCCCCGGGGCCGTTCACCAGCATCAGCCTGAGGTCCATGACGTTGGTGCGGGTGGGCCCGGTGACGATCAAGTCGCCCAGGGGCTTGAAGAAATTGTAGGCGTCGTGGCGGTGCAGGAAATCCCGCGCCTTGAGCCCCATTTCCTGGCCACGGGCCACGCTTTCACCGTCGGCCCAGGCCCCGGCCGCATCGGTGGGGCCGTCGGTGCCGTCGGTGCCCAGGCTCACCGCCAGCACTCCGGGCAGGCCGCCCAGGTCCAGGGCCGCGGCCAAGGCGAACTCCATGTTGCGCCCGCCGGTGCCGAACTCTTCGCCCAGGGTCACCGTGGTCTCGCCTCCGCTGAGCAGGCAACAAGGCGGGGGCAGCGGGTTGCCGCTGGCCAACACCTCCCGCGCCATGGCCGCGTGCATGCGGGCCACGTCCTTGGTCTCCCCCTCGATGGTGGTGCTCAGAAGCATGGGGGTATAGCCCAGCTTTCGGGCCTGGGCCACCGCCTGGTCTATGGCCATGCGGTTGCTGCTCACGATGAGATTGGTCACTCCGTCCATGGCGCTGTCGCCGGGCTTGGGGGTGTCTTCCATGACCCCGGCCAAGCCTTGCTCGATGCGCTGGCGCACCGTTTGCGGCGTCTGCTCCCAGATGCCGTAGCGGGCGAGGATGTCGCGGCACTCTTCCCAAGTGGAGTTGTCGGGCACGGTGGGCCCGGAGGCGATGACGTCCAGGCGGTCGCCCACCACGTCGCTGATGATGAGGCTTATCAGCTTGCCTGGGGCGGCCAAGCGGGCTAGGTTGCCGCCCTTGAGCTGGCTCAGGTGCTTGCGGATGGCGTTGATCTCGCCGATATCCGCCCCGCTGGCCAGAAGCAGGCGGGTGGTTTGCTGCTTGTCGGCCAGGGAGATGCCCTCGGCCGGGGCCACCAACAGGGCGCTGCCGCCGCCGGAGAGCAGGCACAGGAACAAGGTGTCGGGCGCGGCCTCCTGGCGCACCATGGCCGCGATGCTGCGCCCGGCCTCCACCCCCCGGCCGTCGGGCACCGGGTGGCTGGCTTCCATGATCTCGATGATCTCGGTGGGCGCGCCGTGGCCGTCCTTGACCACCACCCGGCCCGCGCCGATGCGCCCGCCCAAGACATGCTCCACCGCCTGGGCCATGGGCGCGCCAGCCTTGCCCGCTCCCACCACCACGATGCGCCGGAAGCGGCCCAGGTCCAGGGTTTGGTTCCCCACGGTCAAAAGATCGCCTTTCAGGCGAAGGGCGTTGTTCACCGCCCGCCAGGGGTCCACCGAGGCCAGGGCGGCTCCGATTATCTGGCCAGCGTCCGCTCTGAGGTCTCTTGAGGCCATGCTCGCTTCTCCAGGCTGTTTTAGGGGCAGGCTACCACAAGCTTGGCGGCTTGGGGTGGCTTAACACCACGGAAAAGGGGAGCCGCCCAATGGCGGCTCCCCACTTTACACCATGATTCCGCTAAGAAAACAGAGAATGTTACTTCGCGGAGTACTCTCCACGCTGGCCATCGAACTCACGGAAGAAGTTCTTGCCCTTGCGCTCTTTGAGCGGCGGCTTGGAGTAATGCATGCCGTTTTTGTCGACGTAGCCGAAGAAGTAGTTGACAACCGGGTAGCCCCGCTTCACCCAGCCGGTAATACCTCCAGCGGTGCCGTCGGGGGCCTTGTTCACCCAGTAGACATTCTTGTAACCGTACTTATAAAGGAAGCCGGCGATGTAGGCGGAGCGGGCCTGAGTGCGGCAGAACACCCAAATCTCGGCGTTGGGGTCTTTGATTTTCTTGGGGATGGTGTACATATGGCCGTCATGAATGTGGCTGGAGCCCTCGATGTGAAACGCCTGGAACTCGGGAACGCTACGCACGTCCAGGATATAAGCGTCCGATTTGCCCGCCAGGACCTCCTGCCATTTTTTGTAGAGATCGTCTACGTTTTTAACTTTGTCCTTGGGGACTAACGCGGCGAATTCTTTGTTGATTTTTTTCTCGTTGTCCGCCAATGGATTGCCCTTTGCCATGGCAGCGGTGCTCAGCAGAGCCAAGGCCGCCAAGGCAAACAGGATAACGGCCAATTTCTTCATGTCGCCTACCTCCGTTTTGCGATTGTTTGTGTATCATCAAGACGGCGCGGCCCCAAAACCGTGTCGCCACAGTTAAACCTGTCATAAAAGGCGATGTCGATTATCAGTCTTTTAACACCCCTCGTCAGGCTTGATAGCTGGAATACCAGCTGGGACGGAAGCCTTCGGCGCGGGCGGACTTTGCGGCGTGCTGGCGGCGTCGGGGGCGGCCTGGGGAGCAACGCCGGGCACCGGGGCGCCGGAAACCTTGACCTGGCCCGCTTTTTGAATCTGCATGGCCACATCATACATCACGGAGAGGTCGTAATAGGCCCAGGCCTTGGCAGAAAGGGGGTCTGCGATGACTGCCTGCTTGAAATATACTTTTGCCGTGCTGTAATCACCCCGGGAAAAGGATTGCTCGCCAAAACGAAGCTTTTCGGCGCATAGCTTCTTGTCCAGGCATATCTCGGGTTTGGTTATTTCGGCCGGCACGGCCAGGGCCAAGCCCAAGGCCAAGGCGGCGACCAAACCAAAAACCATAACCAGACGCTTGCTTTTCATGGCTGAATTCTCCCACCCCCCCATGCGAACCCCCTAGCCCAGGGGCCATGGAGCGGGAAAGTATTGCTCGGCTGTTGGATAAACAGTATAACAAGTCAGTTTTACAAACTCAAGGGCCGGGCATGAACCGAAAAGCAAAACAAATCCCAGGTATTAGTGTCGCGTTTCCTGCTTTTAAGTATTACTTAAAGGCAGGGGCTGGCAGTCTTGACAGGATAGGCCCGGGGAATCAGTATTAGTTTGAATCTTTGCCTTTTCGAGCCGGAACAGGATGGGGATAATGATCTTTTTCCTTAAGATACTGCAGTTCATAAGCTGGCTACTGAGTGCTTACATGTGGGTCATAGTAGCTGCGGCGGTGATCACCTGGGTGCGCCCCGACCCCAACAACCCCATCGTGCGCTTTTTGTTCGCGGTCACCGAGCCGGTCCTTTGGCGGGTGCGCCGTATCATTCCCACCAGTTTCGGCGGGTTCGACATAGCCCCGGTCATCCTGATCCTAGCCATAATCTTCTTGCAAAACGTGGTCATCGCCGGCTTGATGAGCCTGCTTATCGGCCAGTCCATGAACATACAATAGATCGGTCCGCCGCCCGGCCGCGTCCGGCGCCGTGAAAGGCAGGCATCATCTTGCCCGGCTGGAAAATCCTTGAAAGCGAAAGCGTGCTTGAGCACCCGGTGCTCAGTGTGACCCGCAGCCTGCGCCGCCTCGGCGGCCACACCGCCACCTTTGTCACCCTGCAATCCAGCGACTGGGTCAACGTGGTGCCGGTCACTCCCCAGGGCGAGGTGGTGCTCATCAAGCAATGGCGTCACGGCTCAGGGGACTGGGCGGTGGAGATCCCCGGCGGCCTGGTGGACCCCGGCGAGACGCCCGCCCAGGCCGCGGCCCGAGAACTGGAAGAGGAAACCGGTTACCAGGCCCGGACGCTTACTTTTTTGGGCAAGGTGAACCCCAACCCCGCCTTGTTCGACAACACCTGCCACACTTTTTTGGCCGAGGTGGACCCCGAGGCCGGGGAGCCCCGCCTGGAGGCCGGCGAGAGCATCGAGGTGTTTCGAGTCAAGGCCCATGACCTGCCGGCCATGGTGGCCAGCGGGGATATCGACCACTGCATCGTCATCGCCGCCTTGGCCTTTTTCTGGCTGCACCAGGGGCGGGACCTTGCCTCTGGCCGCGATTTGTAATAGTAGTAAAAGACCCTTAGGCGAGGAGAACCCATGGTGGACCAAAAGCGGTTGGCGCGGCTGCCCAAGGTGGATCACCTGCTGGAGCATCCGGTCCTGCTCGATGTTCGCCAAGAGGTCCCCCGTCCCCTGGTCCTCGCCGCCGCCCGCCAGGCCTTGGATGACCTGCGCGCCCGCCTACTGGCCGGTGAGGACATCGCCCCCGAAGACTTGGCCGCCGGGTCCGTGGCCCAGGCCGTCGCCGGGCTGGCCCGCCGCCTGGCCGCCCCCAGCCTCCAGAGGGTGGTCAACGCCACCGGGGTGGTGGTGCATACCAACCTGGGGCGCTCCATACTGGCCCGCCGGGCCCTGGAGCGGCTCATCGAGATCAACCGCACCTACAGCAACCTGGAATACGACCTGGACGCCGGGGCCCGGGGCAGCCGCTATGCCCACGTGGACCGCATCCTGTGCGAGCTGACCGGGGCCGAGGCCTCGCTGGTGGTGAACAACAACGCCGCCGCGGTGCTCCTGAGCCTGCAAACCCTGGCCGCGGGCCGGGAGGTGGTGGTGAGCCGGGGGCAACTGGTGGAGATCGGCGGCTCCTTCCGCATCCCCGACGTCATGGCCCGCTCCGGGGCCGTCCTGCGCGAGGTGGGGGCCACCAACAAGACCCACCTGCGCGACTACGAGGGGGCCATAACCTCCAACACCGCCCTGCTGCTCAAGGTGCATACCAGCAATTTCGCGGTGGTGGGCTTCCACCAGGAGGTGCCGCTAAAGGAACTGCGCGAGTTGGGCGACCGCTATCACCTGCCGGTGATGGAGGACCTGGGCTCGGGCAGCCTGGTGGATTATTCCCGTTTCGGCCTGCCCAAGGAGCCCACGGTGCAGGAGGCCCTGGCCGATGGGGCGGATTTGGTCACCTTCTCCGGGGACAAGCTGTTGGGCGGGCCCCAGGCCGGGATCATCCTGGGCAAGGCTGAGTTCGTGGAGCGCTGCCGCAAGAACCCCACCAACCGGGCGCTGAGGGTTGACAAGCTGACCCTGGCTGCCCTGGAGGCCACCCTGGAGTTGTACCGGGAGCCGGAAAAGGCCATGGCCGAGATTCCGACCCTGGCCATGATTACCGCGCCATATGAGCGCCTGCGGGAGCGGGCCAACCGCCTGGCCGGCCGCCTCAAGGCCCTGGGTCTTGAGCGGCTGGAGGTGTCCACCGTGGAGGGCATGAGCCGGGTGGGCGGCGGGGCCATGCCCCTGGCCGCGCCCCGCACCCGCCTGTTGCAGGTGGCCATAAAGGACCTGAGCCCCACCCGCCTGGAACAGGCCCTCAGGGCCGGAAACCCGCCGGTGATCTGCCGCCTGGAGGACGGCCACCTGCTCATGGACGTACGCACCATGATGGCCGATGACGCAGCGGTGATCGTCAAGGCCCTTACCGCCTTGGCTGCTTGAGGTTGCGCCCCTTGCCGCCCGCCGTTCGCCACGAGCTTGGCTACCACGACCTGACCCGCTGCCAGGAGATACTCAAGCCTCCCTTTCGCAAGGCTCTGGGCTGCGCCCGGATAGATCTTTTGCCTCCACCAGGCTCCGGCGAGCCCAACCAGGAGATTTTGCAAGGTGCTCTGGCCAAGGGCCGCGCGGTATTCGACCGAACCGGCGGGCGGTTGCTCATACCCCTGCTGGACGGGTTGCGCCCCCTGGGGCTTCTGGCGGCGCACGGGGTGAGCGAGGAACAACTTCCCGATCAGGTGCGCCCCTTCCTGTCGGCCCTGGTGGAGACCAGCCTAAACCTGGTGCGCTCCCGCCTGGCCGCCCATACCGACGACCTTACCGGCCTGGGCAATGAAACCGCCCTGGAGGAGGCCCTCACTTCGGCCGTTGCCCGCCTGAGGGCCGCACCGCCCACGGGCCGCCTGGCTTTGGACGCGGAAAACCATGACGGGGGCCTGACCCTGGTGGCCCTGAGGCCCAAGGGGCTCTCTGGCTGGCAGGAGCGCCACGGCCGCCGCCTGAGCGATCAGGTGCTCAAGGATTTGGCCAGGCTGGCCGGCGAGGCGGCGCCCCGGGCTGCTGTCCTGGCCAGGGTGGGGCAGACCTTTTTTGTGTTGTTGAACGGTTCGGCCAGCGAAGCCCGCCGGGCGGCGGAGAGCCTGCAAGCCCTGGCGGCCCGGCTTCGATTGGGAGGGGCGGAGCGGGACCCCTGGCCGGTGAGCCTGAGCCTGGGGGCGGCCTGTCTGGAGCACCGTGGGACCGGCCCGGCTTCCGACGCCGCAGCCCTTGTCAAGCTGCGGGCCGGGCGGGCCTTGCAGGCGGCGGAGCGGGCATCTCTGGAGGAGCTGCTCTTCTTCGATGAAATAGCGGCCAAGGCCGGGCGGGTGCAGGAGGTCATGCCCCTGGACCGCGTGCTCATCAACCTGGGCCGGGTGCATGGGCTCACCGAGGGCGACCGCTTGGCGGTGAGCGACCCGGGACGGCCCCCGGAGGAAGCCAAGGCCGAGGTGGCGGTGAGCAAGCTGGGAGCCGAGGAGTCCCTGGCCGAGGTGGTTCGCCTCGGCCGTCCGGCCAGCCCCTTGCGCCCCGGCGACGCCCTGCACCGTCTGCCTCCCCAGGAGGTCCCCGGCGAGGAGCCGGACCGCCGCCAGAGCCTGCTCCTGGCCGGCAGCGAGGTGGCGGTGACCTTGGAGCAAGCCACCGGGGCCCTGGAGCGGCGCTCGCTCATGGCCGCCTACGCGGCCCTGTGCGCCTCGGATGAGCCCCTGGCCGCCGTGGTCCTGGGGGTTGAGGACCTGGAGGGCGTGGCCGAGGTTACCGGCCGCCTGGGGGCCGAGGCTCTCCTGGCCGGCCTTACCGACGCCGCCCGCACCGGCTTTGGGGCCGGCGCCATCCTGGGGCGATATTCTCCCGAGGCCATGGCCGTGCTCTTGCCCCAGGCCGATACCGCCCAGACCTTGGAGGCGGCCCGGGCCACCCTGGAGCTGATGCGCCAGCAGGGGGGAAGGCCGGTGAGGGCCGGGGTGGCCGCCCATCCCCGGGAAGGTTTCGACACCATGGAAGCCCTGGCAGACGCGGCCAAGGCCCTGGTGCACGCCAACTTCCTGGAGCCCTACAGCGTGGTGGTTTGCGACGCGGTTAGCCTGAACATCAGCGGTGACGCCCTTTACAACCAGGGGCGGCTGTCCGAGGCGGTGGCCCAATACGAAAAGGCGCTTTTGCTCCAGGCCGATGAAACCAACGTGCTAAATTCCCTAGGGGTTTGCCACGGCCGCCTGGGCCAGATGGACCGGGCGGCGGAGTGCTTCCGCCGGGCCCGGGAGGTGGCCCCCCGGGATTTCATGGCCCACTACAACTTGGGGCTGGCCCTGCTCAGGCTGGGCCAAAACCAACAAGCCCAGGCTTGTCTGGAAAAAAGCCTAGAACTGGAGCCGGGCCACGCCGACACCCTGTTCCAGCTGGGCTGCCTGGCCCAGGCCAAGGGCCAGACCAACCAGGCCCTGGATCATCTGCAACGGGCCGCCGCCCAGCCAGCGTGCAAAAAGGCGGTATACAGCCGTCTGGGCCAGGTGCTGGCCGCCGCCGGCCGGGGAGGCGAGGCCGAGGCCGCCTTCAAACAAGCCATCAAGGCCAACCCCCGCGACGCCGCCGCCCTGAGCGGTCTGGCCGGACTCTACTTGGAGCGGGGGGCCAACACCGACATCGCCCTGTCCCTGGCGCGGCGCGCCCTGCAACAGGAGCCGGGGGCGGCCCACCACATGCTCACCGCCGGGCGGGCCCTCATAAAGCTGGGCCGGGCCGAACAGGCCCTGGACCTTCTGAACGACGCCCTGGCCCGCCATCCCCAGGATGCCCGGCTACTGAAATTGGCCGCCCAGGCCGGGGAACTGGCCCAAGACTGAGCCGCGCCATTTTAATTCCCTAGGGTCCCTGACTCGTTGGGGCGACATTGATGCCCCCTAACTGCTGTATGGGCATGATAAATAAGTATGTGCGCCGTGCAAGGATTTCGGGGAAAGGGTGGGCCCAAAGATCGTGATCCACTCCGATGGCTGGAGAGGCTGCAACGGCTTAGGGGAGTTGTAAAGAAAAGCCAATGCGGTGGGCAATCCGGCCTATCCCGCCCTGGGTATGTTCAAAGCCCTGCTGCCGCAGTCCTGGTGCAGCCTTTCTGATCGAGAGCTTTTCGGAAACCTTGAAGATCGTATTTCCTTCAGCCATTTCCGCGGCTTTTCCCTGCGTCATCAGGCGCCTGGCAATTCCACCATCTGCCGTTTTCGCAACGAGATTCATGAGAAGGGTTTGGCATAGCCTCTTCTGGATATGATCAATGCTCAGATAGGGGCTGGCGAACTGGAGATCAAGGAAGGTGTCGTCGTGGACGCCAGCTTGCTGGAGAGTTCCCGGCGGCCCAGGAAGCAGCAAGAGGTTTTCCCGGTCGATGACGATGGCGAAGGAGATGATGACCGTAGTCAAGAGGTGCGGCCAAGGTAGGGCCGCAGCTACACTTGTACGCCATGGCCTTCAACCGCAAGAAGGTCGTGCGAATGGCGAGTGCATAAAGAGTCCCCGCAGGGCGGCGGTCGCCCACATGGCCCCGGCCAGGGGCGGGACAACAAGAAAACAGCTAGCCCAGATCAAAATCTGGGCCTAACCAACTGGCAGAACGGTTGATCGGAACGGAAACGAGGCCGAAGATCAGAACCAAGAATTATGCAGCGGTCTCGACTTGGGCTACAAAAAGCACTATCGGATCCATCCATGGTCAAGACCCGTTCGCCAAAAGACGAAATCACATTAACGGCATCGATTCCTTCTGGTCCTTTGCCAAGGCCAGGCTAATGAAGTTCAATGGGCTCCCTGCTCCCACCTTTTACCTGCATCTGAAAACGTCCGAGTTCAGGTTCAAACACCTAGGGCAAGACCTCTATGCTATTTTGCTCAAACTCATCAGATATAAATTAGCTAACTAGTCAACCCACTTAATTTATTACAACAAGTAAAACTATAAAATTCCCGCACTCCGCGTGCAACGCTCTCTAGCTCAAACCTCGGTGCAGACCGCCGTCAATGAGATAACTGACTCCGGTGATGTAGCTGGAGCGTTCGCTGGCCAAGAAAACCACCAGGTCGGCGAACTCCTCGGGCCGGCCCATGCGCCCCAGGGGGATGCCGGCCACCACGCCTTGCATGGCCTGCTCCCGGGTGACGCCCCCGGTCTGGGCCCGGTGCTTCAGCAGCTGATCCACCCGTTCGGTGTGCATCCAGCCGGGCAGCACGTTGTTAACCGTGACCCCGGAGGCTCCCACCTCGTCGGCCAGGGTCTTGGCCCAGCCCACCACCGCCGCCCGGATGCTGTTGCTGAGGATCAACCCGGCCAGGGGCTGCTTAACCGACACGCTGGTCATGTTGACCACCCTGCCCCACTTATTCGCCACCATGGCCGGCAACAGCGCCCTGGTCATGGCCTGGGCCGAGAGAAGGGTAAGCTCCACCGCCTGGCGCCAAGCCGCCTCGTCCAGTTCCAAAAAGGTTCCGGCGGGCGGGCCGCCGGCGTTGTTCACCAGGATGTCCA
>JAHJPG010000121.1 GCA_018819925.1 Pseudomonadota bacterium
ACGCTTTGACATGTACGCGGCCCTGGGGGGCATACCCGCCGGGCTCATCGCGGGCTACGACAAGCATGGCAACATCATCCCCAACCTGGATGGCGGCACCTTCGACGCCACGGCCAGCGTTGAGTTCGCGGTGGCCAAGGACGTCAAGAGCCCCGGCACCTCCTATTACCCGGGAGGCCAGACTCCGGCCTACGATCCCCCGGCCGGAGACATCGGGCTGGCCGGCGCCTTTGATCTCAGTTCCATCACCTTCAGCGCGGGCGGGGACCAGCTAACCCTCTCCGGGGTGCTGAACATCATCACCGCCCAGTCGGACTTTGCCGATTTCCCCAGCACCATGCCCATGGTCATCACCGTGGCCAAGATAAGCAACAACGGCCCCGGCCAGAACAACTTCATAAACAAGTATGTGGATTACGCCAGGGGCGGGGCGGGAACGGTCAACTTCGACGGGGCCACGGGCGCTGCCACGGGCGGCTCGGCGGGGGCCGCCCCCGAGCCGGCCACCCTGCTTTTGATGGGCAGCGGCCTGCTGGGCGCGCTGGGCTGGCGCAGACGCCGCCGCCGAAACTAGGATTTTCCTGGTGGTTGCGGGGCCCCCGGCATTAGCCGGGGGCCTCTTTTTTGGACTCCTGGTAAGCAATATGAAATGGATGGTTGATTTAACCGATTGGCAGTATTATATAATTTAATGAGAAGGGGGATGCCATGACAACTTTTAGGCGAATGTTGGCCTTGGCCGTTGGGGCGGCACTTGTAGCGGTGTTACTGGCCTGTTCTGCCGCCGAGGCCGACACAATCACCTTCGACTACACCGCCGGAGGCCAGGATACCAGCCTGGTGTCCTATGCGCCCAGGAACAATTACGGCAGTAGCACCGTCCTGTGGCAGTGGAACCGGCCTTCCCGGGAAATCCAGAGCCTGATCCAGTTCAGCGACATCTTCGGCAACAACCCCGGCGAAATCCCCCTGGGAAGCACCATCACCAACGCTCTGCTCAACGTATACATCTGGAACGGCTCCACGGCCGCACGCAAGTTGTATCAGCTGACCACCGGATGGGACGCGGGCAACGCCACATGGAATAGCTTCGGCGGGGGAGTCACCGTGGCCAACCAGACCACCGGGTCCCCGGTGGCCAGCTACACCCAAAGCGGCACCGGCTGGTTGAGCATAGATGTCACCTCCAGTTTGCAGGCCTGGGCCAACGGCCAGGCCAACTACGGCTGGGCCATTTTCAGCGACTTCGCCAACACCAACGACTGGTCGGGCATCTATTCCATGAACAGCAGCGTCAATTTCCGGTCCACCCTCACCGTGGCCTACGATTCCCCCGTGGCCGGCGCTCCTGAGCCGGGCACCTTATTGCTGCTGGGCAGCGGCCTGGCCGGGGTTTTGGGCTGGCGCGCGCGCTGCCGCCGCAAGGCATAGGCCTTGGAAAACATCCTCCACCCGGCCCAGACCAAAGAGAGCGCCGCGCCTCCCGGCGCGCCCCCCGAACCGGAAAGCCTGCTGATAAACGAGGCCCAGTTTCTCCTGGCCGACAAACGCACCCAACTGGCCACGGTGCGCACCGGCCTGGCTCTATTGGCCGTGCCCATGAGCATCATATCCCTGCTGGTGGTCACCTCGCGCCTTTACCACTTCTGGGACAACTTCTCGTATCTGCTGCCCTTGTTGGCCCTGTGCCTGGGGCTTTTGATATTGGGGGGCCACCTTATATGGCGGGGCGCCATACGGCTCCACCACATCGAAAGCGGCCTGCGCCGCGTAATCGCCATCAGTCCGCACCTGAATAGATTGGTCAAGTAAGCCGCCGGGTTTGCCAAGACCACCGGGTTGTGTTAATACCTGCATTTGTGCGGGTATTAATTCCGGCGGGAGTAAACAGCATGAGTGCGGAATCCGATCTGAGCTTGGAGCAATTCTTGGAGCAATGGCCGGCCGGGCAGGCGGGCCTGAAAAAGAGCCTTTTGGCCTACCGCCAGGGGGTGTTGGAGCTACAAGGGGTCAGCGAGACCTTCTTGCCCCGTCCGGGTGTCAGCTACAGCCTGCGCTGGGACCTGGACCCCAGACCCCAGGGGCGAGAGAAGCCCCTGTTCGCCTTGGCCGACGTGGTGCCCCTGGGCGAGGAAGAGATGATGCTTTCGCTGTGCTTCTACGGCGACGACATCAGTGACCCCGAGGAACTGGGCAATTTCATCCCCGGCGGTCTCTACGGCGAAAACGGCCACTGCTTTGACCTGGAAGGCGACGACCCACAGATGGTGGCCTATTGTCTGATTCGGGCCGCCGAGGCCCAGGCGGCGGCTCGCCGGGAGGCCGCCTAGCCTGGCCGTTTCATGAATTTCGGGGCATCATCGCTTTAAGCTTTAGCCGTACTTCGGCAAAAAAGACGATTTTATGGTTAGGAGGCGCCTTGCCCAGCAAGCCCGGCTGCCTGGCGCAGCCGGGCTAGCCTGCTTCCTGGCCGGCCCAGGCCCCCAGGGCCCGGCGCAACTCCGGGCCCTCCTCCGGGTGCAGGCGCTGAGTCAAAAACAGCCCCAGAAGCCCTTCCACAGCCTTAACGGCGTTTTCCAGCAGGGCCACCCGCTCCAGCACCAGGCCCTCCAGGCCGTCGGGGTCCTCGCCGGGCGAGGCGGTGGTGGGCAGCTTCAGGCCCTTGAGGGCCAGTTCGGCCGCCTCCAGGTTTAGCGCGTACTCTTCGCCGTGGATTTCCAGGCCCAGGCGCAGGGCGTCCACCAGCTTGCCCTGGCGCAGGGCCTCGCGGGCCTCGGCCAGGGAGCCCTCGGCCCCGCTCACCGTGACCCGTGACCCGTCGGCGCCCATGGCCGGGCCCAGCACTAGGCGTTCGCCCAGGGTCAACTCCACCCAGCCCAGGTCCTTTACCTCGGCTCCGCCCTCGCTTTCCTGCAAAAACCACAGCCAGGTCAGGAACTCCTGGCCCAGGAAGATTTTCTGCTCCAGCAACTCGCCTAGGTTCATGCGCCTTGCTCCCAAGCCAGGGGGCCCCAGGGGCGGGCGTCTTCCAGGGGGGCGGCCAGGGCGCTGCCGGCCAGCAGGTCCCGGGCCAACAAGAAGGGCAGGCGGGGGGTGAGCTCCAGCCCGAAACTGGCCACGAACTGCTCTTCGAACAGGTCAAGCACCTTGCGGGTGGCCGCGCCCAGCCACAGCTCGCCCCGGGCGGTGTCCCACACCACCTCGTAGAGTTTGGTTTCCGGGGGTATGCGGGCCAAAAGCTCCAGGCGGGCCTTGTCCTTCAGCTCTTCCCGGCGCACCCGGCCCAGGTTGCGGCCCTCGTCCATGTAGCTCTTGGCCTTGTCCATCTCCAGGCGGTGGTATTTCTTGAGCAGGGTGGCGGACACCTTGCGCTGGTCCACCCTCAGCCCCAGGAGCACGTAGGGCTCCATGGCGTAGGCCATATAGGCGAAGCTGGTGTCAAAGTAATCGTTGATGGCGCACCAGCCCACGGCCAACTCCTCGGTGCTGGACTCGATGTCCTTGAAGGCGTTGGCCTTGACCCGGCGGTCGATGAAGTCCCAAAACCCGGCTGGCGGCTCGCCGCTGACCGTGTAGCGGGTGATGGTGGCGCGTCCCTTTAGCAGTCCCATGTGTGCCCGGCCTTCCTGACTAGGTTTGGAGGCCTACTCTAGCGCGGGGGGCAGGCGGGTGCAAGGGAGGGAGTTCCCCGTGGGGCCTCCCCCTTTGTGGCGGGCTTGGCCTGGGCCTGGGTTTGGAGTAATGTCCGGCGGCGCTTGGCCGCTCCCGCCCGGCTGGCCGGGCGATAGGCCTTCTTGTATTCGCGGCAGATGCACACGCCTCAAATATTAGCCGCCAAGGCCTTTGAGGCCAGGGCCCGCTTGACGCGGCGGCCTTCAAGCCCTAGTTTTGGGGGGTAATCAATTCAACAAAGTCCCGGGAGGGAACATGCCCGATAAGGTTGATGCCGGCAATTACGTGTGGGTGATCGTGGAGCGCACCAGAAACGATGAAAACTTCCTGGGAATGGCCGGCGAGGACGGCGAGATGTTCATTCCGGTCACCGCGGAAAGGGACCAGGCCCTGATGCTGGTGGGCCGCCTGCCCGACACCGAAGGGGTGTTCATCCGCAGCGTGGAGGCCATCCACCGGGCCCAGCTTTTGGGCCAGGCCCAGGACGAGGGCTTCAGCGTGTACCTGGTGGACGAGAAGGGCCGCATCCTGGAGCACCTGACCGGACAGACCCACTAGCGGCTTCGCCAGACTCCGGCATACTGCGTTGCTGGCGGCGCTCCAGCCTCGACGTAGCTTAGGCTACGCCTCCGGCTGTCGCTTGCCAGACGCCTTGTCTGCCGGCGCCTGGCTGTGCCGGGTCCGGGTGCGAACCGCTCTCCTGATGGTCTGAAGTCTTCCTCTTAATAGTCGAATAAAGAAACCAAAAGAGGTTTGGAAAGGTGGAAAGGATGAAGGCAGCCGGTGGCTGACCCTTGGACCGTCTCGCGGGGCAGACGATAGTAGCCACCCTCCCAGCCGTTAACCGCCGGGAAGCACGAAAGGGCCGGGATTCTCGGTAAGGTCGAGCATCCCGGCCGCCGTTCTGATGATGGGGCAGGCCTTTATATATCGCGCACCGACTCCGCCCAAGGCCTCGGCCACCCGCCAAACTCTTTTTCTTTAGGTCCGCCTGCCCCTAAACACCTGCCACAACTCATCTAGCTCGGCCAGGCGCATCAGCTTGGCCGCCGCGAAGTAGCTGGCCCCGCCCACGCCCAAGGCGGCCAGGGGCCTCGCCCAGCGCCATAGGGCCCCGCTGGGATCGCCCCAGTCGGGCCCATAGGCCACCAGGGCCACCAGCAGGCCCATCACCGTTGCCGCCGCGCAGGTGCCCAGGCCGGATTTGAACAGCCGCCGTCCCCCCAAAAGGCCCACCCGCCGCCTGAGCAGCCAAAGCAGAAGCACCAGGTTGGCTGCCCCGGAAAGTGAAGTGGCCAGGGCCAAGCCGGTTTGCCGCAAGGGGCCCATGAGGGCCAGGGACGCGCCCACCTTTATCACCAGGCACACGGCGGCCACGGCCACCGGCGTCTTGATGTCTTTAAGGGCGTAAAAGGACTGCACCACCGCCCGCACTCCGGCGATGGCCCAGAGCCCGGCGGCCAGGCCTATCACCGCCCCGGCGGTTTCCCCGGCCATGGCCAGGGTGTATTCGCCGCGCATGAACAAGAGCACCACCAGGGGCCGGGCCAGCACCAAAAGCCCCACCATGGCCGGCACGGTGATGAACAGGATCAGGCGCAGGCCGTAGCCCATGGTGGCCAGCAGGGCCTTCTGATCGCCGTCCGCCGCCTGGCGCGACAGGCTGGGCAGGATGGCGGTGCTCACCGCGATGGCGAAGATGCCCAGGGGAAACTGGATCAGGCGGTCGGCGTAGTAAAGGTAGCTCACCGTGCCGCTGGGCAAAAAGGAGGCCAGGATGGTGTCCACCAGCACCGCCACCTGGTACACCGCCGCTCCGAAGATGGCCGGGATCATCAAGCGCAGCATGCGCCTGAGCGCCGGGTTCTTGATGTCCCAGGCCGGCTTGAAGGGCACCCCCTTGGCTTTTAGATAGGGTAACTGCATCAAAAGCTGGGCCACCCCGCCGATTACCACGCCCATGGCCAGGCTTAAGACCGGCGGGTCCACCCGGGGGCTCAGGACCAGGGCGGTGGCGATTATGGTCAGGTTGAGCAGGGCCGGGGCGGCGGCCGGGGCGAAAAAATGGCCCAGGGAGTTGAGCACTCCCCCGGCCAGGGCAACCAGGCTGATGAAAAAAATGTAGGGCAGGCACCAGCGGGTCATCTCCACGGCCAGGGCGAAGGTGCCCTCGCCGGGGGTGAAGCCCGGGGCGATGAGCCGCACCACCTCCGGGGCGAAGACAACCCCGGCGATGGTTACCGCCAACAGGGCCAGGGACAACAGCGACAGGGTGGAGCGGGCCAGGAGGAAAGCCTCCTCGCGCCCCTTTTTCCTGAGCGTCTCGGTGAACACCGGAATAAAGGCAATGGTTAAGGTGCCTTCGGCGAAAAGACGGCGCAGCAGGTTGGGGATGCGGAAGGCCACGAAGAAGGCGTCCGCCGCCGGACCGGCCCCAAACAGGTAGGCGATCACCACATCGCGCACAAAACCGCCGATGCGGCTGGCCAGGGTGGCCAGGCCCACCACCCCGGCGGCCCGGGTCATTTTATGTTGTTCACTGGCTGCTTGCATCAAAACCCCTTGACAGGGACCCCGGCTCCCGTTAATAGTTTGGGTCTGTCAGGGGCGACGGGCCCCCTAAACGCCCGGAGCCTAAACTTATCCGGAGGATGCTCAGTTGGCCAACCATGCTTCGGCCCTAAAAAGGGCCCTACAAAACGAAAAGCGTAACGCCCGCAACCGGGCCTATCGCACCAGGGTGCGCTCCGTGGTCAAGCAAGTGCGCCAGGCCATAGCCACCGGCGATGCCGAAGCGGCCCAGGCCGCCTTGAAGCAGGCCGTGCCGGTTATCGACAAGGCCGCCGGCAAGGGCGTGTACCACAAGAAGAACGCCTCTCGCCAGGTTTCACGCTTGTCCCGCCAGGTTTTCGCCCTGTAGAGCCCCGGCGTCGGTTTCCGCTTTTCTTGGCGCCGGGGCCGGCTAGGGCCGGCTCAGGCGCACAAGTTCATAATCAGGCGCTCCATTATCACCCGGTCCGCCCCAGGCGAGGACTTCAAGGCCACGTCGGCGGCCAGGACCGCCTTCAGGGCCCGGGTCAGGCTGGCCGGGGTTTCCCGGCGGGCCCGGTCCACCAGGGTGGCCGTGGCTTGGGGCGGGGTGCGCAGGGTCCTTTGCACTTCGCCGGGGCCGCCTCCCTGGTCCTGCACCCGCCTGGCTTCCAGAAGCTGGCGGTAGAGCCGGGTGAGCATGGCCAGGACCCTCACCGCCGGTTCGCCCAGGGAGTCCAACTGGGCATAGCAACTCAGCGCCCGGGTAAGGCCGCCGGCGGCCACCGCGTCAGTAAAGTCAAAGATGGAATAGAGCCGTGAGCCCCCCAGCACCTGGCGCACCGTGGCCAAGGTGATGCGCTTTTCATTGCCCACGTACAGGGCCAGCTTTTCCAACTCCGAATCCAGGGCTCCCAAGCCCAGCCCGGCCAACTCGGCCAGATAGGCGGCCGCCTGGGCCTCCAGAGTCTTGCCCCGCATGGCGGCCCGGCCTTGCAGCCAGGGGACCAGCTGGCGGGCGTACATCTTGGCGAACTGATGCACCTTGCCCGCCTTGCTCAGGGTCTTGGCGAACTTGGTGCGGGCGTCCAGCTTGGTTCCGGTGAGCAGCAGGGTTGTGGTGGGGGAGGGGTCGGCCAGGTAGGGCAGAAACTCCGCCGCCTGATCGGCCTTGTACATATGGACCTCGCTGACCACCACCAAGCGCCTGCGGCCCAAAAAAGGCAGGGTCTGGGCGCTGTCCAGCACCCGGGCCGGCTTGGTCTCCGAGGCCTGGAAGCGCTCCACGTTCAAAGAGGGGTTTTCGGCAAAGGCCGGCGAGGCGATGACCTGCTCCACCCCCTGGCCGAGCAGAAAATCCTCCTCGCTAAAGAGGCCATAGAGGCAACCCGGCTCTCCCTGGGCCAATTCGGGCCAAGGGAGGGCCGCCGGGTCTCTCTGCCGGATGCCGGTGGCGGCCACGCTGGCGCCCCGGCTAGAAATTCTCGAAGACGCCGTCGTGCAGGGTCTGGGCCAACTCCCTGGCCAGGACGGTGAGAGCCGCGCGCTTGTTGGAGTCGGTGATCGTGGGGCTGACGCCTACGTTGTAGGTGTTGTTTTGCCACAAGCTCTTGTTGGCCCAGAGGACCTTGCCGTCGCGGGATCGCACCAGCGTGGCCGACACCCACACCGTGATGCGCCGCTGGCGGCTGGTGTCGGTGGATGTAAGGGCCACGTCGTTGATCTCGACCCGCTCCACCGTGCCGGTGAGCACCGCGTCGGCCTGGCCCTGGGAGACCACCCGCACCATCTGGCTGCGGTTGAATTGGAAGATGACCGCGTCGGTGAAGATCTGCTCGATGCGGATTTCATTGGTCTTGTTTTTAAAGACCGGAATGGCGATGCTCTTGACGTCGCTGGGCAGGTTGTTCTGCTTGCCGCGGAACTGGTATCCGCAGGCCGCCACCATGACCGCCAACATTAAAATGCCTGCAATCGAAAGCTTCTTCACCACAGCCTCTCCCTATATGGCCCCGCCGTCCGGGCTGGTTCCCTAGGCTCGTTCCGGCCTCAATGGTCCGTCAGGGCTAGATCACTATGTTCACCAGCTTGCCCTGGACTACTATTACCTTTTTAACCGGCCTGCCGTCGATGAATTTTTGCACTTTTTCATCGGCCAGGGCCGCGGCCTCCAGAACGGAGTCGCCGGCATCGGCGGGCAGGGTCAGCTTGGAGCGCACCTTGCCCTGCACCTGCACCACCACCAGCTTCTCTTCTTGCACCAGGGCGTCGTCGTCCCAGGAGGGCCAGGGGTGGTCGATCAGGTAGCCTTCGTGGCCCAGGCGGCGCCAAAGCTCGTCGGCGATGTGCGGGGCCATGGGGCTGATGAGCACCACCGCCGCCTCCACCGCCTCGCGCAGCACCGCCGCCCGCTGGGCGTGGCCGGCCACGGCCTCGTCCTGCTCCACCAGGCTGATCTGGTTGACCAATTCCATGATGGCCGCGATGGCGGTGTTGAACTGGAACTTGCCGCCGGCGTCCTCGCTGACCTTTTTGATGGTTTCGTGGGTCTTGGTGTGCAGGCCCTTGAGGGCCTCGGGCAGCCCGTCCTGGCCCTGGTAAGGCTCCACCCCGGCGGCCTGTTCGGCCACGGCCACGCCCATGCGCCACAGGCGGCCCAGGAAGCGGCTGGCCCCCTCCACCCCCCGGTCGGACCATTCCAGCTCTTTTTCCGGGGGAGCGGCGAAGAGGATGAACAGGCGCACCGTGTCCGCGCCGTAGCGCTGCACCATCAGGTCCGGGTCCACCACGTTGCCCTTGGACTTGGACATCTTGGAGCCGTCCTTGATGACCATGCCCTGGGTGAGCAGGTTGGTGAAGGGCTCGTCGGCCTTCACCAGGCCCAGGTCGCGCATCACCTTGGTGAAAAAGCGCGAGTACAACAGGTGCAGCACCGCGTGCTCGATGCCCCCGATGTACTGGTTCACCGGCATCCAGTAATCAGTGGGGCCGGGGTCCAGGGGGCCCTGGTCGTAGCGGGGGCAGGCGTAGCGGGCGAAATACCAGGAGGACTCCACGAAGGTGTCCATGGTGTCGGTCTCCCGCTTGGCCGGGCCGCCGCAGACGGGGCAGGTGGTGTTCACCCATTCGTCCAGGCCGGGCAGGGGCGAGCCGCCGGTCTCGGGAAGTTGGGCGTCCAGGGGCAGCACCACCGGCAACCCGGCCTCGGGCACCGGCACCTGGCCGCACTTGCCGCAGTGGATCACCGGGATGGGCGCGCCCCAGTAGCGCTGGCGGCTGATGCCCCAATCCCGCAGACGATAATTGATGGTCTCCTGGCCCATGCCCCGCTTTTCCAGCTCGGCGGCGATGCCCCGCTTGGCATCTTGGCTGCTCAAGCCGTCAAAGGGGCCCGAGTTGATCAGGTGGCCGTAGCCGGTGAAGGCTTGGGCCATGTTCTGAACGCCCACCGCGCCATCGGGCCCGGCGATGACCTCGATGAGCTCCAGGCCGTACTCCTTGGCGAACTCGAAGTCGCGCTGGTCGTGGGTGGGCACGGCCATGACCGCGCCGGTGCCGTACTCCATGAGCACGAAGTTGGCCACGTACACCGGCATGCGCCCGCCGGTGAGGGGATTGGTGCACCAGGCTCCAGTAAATACGCCTTCCTTGCTCTTGTCGTCGGCTCGCTGGCTGAAGGACTGGCGCTTGACCTTGTCGATGAATTCCTTGACCGCCTGCTCTTGTTCGGTGCCGGCGGAGAGCTCCAGGGCCAAGGGATGCTCCGGGGCCAGGCTCATGAAGGTGGCCCCGTAGAGGGTGTCCGCCCGGGTGGTGAAGACCTTGACCACGCCCTCGCGCCCCTCCATGGGGAAATGGATTTCAGCCCCGTAGGACTTGCCGATCCAGTTGCGCTGCATGGTCTTTACCGACTCGGGCCAGCCGGTGAGCTCGTCAAGCTTTTGCAGGAGTTCGTCGGCGTAGTCGGTGATCTTGAAGAAGTAGCCGTAAAGCTCCCGCTGCCCCACCGGGTTGTCGCAGCGCCAGCAGTTGCCCGCCTCCACCTGCTCGTTGGCCAGCACCGTCTGACAGGTGTCGCACCAGTTGACCAGGGATTTTTTGCGGTACACCAGGCCTTTTTCCCACATGCGCACGAACATGAGCTGTTCCCAGCGGTAGTAGCTGGGGTCGCAGGTGGCGAACTCCCGGCTCCAGTCGTGGGAATATCCCAGCTTTTTGAGCTGGGAGCGCATGTAGTCGATGTTGTCGTAGGTCCAGCGGGCGGGGTGGCTCTTGTTGGCTATGGCCGCGTTTTCCGCGGGCATGCCGAAGGCGTCCCACCCCATGGGGTGCAGCACGTTGTAGCCCTGCATGCGCCGGACGCGGGCCAGGGTGTCGCCGATGGTGTACACCCGGGAGTGGCCCATGTGGATGCGCCCGCTGGGATAGGGGAACATCTCCAGCAGGTAGTATTTTTCCTTGCCGGTATCCTCGCTTACCGCGAAGATGCCGTCCTGGTCCCACTGCTGTTGCCAGTGGGCTTCGATGCTTTTGGGGTCGTAGCGTTGGCTGTCTTGCATGATGATGCCTTGAAGGGGCCAAAATGATCCGGCGGCTTGGGGCTCGCCCGTGATAAAACGCTTGCGCTCCCGCAAGACGTTAGGCGGTTTTTACCACAGTGTCAAACACCTGTAAACCAACTTGCCGGTCAGGGAGGGCTTGACTGAGGCCGCTTCATGGCCAATGCTAGGTGCTCGCCTCTGGAGGGAGTGCCATGCTCATTGATTTTCACACCCATGCTTTCCTGCCCCAGGACCTGAATATCTTGGGTGAGCGCCTGGCCTTTGTGGACAAAGACCTTGCCGACGCCGACCCCCACAAGTGGCAGGTGCATGGCGGGGGTTCGCTGGAATCGCTGCTCGCGGCCATGGAGCGCTCCGGGACCGACCGCTTTGTGCTGCTGCCGGTCACCGGCTCCAAGGGTAGGGTGGGGGAGCTGAATCGCTGGGTCAGCCAGGTGGCCCTGGCCCACCCCCAGGTCATCCCCTTCGGCACTCTGCATCCCCAGGCCGAGCCCCGCAAGCAGTTGGATGAGCTTTTGGAGTTGGGCCTGCGGGGAGTCAAGCTGCACCCTTTCATTCAGCGCTTTTCCCTGGACCTGCCCGAGGTGGGCCAGGTGTGCGCCATGTTGGCCGGGGAGCGCCTGCCGGTGCTGCTGGACACCATGCACAGCCAGGGACTGGCGCGGGCCAAACCCCATGTGGGGCAAATGATGAGCTTTTTCGGTTTTTCCGGCTGTGAGCCCAGCCAGATAGCCGCCCTGGCCCACGCCTACCCGGATCTCAGGATCATCGCCGCCCACGGGGGCAGCCTCTACGGCTGGGACGTGCTGGGCGAGCTGCTGGAGTTGCCCAGCGTGTACTTCGACATCGCCTACCTAGCCGGGCTCTTGGAGCCCCGCCGCATGGTGGAGATAATCCGCAAGAAGGGGCCGGAGCGGGTGCTTTACGGCACCGACTGCCCCTGGCGCGAGGCCGTGGCCTTCCGGGAGTGGTTCGAGGATCTGCCGCTGACCACCGGCGAGCGGGAGCAGGTGGCGGCAGGGACGGCGTTGGAGTTGTTGGGGTAGGGGAAGGTGGCTATCTTTTAGGTCAGTTAGTTACTTCCGATCGGATCTAGGCCCCATAATTCGGCTCGGTAATTAAAATACCTTACTAACCGATAATATCTTGACGTTTGCTTGTAGTTTTCGTCCTTTAAATAAGACTGGTATTGATTGTTAATAAATTCGCGTGCCTCTGCTACATCATTTTTGTCGGTTGCGTGCCCACTTGTTTCTTTTACCACCTCGCCCAAAAAGTCGAGCATGTAATGACCATCCGTATCCCTGACCAACATTTTCCAGCAAAGCTCGGCTATACTGTGGGCTAACTGCCCGCAGGCTGTTTGGCTTTGCTGGCTCCGAACCCGCGCGACAAAACCCATTAGGTCATTTCCGATGACAATTCTAGGGTAATCCGCCACAGAGCTTTCCAAATAGTGCGCACTTTCTAGACCCTGCCCATAAATTTCCCTCCCAACTAAATCTTCATTAAAAACTTCGATTGCCGTCCCCACATTTAATCCGCCACGTAAAGGGACTCTGCTAGCCAGCGCAGCCAGGTTAATAGATGCGCTGGCCATTAAAGCATGGAAAATTCCGTTCATGGACGCGCAAAACTCATCGGACATGTCCAACGGAACTGAGACAATTATAGAATCGGAGAAAGCAAAAAAATTGGCATGATGTTGTTGTAAATCGAGATATTTTTCTCGCAGTGCTGCTGGAATTAGATTGCTTTTCGTGATACGAGGCTTTACGTTTTCAAAATAGTTTTTGAACCCTTCGCGTAAAGATGTAACCACAGAATAAGTCTTTTTTATGTTTTTTATAAAGTATTGTTTTTCTTCGTCAGTAGTCGGCAGATGTTTCATCTCCCGCAGATATTGTTTTTGTCCGAGAACATCCAAAAAGGCTACGAGGTAATACTTAACGCATAGGTCGTCTTCTTTTTGTCCGTTTTTTAACGTTCCAACCACTTACATCCTCCCCCAGGGATGGGGCAAAAACACGCTGTGGTACATGTTCAAGGCGTAGCGGTCGGTCATGCCCGCTATGTAGTCGGCGGCGGCCCGCTGGC
>JAHJPG010000122.1 GCA_018819925.1 Pseudomonadota bacterium
GGCCGAGGGGCCGCGCACCGCGGCCGCCGCGTCCCGCCAATCCTAGGCCTTGGATTTTCAGGAGAATAACCGATGTTGATGGGCAAGGCCCTGGCGCACAGCGCCCAACTCCACCCCGACAAAACCGCAGTCATCTTCGAGGGCCGCTCCTGGACCTACCGCCAGTTCAACGCCCGGGTGAACCGCCTGGCCAACGCCTTGACCTCCCTGGGCCTGGTCAAGGGCGACAAGCTGGCAGTCTTGGCACTCAACGGGCCGGAATACCTGGAGATATACCACGCCACCGCCAAGCTGGGGGTGTGGATGGTGCCCATCAACCACCGGCTCAAGGCCCCGGACATGGCCTATCGCATCACCCACTCCCAGGCCTCGGGCCTGGTGCTGGGGCCGGAATTCGTGTTGCTCTACGACAACCTGCCCGCCGAGGTCCGCCAGGCGGTTTCCGGCTGCCTTTTGGTTTTGGGCGATGGTCCGGCCACGGTGGGGGCCCACAGCTACGAGGAGGCCTTGGCCACCTCCAGCGAAACCGAGCCCGACGTGGACCTGCACCACGAGGACATCCTGTTCATCGGCTACACCGGGGGAACCACCGGGCGCAGCAAGGGGGCGCTGACCTCCAACCGGGCCATCGTGGCCGGGTATTTGTACAAGGTGCTGGACTACGGCCTGGGCCCCGGCGAGGTCACCCTGAACCCCGGGCCCTTCTGGCACACCGCGCCGCGCAACTTCACCTCCATGGCCCTGTACATGGGGGGCACGGCGGTGGTGATGAAAAACTTCGACGCCGCCGAGTATCTGCGCCTGGTGGCCGAGCACAAGGTCACCTACAGCTTTTTGGTGCCCACCATGTTCAGCGCCATCCTGGCCCTGCCCGACCACCGCTCCTACGACACCTCCAGCTACAAGGTGCTGGTCAGCGGGGGCTCGCCTCTGCCCACCCCGGTTAAGGAGGCTGCCCTGGAACGCTTCGGGCCGGTGCTAAACGAGTTTTACGCGGCCACGGAAACCCTCATCATCACCAACATCGGGGCCAAGGACATGGCCCGCAAGACCCGCTCGGTGGGCAGGCCGGTGTGGGACGCGTTCATTAAAATATTGGGCGAGGACGGCCGGGAGGCGGCCACCGGGGAGGTGGGCGAGATATACCTCAAGGGCCCCAGCCTTTTCAGCGGCTATTACCGCGACGAAGAAAAGACCGCCGAGGCCTTCCGGGACGGATGGCTCACCCTGGGGGACATGGGCCGCGTGGACGAGGAGGGCTTCCTCTACATCGTGGACCGGCGCACCGACATGGTCATCAGCGGCGGGGAGAACATATATCCCAGCGAGGTGGAGGAGGTGCTGCTAAGGCACCCCAAGGTGGCCGAAGTGGCGGTGATCGGGGTGCCGGACCCCAATTGGGGCGAGGTTCTCAAGGCGGTGGTGGTGCTCAAAAACGGTCAGGGCAGCAGCTTTGAGGAGATAAAGGATTACTGCGCCCAGCATCTGGCGGATTATCTCAAACCCCGTTCCATTGATTTTGTTGAAGAATTGCCCCGTTCTCCGGTGGGCAAGGTGCTCAAGCGCAAGCTGCGCGACCAATATTGGTCTGATTCCGAATTCAAGGTGTAGGCGGGGCCGGCCGGGCGGCGGCTCCCGCCAGATTTTCCACAGGGCGCTCCCTTATGGGGCCGCGCCACCTATAATCCCTATTTTTTTGGCGCGGTGGTCCCGGGGGGCCGGGGCGGCCCTTGATTTTTGAGGGGCGGGGGGCTAACTATGGGGCAAGATTGGCTGATGGCAAAGGGAATGGGCGCAGCTGGCGCCTTTCCGGGAGAAAAGATGCGGATTTTGGTGATCAACCCGCCCCTGGCCAGCCCGGCGGCGGCTCCTGGCGCGGCTCCGAGGGTCGCCACGATCCTGGCCGGGCTGGAGCCATTGGCGGTGTGGGACGCCAACTTGGCTTTTTGGAACCAGCGCCTGCTTGCCGGCTCGGCCGCCGAGGCGGCCCGGGTGTTGCGGGGGCCACGGTTTTATGAGCCCGCGCCGTATCTGGCCGCCCGTAAAAACCTGGAGGAGCGCCTGATCCAGGCCGGCCAGGAGTTGGCCCCGGGGAGCTACGGCTTCACCGGGCTGAACCACCCCTCCGTCTTGGACCTGGAGAGCCTGCTGGCCCGGGCCCGGGAAGCCGACGGCCCCCTGGGCGCATGGGCGGCTGGCGAACTGACCGAGCGCCTGCCCCAAGGTGAAAAGGCCCTGGTGCTGCTGTGCCTGGAGACCCCGGGTCAGTGCCTGGGGGCGGCGGTCATGGGACTGTGGCTCAAACGCCACCGCCCCGAGGCGGTGGTGGCCCTGGTGGGCGGCTGCCTGGAGCAGGCCGGCGCCCCGTCCGGGCCCGGCCCGGCCTGGGACCATGCCCTTTCGCCCATGGACTCCGGCCCCCTGCGCGATTTGGCCGCCTCCCTCATGGGCCAGGCTCCCCGCCAA
Source organism: Pseudomonadota bacterium (assembly GCA_018819925.1). Lineage (GTDB taxonomy): Bacteria > Desulfobacterota > Desulfarculia > Desulfarculales > Desulfarculaceae > Desulfoferula. Next base: position 2,467 of record JAHJPG010000122.1, read on the forward strand.
GACCGCTCTTTTGAGTTGGGCGCTTTTCCCCCGCCGGAAGGCTACCTGAGCCCGGCGCCGGTGGTGTCGCTGAGGCCGGTGATGGGCATGGATCTGGTGCGCGAGGACCCGCGCGATCCGGGCATGGCCGCGCCGCGCTTCATTGAAGCGGGCCGCTTGGTGGAGTTGCTCAATCAAATGGCGGGGCGGGGGGCGGCCGGGGCTTTGCTGTTGAACCAGGAGATGCCCGCCGCCTTCTTGGAGAGCCTGGCCGGCGTGTTGACCCCGGGCGGGCCGCCCCTGGCCTTGGCCGCATCCCTGGAAGATTCCCCTTCGCCCCAGGCCCTGGCCGCCTTGGCCCGAGGCGGGGTGCGCCTGGTGCATTGGAGCCCGCCGTCCGGGGCCGAACCGGACCCTGACCCGCTCCTGGCCGCCGCGCAAAAAACCCTGGTCGCCGCCTCCCGGGCCGGGCTGTGGAACCATCTGGAGTTGCCCGCCGAGGGGGCCGATCCCCTGGCCCAGGCCCTGCTGGACTTCATCGGCTCCAACCCCCAGGTGGTGCATTCCTGGTCCCGGCCCACCCCCTGGCCTTGGTCGCCCCGGCCCATCAGCCACGTCGGCGAGCCCAGGGCCGAAGCCTACCGCCAGGTGACCCCCTTGCCGGGCGGCCCCCTGTGGCGCAAGCTGGCCGCCCCGGCCCACCTGCTGCTCTATCTGGAGCGCCACGGCCGGGAGGCGGTGCGCCACTGGCGGGTGCGGCCCGATGGCGAGAGCTCCTATGGCCTGGGGGAGAATCTGCGCTACGTGTTTGCCGAGCCCAAGGAGATCGGCCCGGAGATATTGGAAGAAATCGCCCTGTTGGTCTTGGCGGCGGGCAAGGTGAAGCCCCAATGGCTGCGTTACAACCTGGCCAACGCCTACCTGGTGGGCTACGCCGAGGAGGAGGGGGTGATCGTGGGCACCGACACCCTCAAGCGGCTCAGGCCGGAGTACATAACCAGCATCAAGGAGCAGACCGGCTTGGACCTGACGGGCTATACCGAGCGCGGCTACATCTCCATCCGCCCTGAGTACCGGGGCACCGGGGTGGGCAACGCCCTGGTGCAGGGGGTCATCGCCCGGGCGGGCGGGCGCAAGATGTTCATCATCACCGGATCTGACAACCTGGCCGGGCAAAACCTCTTGGCCCGCAACAACACCCGGCGGGTGCGCACCTATTTCAGCCAGCGCCTTAACAAGCCCATGCAGATTTGGATGCCCCAGGACCAAGACCCGGAGCTGGGAGAGGAAAAGTGAGACCATGCGCCTGGCGGTGATAAGCGTGCAAGGGGAGGGCTACCACCCCAACCGCCGCCTCTTGGAGGCCGCCGCCGCCCGGGGCCTGGACTTGGCGCTCATGCATCCTTTTCATACCTGGTGCGCCCTGACCGAGGGCCGGGCCGGGCTCTTGGACGGGCGGCCCGTCCCCACCGTGGCCCTGCCCCGGGTGGGCTCCACCATCAGCCCCTACACCCTGCTTTTGCTGCGCCACCTGGAGCTGATGGGCTGCCGGCTGGTAAACCGGCCCGGGCCGGTGGAGTTGGCCAGCCACAAGGACCGCTGTCTCCAGGTGATGGCCGGGGCTGGCCTGACGGTGCCCGACACGGTGTTCCTAAACCGTTCCGAGGCCTGGGAGGCGGCGGTGGAGCGCCTGGGGGGCTACCCCCTGGTGGCCAAGCTGCCCCAGGGCCGCCAGGGGCGGGGAGTGGCTCTGATAAGAGACGAAACCCAAGCCCAATTGGCCCGCCGGCTGTGGCTGCGCCAGCGCAGAGGCTTGTTATTGCAGCGCTATCTGCCCACCAGGGGGCGGCGGGACCGGCGGGTGCTGGTGGTGGGAGGCCAGGCCGTGGCGGCCATGGAACTGACCCCGCCGCCGGGAGAGTTCCGGGCCAACGTTCACCTGGGGGGCCGCCCACGGGCCATCGACCCCGCCGGGGAGGCGGCCCGCCTGGCCGTGGATGCCTGCCGCGCCCTGGGCCTGGATGTGGCCGGGGTGGATTTGGTGCTGGACGGTCGAGGTGTGTATTATGTTATGGAAGTAAACCACTCCCCCGGCTTTCAGGGCCTGGAGGAGGCCACCGGCCTGGATGTGGCGGGCCTTATCGTGGACTGCGCCCAGCAAATGGCGGGAGAGTAACAGGACTGTTTACTGGTAGTAATCATTATTATATAATACTTACCTACACACGCCCTGCTAAGTTCCTTATAATTAAGGGCGAGCATATTACTGCCGGGACAGCACGGCCATGAGAAAGCGAGGGACCCTGGTGGCAAAATATTACAAGTCCGTGGGCTTCACATGTTGGTTCGCCGCTGCGGCCCTGGCCGTGGTCCTTTTGCTGGGCCTGGCCCCGGCGGCCCGGGCCGCTTCCAACGGCATGCTGCGGGTGGGCGTTTTGGAGGACCCCAAGAGCCTTAACCTTTGGCTGGCCAGCGACGCCTGGTCCAACCGGGTGCTCGGCCTGATCTACCAGTCTTTGTTCGTGCGTGAGCCCAAGGATTCCAAGCTAGTGCCCTGGCTGGCCGACGGCGAGCCGGTGTATGACGCCAGCAAAATGACCTATACCGTTAAGCTCAAGCCGGCCAAATGGTCCGACGGCACCGACTTCACCGCCGAGGACGTGGTCTTCACCGGCAAGCTCATCAAAGAGTTCAAGGTTCCCCGCCAGAGCTCCAAGTTCAGCTTCATCGAGGATATCGTGGCCGTGGACAAGCACACGGTGCGCTTCGAGCTCAAGAGGCCCAAGGCCATATTCCTCACCCGCACCCTGACCACCCCCATCGTGCAGAAAAAGCAATGGGAAAAGTTGGTGGCCAAGTCCCGCAAATCCGAAAAGCCCCTCGCCGCCTTGTTGCGCCAGGGAGTGGATCATCCCATCGGCACCGGGCCCTTCATGCTGGAACAGTGGAAAAAGGGCGTGTTTGTCTATCTGAAGGCCAACCCCCACTTCTTCGGCAAGGGCCAGACCATGGAGGGCTACAAGCTGGGCCCCTACATCAAGGGCATCGTCTTCAAGGTCTTCGGCACCGCCGACGCGGCGGTGCTGGCCCTGAGGAAAGGCAGCATCGATTTCTATTGGAACAGCATCCAGCCCGGCTATCTGGAGCAGATCAAGGACGACCCGGAGATCAAGCTGTTCATCAGCAAGAAGAGCGGCCTCTACTACATGGGCTTCAACCTGCGCAAGCCCCCCTTCGACGACATGGCCCTGCGCCAGGCGGTGGCTACCATCATCGACAAGAACTTCATAGTCACGCGCATCCTGCAGAACTATGGCGAGGTGCTGCACTCGGTCATCCCGCCGGGCAACACCTTCTATTACAACCCCGACGTGCCCAAGTACGGTTATGGCCTGTCCTTTGACCAGCGCATGAAGCAGGCCTACGAGGTCCTCAAGAAGGCCGGCTACACCTGGGAGGTGCCGCCGGTGAACGCCCAGGGCCAGGTGCAGCCGGGCAAGGGTATCCGCCTGCCCGACGGCGATCCCATGAAGGAGTTCGTCATCCTCACTCCGCCGGCCGACTACGACCCCCACCGGGCCATGAGCGGCCAGCTCATCCAGGAGTGGCTGCGGGCGGCGGGCATGCCGGCGGTGAGCCGGCCCATGGCCTTCGGGGCCCTGATTCAAAAGGTCAAGGGCCAGCGCGACTTTGACTGCTTCGTGCTGGGCTACGGCAAGCTTTCCCTGGACCCGGGCTACATCCGCTCCTTCTTCCACTCGGGCATGAACAAGCCCAACGGTTGGAACATGAGCGGGTATGAGAGCGCGGCCTACGACGCCCTGGCCACCGAGTCCAACAACGCCATGGACCCCAATCTGCGGCGCAAGATGATCATGGAGTTGCAAAACATAGTCATGACCGCAGTGCCCTACGTGCCGCTGTACAACCCCACCATAATCGAGGGAGTGCGCGCCGACCGCTTCACCGGCTGGGTGCAGATGCTAGACGGCGTGGGCAACATCTGGTCCTTCTGCGATATAAAGCCCAAGTAGGGGAGAGGGGCGCGATTTCAGCGGCATCTGATTTACCATGAGGAAGTACGTACTTAAACGCCTGGCGCAGGTGATGGTGATCCTGTTTTGCATCCTCACCATCCTCTTCGTCCTGTTCCGCCTGGCCCCGGGAGACCCGGTGTCGCGCCTGGTGGACCCGGAGATGACGCCGGAAGAGTCCCAGCACCTCATCGAGCAGCTGGGCCTGGACCAACCCATTTGGAAGCAGTACCTCATTTACCTGAAGAACTGCAGCACCGGCCAGTTCGGCTATTCCATCCACTATGGCGAGCCGGTGGCCAAGGTGATCTGGGAGAAGCTGCCCAACACCGTCTTGCTTTTCACCACCGCAGTGCTGCTCTCGGCCATGGTGGGCATATCCTGGGGCAAGATAGCCGCCTGGCGAAAGGGCAAGGCCACCGATTTGGGGCTGACCATAGCCGCCTTGGTTACCCACACCCTTTTCTTGCCCTGGCTGGCCCTGCTCTTGGTATGGGTCTTCGCCTACCAGTTGGGCTGGTTCCCCATCACCGGCATGGTCTCGGACGAGGTCTGGATGGACCCCGAGGCCGGCTTTTTCACCCGGGCGGTTGACGTGGGCTATCACATGGTGCTGCCGCTCACCACCCTGTTCCTGATTCACTTCGGCAGCTACCTGCTGGTGATGCGCTCCTCCATGCTGGACACCCTCAAAGAGGATTACATCGTTTTGGCCCGGGCCAAGGGCCTCAGCGAACGGGACATCCGCAACAAGCACGCCGCGCCCAACGCCTGGTTGCCGGTGGTGACCAGCGTGGGTCTGTCCCTGGCATTTTCCATCAACGGCGGGGCCCTGACCGAGACGGTGTTCTCCTGGCCGGGCATCGGCCGGGAGCTGGTGTTCGCGGTGAGCCACAACGACTATCCCCTGGCCCAAGCCTCCTTCTTGTTGATATCCACGGTGGTGCTGTTGTCCAACGTGGTGGTGGACGTGCTCTACGCCTACCTGGACCCAAGGATCAGGTACTAGAGCATGGAACAGACCACTATTAAGAGCCTAAAGGCCAAGCGCCGCGCCCTGTGGCGCCAGCGCTTCATGGAAAACTGGCGGGTGTTTTTGCGCAACCCCCTGGGCCGGATCGGCATGTCCCTGCTGGTCATGTTCGGGCTCATGGCCATCTGCTCCTACATTCCGCCCATGATCAACCCCATGTACCACCCCATGACCGGGGTGGACCCCGATGTGGTTTCCTCGGTGGGCCCCAGTTGGCGTCACTGGCTGGGCACCGACTTCATGGGCCGCGACATCTTCAGCCAACTCCTGGCCGGGGCGCGGGTGGCCTTTTTGGTGGGCGTCTCCGCCGCCTTCATGTCGGTGGTGCTGGGCACCGCGGTGGGCATGACCGCCGGCTACATGGGCCGCTTCACCGACACCGCCCTGATGCGCCTGGCCGACATGATAATGGTTTTGCCCACCCTGCTGGTGGTGCTGATGCTGGCCGCCCTGTTCGGCAAGCTTTCCATCTGGATGATCGTGTTGATGATCGCCCTGTTCCGCTGGCCCGGGGTCAGCCGGATAATCCGGGCCCAAACCCTCAGCCTGAAGCAGCGGCCCTTCATCGACGCGGCCCGGGTGTCCGGGGCCGGCCACCTGCGCATAATCTTCCGCCACATCATGCCCAACGTGCTGCCCCTGGCCTTCCTCTACATGACCTTCAGGGTCACCAGCGCCATCGTCATCGAGGCGGGGTTGGCCTTTTTGGGCTTCGGCGATCCGGGCACGGTGAGCTGGGGCATGATGCTGCAATGGGTGTGGAAGACCGGGCACATGTTCCAGGCGCCCTATTGGCTGCTGCCCCCGGGCATATGCATCAGCCTCATCACCCTTTCCTTTTACATGCTGGGCCGGGCCATGGACGAGGTCTTGGACCCCCGGCTGCGCGACGAAACCCAGGCAGGCTGATCATGGCGCTTTTGCAAGTGGAAAACCTGGGCATCGGCTACCAGACCGCCAAGGGCCTGTTGAAGGCGGTGGACGGGGTGAGCTTCACCCTGGAGGCGGGCCGCTCCCTGGGCCTGGTGGGCGAGAGCGGCTGCGGCAAGACCACCATCGGCATGGCCCTAATGGGGCTCTTGCCGCCCAACGGCCGCATAATCGAGGGGCGCATCGTCTTGGACGGCATCGAGATCAGCGCCCTGGACGAGGACGAGCTGCGCAAGGTGCGCTGGAGCAAGGTGGCCATGATCTTCCAGGCCGCCATGAACGCCCTCAACCCGGTCAAGCGCATCAGCGCCCAGATGGCGGAGGCCATTCAGGTCCACCGCCCGGAGGTGGACGATAGCGCGGCCATGGAGCGGGTGGAGGGCTTGTTCAACCTGGTGGGCCTGCCCCTGGAGAGACTCTACGATTTTCCCCACCAGTACAGCGGGGGCATGAAGCAGCGGGCCATCATCGCCATGGCCCTGGCCCTGAACCCCAAGCTGATAATCGCCGACGAGCCCACCACCGCCCTGGACGTGATAGTCCAAGACCAGATTCTCAAGGAGACCAAGGCGCTGCAGGAGAAGTTCAACATCGGCATCATCTTCATCAGCCACGACATCTCCATCGTGGCCGACGTCTGCCACGACATCGGGGTGATGTACGCCGGCCAACTGGTGGAGATGGGCTCGGCCAAGGATGTGTTCTTCAATTCCCAGCACCCTTACACCCAGGCCCTGGTCAGCTCCTTCCCCACTCTGGCCGGCCCCAAGACCAAGCTGGCGCCCATTCCCGGCGAGCCGCCCAACCTCACCGGCGCCATCCCCGGCTGCCGCTTTTGCGACCGCTGCCCCAAGGACACCGCTTCCTGCAAGCTGGAGCATCCCAAATGGCAGGAGGTAGGCCCCGGACACCATGTGTTGTGCGACCATTGCTGAGGCGAGGAATTAAGATAGATGAACGAGAGCCGCGAGAATAAAACCATTCTCCAAATGGAGGGGGTGAGCAGGTTCTATCGCACCCGGGGCAACGTTTTCCGGGGCGGGGGGCGGCTGGTTGTGGCCCTCAGCAAGATCAACCTGTCCCTGCGCCAGGGGGAAATCTTCGGCCTGGTGGGCGAAAGCGGCAGCGGCAAGACCACCTGCGGCCGGCTCATCGTACGCCTGGAGGAGCCCGACGAGGGGCGCATCACCCTGGGCGGCGAGGACATCACCCACCTCAAGGGCAAGCGGCTCAGGGAATACCGCCGCCAAGTGCAGATGGTCTTTCAGGACCCTTATCAATCTTTGAACCCCCAGGTGACCATCGCCGACAGCGTGGCCGAGCCCCTGATAACCCACAAGGTGGGCGACCCCCTGGACCATTTGGAGCGGGTGCTCAGGGTGCTCAAGACCGCCGGACTCAGCCCGCCGGAGGACTATGTCTACCGCTTCCCCCATCAGTTGAGCGGCGGGCAGCGCCAGCGGGTGGCCATCGCCCGGGCCATCGTCCTGGAGCCCAGCCTGTTGGTGGCCGACGAGCCCACCAGCATGCTGGACGCCTCCTACTCGGCCCAGATCTTCGAGATTTTGCAGGGGGTGCGCGACAAGCTGGGGGCCACCATCATGTTCATCACCCACAGCATGGCCTCGGCCCGCTACCTCTGCGACCGCATCGGGGTGATCTACCGGGGCCATCTGGTGGAGCAGGGCCCGGCCGAGCAGGTGATAAACGCGCCCAAGCACCCCTACACCAAGGCCCTGATAGACGCCACTCCCAAGTTCGGCCGCTCCGAGCTGGTGCCCACCTACGGCACCTTGCTGGCCGCCGAGCGCCCGGCCACCTCCAGCGCCGGCTGCCCCTTTTTCCGGCGTTGCGCCCTGGCCGAGCGCCTGCTCTGCGCCGGCAGCTATCCCCCGTGGCGCCAGGTGGGGCCACGGCAGGTGGCGTTATGCCACTTCGCCCAAGAGGAGGTCCCGCCGCCCCCCCCGGCTGAAAATGCCGCCCGGGGGGAGACTGGCGCTCCCTAACGGTCCTTGTGTCCCGCGCCGACGCGTACTAATATAGGCCACGAATAACGCACTAAGATTAATTCCTCGCCGGGTGGGGCGATGAGCAATGTAAAATCCTTTATGGGCCGGTGGCTCAAGGTGCAGCCCGATGAAATCGGGGTGTTTCTTTGGTCGGCGGCTATTTTGTACCTTATCCGCACCTCCAACATTCTTTTCAACAACTTCGCGGAAACCGCCTTCCTAAAGCGCTTCGGGGTGGAATATCTGCCCATCGTCTACATTATCAATTCCCTGACCACCTTCGTGATCATGGCGGCCATAACCGGGGTTTTGCGCAAGCTGCCCAGCGGGCGCATGCTGGCCTATCTCATGCTGTTCTGCGGGTTGTCCGTGGCCGCCCTGCGTCCGGTGGTGGACATGGGCTACGAGTTGATCTATCCCCTTCTGTTCGTGCTCAAGGCCCAGTACGAGGGCCTGCTGGCCCTGGTGTTCTGGAACCTGGCCAACGACTTTTTCAACACCCGGCAATCCAAGCGCATCTTTCCCTTGATCACCGCCGGCGGGGTGATCGGGGCCATCGTGGGCAGTTTCGTCACCCCGGCCCTGTCCAAGGCCATCAACTTCGACAACCTCATGCTGGCTTACGCGGTGACTTGTATGGCCGGGGCGGCGTTGGTCTGGCAGATGTCGCGGGTCTACCCGGTGCTGAATCTTTCGGAGCGCGGGGCCAAAAAAAAGGTCAAGCCCAAGACCTCACTCATTCAGGAATTCAAGCAGATCGGCCCCATGCTCAAGGAGTCCACCCTACTCAAGATTCTGGTGCTCCTCACCCTGTTGCCCAACATCGTCCTGCCCATCATGAACTACCAGTTCAACTTCGTGGTGAACGAAACCTATGCCACCGAGGGCGGCATGGTGGCCTTCTTCGGCTATTTTCGTGGGGCGCTCAACATCATCAGCCTGATCATCTTGTTGTTCGTGGGCAAGATATACAACCGCTGGGGCCTGCCGGTGGCCCTGATGTTCCATCCCGCCAACTACGCCATAGCCTTCCTGGGCTTTTTGCTCCGCTTCGATATCGTCACGGCCATGTACGCCCGCCTGTCCACCCGGGTGCTTCTGGTCACCATAAACAACCCGGCCCGCAACATCCTGGTGGGTTTGTTCCCCGACGAGTTCCGCGCCCTGCTCAGGCCCTTCCTCAGGGGCACCGTGGTCAGGGTGGGAATATTGCTGGGCTCGGGCGTGATCTTCTTGTCCGAGCACCTGTTTCATCCCCGCTGGCTCTCCGTGGTGGGCTTGGTGGTGAGCTTGGGCTGGGTGGCCACCAGCATCTGGCTCAAACGCTCCTACTCCGACATCCTTTTGGGGCTCATCGGCCGCAACGTCATAGACCTGCGCTCCCTGCAGGAGCAGGACCTGGGGTTGATTTTCAAGGACAAGCGGGCGCAGGAGCAACTGGTGGAGGCCTGCCAGTCGTCCAAGGGCAAGGCCTGCCTCTGGTACGCCGAAATGATGAAGGCCCAGCAGGTGCCCGAGGTGGAAGACCACCTGCTGCGGATCATCCAGACCAAGGACGAGAAAACCGCCATAGATTTGCTGCCCCTGGTGCCCCGGGATACGGGCTCCAAGGCCATGGATGTCTACGCCCGGCTGGCCGACCCGGCCAAGCCGGCCCTTACCGCGGCCCTGGCCGCCGCCGCCAGCCGCCTGCCTCTGGAGACCTCCGGCCCCTTCCTGCGCAAGCTTCTGGATGAGCAGTATGACCTCAAGGTCCAGGCCCAGGCGGTGATAGGTCTGTACCGCCAGGCCCCGGAAAGATACCAGCCGATTATCGAAGGGTGGCTGGATAGCCAGGACCACGGCCAGCGCCGGGCCGGGATCATCGCCGCCGGCGGCTCGGGCAACCAGGAGTTCCACTCCCACCTGCGCCAGATGCTGGCCGACGACCCCCGGTCCGATCTGGTTCCGGACATCCTCACCGCCCTGGGCCGCCTGGACGACCCCCACTTGGACGAACTGGTGATGGAGCGGTTGCAGGCTGCTCCCTCCTCGGTGCCCCTGGAGGTGCTGCGCTACTTCGATCTCAAGAGCGAGGCCGAACTCAAGGCCTTCATTCGCCTGCTGGGCAGCGACAAAGAGACGGTGCGCGAGCTGGCCCTGGAGCGTCTCTCCGCCGCCGATAACCTGGACAGCGCGGTGCTCATCGAGGCCCTGAGCCTGCCCAACCGGTTGGTGCGCCAGGGGCTCTATGACCTCATGAGCCAACTCAAGATAGGCGACCGGGATATTATCGCCTTTGCCAGGGGCAGCCTGGAGATGGCCTACTCCAACATAGTGGAGGCCGAGGAGCTTAAGAAGCTGCCCGAAACCCCGGAGCGCGGCCTGTTGATCCAACACTTGCTGGAGCGCAAGAAGGCCAGGGTGGAGACCATCCTCCGGGTTCTGGCCACCCAGGAGGAGTCGGACCAGATGCGCCTGGTTATCCGGGGGCTGTCCTCGGCCGACGGCAAGCTGCGCTCCAACGCCATCGAGGCCCTGGAGTCCATGGTGGGCAGCGAGCTGTCCCAGGCCATGCTGCCCCTGTTGGAAGAAGGCCAGATAGGCGAAACCCTGTCGGTGGGGCGCAAGCTGTTCAAGCTGCCCACCCACTTTGATGGCGAGCAGGGCCTGATGGAGCACATGCTGGCCAAGAAACAGTGGGTTACGCTCTACCTGAGCCTGGTGGTGCTGGGCCAGCAGGAACAGGGGCCGGGGCCCTTCCGCGAGGCCTTGGAGCGCCTGGCCCAAAACCATAACCCCTACGTGAAAGGGGAGGCGGCTCGTCTGGCCGCCGCCGTCTGAAGCCTTCGGGGCAAGGAGCGATCCATGAGTCAGGAAACCAGCCTGTCGGAAAAAATCCTGCTGCTTCGGCGCATGGAAATCTTCGAGGGCCTGGCCGTGGCCGAGCTGGCCGCAGTGGCCTCGGTGTGCCAGGACTACGAGGCCGCCCCCGGCGAGAACATCATCACCGAGGGCGGCGTGGGCGAAACCATGTACCTCATCGTCAAAGGCAAGGTGACGGTCTCCCAACTGGGCGAAGACGGTTGCGCCGTGGTGCTGGCGAGCCTGGGCGAGGGCGAGTACGTGGGGGAAATGGCCTTGTTTGAAGAAGTCCCCCGCTCGGCCACGGTCACCGCCGATGGTCCGGTGCGGCTATTGGAACTCTACAAGCGGGAGTTTGACGAGACGGTGCGCGAGTATCCCCAGGTGGCCTTGCAGATGTGCAAGGAGTTGAGCCGCCGCCTGCGCAACCTGCACCAAAAAATCCACGCCATCCCGGTGTGCGACCTGCCCCCGTCTTTTCTCACCAACGGGAAAGAGCCCACTCCAGGGCCCGGTTCAACCTCCGGCTGAGTTCCGCCGCCTTTTCCGGGTAGACCCGGCGGTAGCCGGAGTCGGCGTAGAGGTCCTTGTTCAGCTCCATCTGCACCGCCACCGCGCCCCTGGCCCGCAGCAAGGGGCCGTAGTGGGCGACGATGTGACCCCCGAAGTAGGGAGTGTTGTAGGCCACGCTGAGGCCCTCGGCCTCCAAGGCCTGGCCCAACAGGCGCAGGGACCTTGGGGGGCAGGTCACTTCGCCCCGCCCGGGGGCCGGTTCGCCGCCCGGGCCGCCCCGGTTGCCCAGCACCACGTCGGCCCGCCGCGTCCCGGGGTCAGGCGCCTCGGCCGGACCCACTCCGTCCAGGGAGTGGCCATCCAGCAGGGCCACCACCCCGGGGGCCTCCAGGGCCAGGGCCAGGGACCGGTGCCAGGGACGCCAGAAAAGCTCCACCCATTGCCGTTTGAGCGCATCGTCCGGGGCCTGGCCCGGGGCGAACACCGCCCGTCCGGCGTAGTCGGCGGCGGCCACCACCCCCTTGGGCCCCAGGTCCTCACAGGAGCGGTTCAGGTCGGCCACCAGGCGGGTATGGGGGGCGGGCAGCACCCTTAAGGCCGGCAGGGGCCCAAAGACCTCGCTGGAGCCCAGGTCCACCGATTGCTCCACCTCCAGGGGGCCCAGAGCCAGATAGCCGGCGGCCTGGGGGGGTAGCGCGTCCGAGCAATGGGGCAGGGTGATGACCAGGGGAAGGAGCGCTCCGGGCTTAGGCATGTCCCTTGAGCCGGCGGACCTGCTCCTCCACGAAATCTATGACCTGGGCCTCGATCTTGATGCCTTCCAGGCGGTTGATGCGCGGGATGCCGCCGGGGCTGACCACGTTGATCTCCACCAGCTTGTCGCCGATGATGTCCAGTCCCACGAAGTAGAGCCCGTCGGCCATGAGGCGGGGGCGTATGGTGGCGCAGATGCGCCGGTCGCTCTCGCTTATCTGGTGCTTGGCCGGGCTGGCCCCGGCGTGGATGTTGGTGCGGAAGTCGCCCTCGGCCGGTATGCGGCGCATGGCCCCCAGGATCTCCCCGTTCAACAGCAGGATACGCACGTCGCCGTGCTGTTTCACCTCGGACAGGTATTCCTGCACCATGATGGCTTCGCGTTCGGGGTAGGGCTTGTAGGAGTTCACGTAGTAGTGGATCAGGCTGTTGAGGTTGTCGCGGTCCTGGCTGCTGACCTTGATGACCCCCTCGCCCCGGGAGCGGCTAAGGGGTTTCACCACCATGGCTCCGCCGAATTCGTCGATGATCTTGCGCAGGCGCTTGGGATCGCGGCTGACGTGGGTTTCGGGGATGATGCTTGGGAAGTTGAGCAGATAGAGCTTGCTGCTGGCCAGCATCTGGCCGGTGGTGCTGTTGATGGTGAACACGTCGCCGCGGACATGGTGCAGGTATTCCAAGGTCTGGTAGTTCAGGGGAGGGTCTTTGCGCAAGAACAGGGCGTCGATGTCGGTGATCTCTTCGAAGATGAGCTCCTCGCGCTTGAGGCAGGCGAGGGCGTTGTCCCAGTAGGCCCGCATGGTCTGGCCCGGCGGCACGCTGACGTTGCGCATGCGGGCCACCAGGCGCGAGCCGCGCACGTAGACGTCGTGGGGTTCCAGAAAAAAGACCGTGTGCCCCCGCTGGTTGCACTCGTACATCAGCCAGCTGGTGGTTTCGTTTTCCGGCTCGATGGACTCCAGGGGGTCCATCATAAAGGCGATGATCATATTTTTTCGCCCCGTCTGTGGCTGATGCGCCCCTCTGACCCAGGCGCAATTAAGCCGGCTGCGGTGGGCGCCGGCTCGTCTGGAATGGGAGCAATGCTTCCACCCCTCCTCGTGCCCAACTGTAGCACAAAGGCCGCCGGCGCGACAGCCGGGGCGCTCCCGTCAAGGCACCGCGAAAATTTCCACCGGCTGGCTGCGTCCCTTGACCATGGTGGCGCTGATGCGCTCCAGGGCCACCCCTTGGCCCAGGGCGGCGGCGGTGGTTCCGCTCACCAGGATGTCGCGGCCCGTGACCTTGGTCATATCCTGTAGACGGGCGGCCAGATTCACCGTGTCTCCAACCAGGGCGTAGGACAGCCTGCCGCCGCCGCCGATGTTGGCCGCCAGGGCCGGGCCGCTGTGGATGCCGATGCCGTGGCGCAGGGGGGAGTGCCCGGTGGCTATTAGGCGGGCGTTATAGGCGGCCAGACGCCGCCGCATGGCCCGGGCTGCCTCCACGGCGTGGCGGGGGTGGTCCGCCAGGGCCAGGGGCGCGCCGAACACCGCCTCGATTTCATCGCCTATATATTGCAGCACCAGGCCGCCGTGCTCCTCCACGGCGGCGGCCATGTGCTGGAAATAGCCGTTGATAACCACCACCACCTCCTTGGGCGGGGTGGCTTCCACCAACGGGGTGAAGTCCCTCAGGTCGCTGAAAAGCATGGTGACCTGCTTGATCTCGCCGTCCAGGGGGATGCGCCCGGCCAGGATCTCGTCGCGCACCTGCTGGCTTACGTACAGGCCAAAGGCGTCCTTGATGCGTTCGCGCTCGGCCAACCCCTCGGTCATCTGGTTGATCATGTCGGCGGTGTAGCCTATCTCGTCGTTGGCCATCACCTGCACCCGGCTGCCGAAGTCGCCGCCGCGCACCTTGCTCAACCCCCTGACGATTTCGCGCAGGGGCCGCACCATGTTCACGGTGACCAAAGAGGCCAGGCCCACCGCGTTGACCATGAAAAGCAGGCACAGCACCACCACCGCGGCCTGAAGGTCGCCCAGCACCTCGGCCGGTGGCATGGCGCCCTCCTGCACCAGGCGGGCCGAACCGCGGATAGTGAAGATGATGGCCAGGAAGGGAATCATGCAGGCGCCCAGGAGCAGGCCGGCCATGCGATAGCCGATGCGGATGCGCCAGGCGCCGCGCACCCGGGAGAGCCCGCCCCCGGGAAAAAACACCGGGGCCAGGAGATGCTGCAGTAGGTGTTCCAGCAAAAAGAAGGCGGTGGCCACAGTGATGGCCCCCACGAACAGCGAACGAAGGGCCATTACCCCGGTGAGGTGGAACAACACCGGCAGCCGGGAAAGAACCAGAGGGAAGACCAGGGTGGCCAGGCCCCAAAGGAACAGGTTAAGGCCCACGGCCACCCAGGGTTCGTTGAGCAGGCGGCGGCGGGCTTGCTCCTTCAGTGCCGGGCTGGACTGGCGGCCCTGGGCCAGGTCGGCCAGGTGGCGGCGGATGGGCCGCTCCCAGGTGAGCAGCACGCCGATTCCCACCGTGAAGGCGAAAAGGTCGTAGATGATGATCAGCCACATGATTTCCGGGGTGCGGGGTAGACGGATCATGTAGGCCCATCGGTCCAGGGCCGCCATGAGGGCCACCCCCATCAGGTTGGCCAGCAAGTTGCCCAAGAGCATGAGGTTGGCGAGAAAAAGGCGCTTGGCGCGGGTCAACCGGTCCTCCCCGGAAGGAAGTTATATCTCCAAGACCATGCCCTCGGCGGCGGCGTCCACCGCCAGGCTGCCGGAATGTTTTCGAGCCTGGTCCAACAGGTCTTGCACCTCGTCGTCGCTACGATCGGGATCGTGGTGGGTGAGGATCAGGCGCTGGGCATCCGCCGCCTGGGCCAGGGCCAGGGCTGAACGCCAGTCGGAATGTCCCCGGCCCCGATAAGGGCCCATCTCGCTGGGCAGGTATTGGCCGTCGTGAATGAGCACCTTGGCTCCCCGGCAGAAATCCACCAGATGGGGGGGGACGCCCTGGGGAGGCAGCTCGTTGTCGGTGATGAACACCAGGGGGCCGCCGGGGCCATCGAAGCGGTAGCCGATGCTGCCCTGGGGATGGCTCAACGGGGCGGTGCGCACCTGGTAGGCGCCCAGGGAAAAGCGGGGCGGGTCCAGGCCCGGCCCCCGCTTTATGCTGGCGGGAAGCTCGTCGAAGGGCACCGGGAAGCCGCCCACCGGCCGGCCGGAGTAGAACAGCCGCCTTAGCCCGGCCAGGGCGTTGGGCCAGCCGCCCACCAGGATGGTCATCTCGGGGTCGAAGATGGGGGCGAAAAAGGGCAGGCCCATTAGGTGGTCGGGGTGCAGGTGGGTGATGAGCAGGGTGACCTGCTTGACCTTGCCCAATAGGGCCAGGCCCAGGGGCCGGATGCCGCTGCCCGCGTCGACTATCACCTGCCTGCCGTCCAACTCCAGTTGCAGGCAGGTGCTGTTGCCCCCGAAGCACAAGGTGTCGGGACCCGGCGCGGGTATGGAGCCCCTGGTTCCCCAAAAAGTCAGGCGCACTTGAATATGTCTCCCGTCCGTTCGGGCCTTGGCGAAGCGTGGCTCAGATAAAACAGCCTAACACAATCGGCATATGCCGGCCAGCTTACCCCCGGGCCTGGGCGGCCAGGGCCGCCAGGCGATAGATCACCACCCGGGCCATGGGCTCGGACACCTCGGCGTCCAGGCGTTGTTTCAACTCCGGGGCAAGCTCCTGCATGCGTCCGGAGGCCCAGGCGAACAAGGGGCTCTGGGCAAAGGGCTTGCCCTGGGGCGGGGCCAGGGGGATCTGGGAGTGGCGCAGATAGTCGTAGCGCCGCTTCAGGTGGCCCTTGGGGTTGAGGATGTCGGCCAGGGGCCGGCGGAAATAGGCGGAAACGTAGAATACCAGGGGCTCCAGGTAAGGGAAGCGCACCGGCTTGCCGAAGTAGCGCGACGCGTTGCGGAACAGGGCGGTGTTGCCGGTGGTCATGTTGTGAATGCGCTTGAAATACAAGATGGGCCAGTAGCCCCGGGGGCCGGTGAGGGAGAGCATCTGGCCGGCCAGGCCGCAGAGCATGCGGCTGTCCACCATGCCTCCGGGCTTGGGGCCGCCAAAGGAGCGGGCCGCTTCCAGGCGGTAGGCCACCCGGGTCAGGGGCGTCTGGGGCGACACTGGGCTCTTGAACAACAGATCCTTGGGGCCCATGCGCGAGGTGAGGGCGAAAAACTGCATGGTGTCGGCGTTTTGCCCGCTGAGTATCTGGCCGCAGGATGCCGCGCGGAAGGCCTGGTACATGGAGCAGGAGTGGTGGGCCGCGAAGGGGTCGTGGTCCACCGCGTCGTTTAAATACTCGCGGTTGGCCGGGTCGTGAAAATCCACCCCCACCGGCTGGTAGGGCTTGCCCTGGGCCAGGCTGTTTATGAGGGCGGCGCTGGCCTCCAGGCTGCGCTCCTGGTCCTGGTAGGGGGCGGTGTAATAGATGGTGAGTATCTGCTCTATGCGCTCTTTTTGGCTCATGAGCAGATAGTGGCTGTCGATGCCCGTGGAATAGCACAGGCTGTAGGGCCCCGCCCCCAGGCGGCGGCCCACCACCGCGTAGAGGTCGTCCCAGGTGAAAGCCCGCCCATCGGCCGGCGGATCGGGGCACACCGCCGCCGCCGGGCGCAGGGCCGCGCCCTCCGCCGCGTACACCGTGGCGGCGCTCAGGCGGTTGAGCCCCTTCAAGTAAGTGCGGCCCGGGGCGCAGGTCTTCTTGCGGCTGAACCAGGCCAACTGCTCCGGGTCGTAGGCCTCCCAGGACAAGAGGTCCCGTCCGGCGGCGAAGCTCCGCCAGTCGTCGCTGATAATCAGGCGGCCGTCCCGGGTCCACCAGTACACCGTGTTGCCCAGCTCGTCGGAGGTTAGCACCTGTTCCAGGGCATCCCCGTTGCACACCAGGATCAGATAGGCCCCGGACAGGGCGGCCATCTGGGGCAGGCGGGCGGGGTCGGCCAGCCAGGCGGCCAGGGCCTCTTCCAGCGCCCGGTCCACGGCAACGGGGTCGTCGTCGTAGTCCAGGCGGCCGTAGTCCACCCGCCAGCCGGGGCGGCCGAAGATATGCACTCGCCGCCCGGCGGCTTCGAGCCGGCTCGCCGGCCCCCACTCGCTCAAGCGGCCCAGTTCCACCCAGGCATTGGAAAGCTCCAGCAGCACTGCCCCCTCCCCACCTATAAAAAACAAACCTCGGGCAGGCCATTATAGCCCTGAGGGGTCGCTCCTAGAGCTGAAACCATTCCTTGAGCTTGGCCATCAACTCCGGGGTGGTCTTTTCGCTCAGGTTGATGGCGTCGCGCTTTTTGAAGTAGCCCCCCACCTTTTGGTAGCGGCGCAGGCCGGCCTTGGGCGGGCCGAACTCGCCGGTCTTTTTGTTGCGCTCGCGGTAGAGGAAAAGCACCGTGGTCCACAGGCCCTTGTTGAGTATCTGCTTGTCCAACTCCTCCACCAGGACCTGGCCGTCTTCTTCGTAGTGCACGGTAAGTTCGTCGTAATCGTTGGCCACTTGAAATCCTTTCGGGTCTATATGAGGGGCGCCCCGTCCGGAAACCGGGCGGGGCGAGGCAAGGTCGCGCTGGTGCGCGGCTGCTCTATTTGAATCGTTGCTTGTCTTCCTCCAAGGCGTTCACGATATTGGCCGACACCTCGGGCAGCTTCCAAAGGATGCGCTCCCAGGAGGGCAGGTGGCGCACTTCCAGGGACTCCTCCCTGAGCCTTTCCTCCAGGCGCAGGATGGTCTGTTGCAGGCCCTGCTCCACGAAGGGTTTGAATTCCTCGTGGGAAGCGGTGAAGCGCAGCATCTTTTCCGCGATGTGGGAGGGGGCGGTCAGATGATCCCCGGTCTGCACGATGGCCCGGGAGAGCACCTCGTAGACCATTTTCTCCTCGGTGTCGCGGTCGTACTTGAGGTTATTGAACTCGGCGTTGTCCGAGTATTTCTTGATGATCTCCTCGGCGATGGACTCGTAGGTGAGCGCCAGGTCGCGGAAGAACTCTTCGCCCACCTCCAGGCCCTCCTCCACGATCAGCGCGTGCAGCAGGGTCTGGATGATGTCCAGGGACATCTTGTGCAGCCCGCTCTTGGGGTCGTCGGTGCTCACCCGCTGGTGCTTGTGGTCAAAGCTCTTGCGGGTGAACTCCACCTGGGCCACGTGGGAGGCCTTGCGGTAAACCTCGATGAGGGTGAATATCTCCACTCCCCAGTCCAGGGAATAGCGCATCTTTCTGAGCAGCCACATGTCCAGGCAGACCTCGCCGGAGAGCTGGTAGTCGAAGCTCAACAGGAAGTCCACCAGCCTGAGCATCTTCTCTTCGCTGCCTTCGCTGAACTTGCGCTTCAGGGCCAGCAGCAGGGGGTCCAAAAGCAGGCGCTTGACCCGCCCAAAGAGGCGCTGGCCGTTCCAGCGGGCGTAGAAGGCCTTGGAGAAGGCATAGTTATGCACCAACACCGGATAGAAGAGACGGTCCAACTGGCGGCGCTGAAAGGTCTTGATGTCCGCGTCCAACAGGCCCACGCAGGTGGCCCCCAGGGCCATGGCCACCCCGAAGGCCATGAACACGTTGCGCCCCTTGCCCCGGCGGGAGAGGTCGAAGCCGCCGTCCTCCTCCAGCATCTTGTAGATTCCGCTAACCGCCGGGCCGTCGTTCCACTGGATGATGTAGTTGTTGAGCCCGCGCTCCTGGCAGATATTGATGCACAGGCGCACGTCGTCCTCGCTGGCCTGGTCCAGGCCGAAGATTACATGGGCCAGGTACTTGGCTCCCGCCAACTCCTCCACGATGTTTTCGAACACCGGGCGGTTTTCCGGATCGGTGAATTCGCTGGCCAGGGCGGGCACGATGAGCACGGGCTTTTTCCAGCGGGCGGCGTGCGCCAGTTGCTGGAGGATGTCCTGCTTGTCCTGCAGGACATAATAGGTGGTGACCCGGTTGTGAGTCTGGGCAAAGCTGGGCATATATGGGCGTCTCCTTGGCGCGGCAAACTCGCCGCCTACCCCTGAGGCCTGCACGCCCCTGCCGGGGCGGCTCTCTATTCGGGTTTGTCTTTATTATGCCCCTTGGATGCCGCGCGGTCCAGGGGAGCCTGTGAGGCGGACATATGGCCGGCCCGGGTGATGGCCGCCTCCCCGAAACGGGCCACGATGGCGTCTTCGGCCCGGCCCAGGGCTTGGCGGCGGCCCGAGGCCTCGGCCCCGAACAAGTCTCCCTGCCCCTCATCGGCGGCGAGCAGTCCGGTGACCCCCACCCCGATGAGCCGAAAGGGCCCGGGCGTGGCGTAGGCGTTCAGCAGCTCCCGGGCCGCCGCGAAGATTTCTTCGGCGGCATCGGTGGGCCGGGCCTGGGTGGCGCTGCGGGTGGCCAGGCGGTGGTCGCGGTGCTTGAGCTTCAGGGTCACGGTGCGCCCGCGCAGCCCTTTTCGGCGCAGGCGGCGGGCCACCTTTTGGCTCAGGCCCAGCAGATGGGCTCCTAAAAGCTCCCGGTCGCCGGTGTCCACCTCCAGGGTGAGCTCGTTGCTGACGCTTTTGACCTCCCGGGTGGGAGTGACTCCGCTGGGGTCCCGGCCCCAGGCCAGCTCCCACAGCCGCTGGCCAAAGACCCCCAGCACCCGCTCCAGGCGCTCCGGCCCCAGGGCCCTGAGCTCCACCAGGCGGGTGAGCCCCATCTCCCCCAGACGCTGGCGGGCCTTGGCCCCCACCCCGGGCACCTCGCCCAGGCTAACCGTGGCCAAAAAGGCCTCCATGTCCGCCACCACGGTGAGGCCGTCGGGTTTGTCGCGGTCGCTGGCGATCTTGGCCAAAAAACGCACCGGGGCGATGCCCACCGAGCAGGTGAGGCCGGTGACATCGCCAACGGCTTGCTTGATGGCCCGCCCGGCCTGGGCCGGCGGCCCCCACAGGCGCTCGGTGCCGCCGAGGTCCAGGAAGGCCTCGTCCACGCTCACCGGCTCCAGCAGGGGGCTGAAGCCGGCCAGCACCTCCATGACCCGGCGGCTGATCTGCTGGTAGCGCTCCATGCGCGGCGGCAAGAACACGCCTTGGGGACAGCGGGCGCGGGCCTCGTACATGGGCATGGCCGAGCGCACCCCGAAGCGGCGGGCCTCGTAGGAAGCGGCGGAAACCACGCCCCTTTTGCCTCCGCCCACGATGATGGGCTGGCCGGCCAATTGGGGCCGGTCCAGCCGCTCCACGGCGGCGTAAAAGGCGTCCATGTCCACATGGGCCAAAACTTGGCCCCCAACCCCTTGCAAGGCTTGCCTCCCGCCCTAAAACATGCTAGCTTCGCCCAGCTAGCCGTAAAGTGGAAATTCCCTTTCCGGAGTGAGCCTATCTTGTACCTGCCAGATGATGCAAATCCGCGCAACCACGTGGGAGACCGAAACTTCGAGTGCCCCCATTACGTCTTTTGCCTGGATATCGCGGCGGCCAACATGTGGCCTAACTTCACTTGCGATTTTTGTATTTACAAAAAGACCAAGGAAGACAAAAAAATCGAGGAGTTGGATCTCTGCGCTCCCGGCTGGGAGGATATCTGGGGCGGCAGCGGTTAACCCCTATGGTTCCGTAATATCAGGGAAACGCCTGGCGCAGAGCCCCTGCATCCACCCGTGCAGCCCCGGGGCGGCGGCTACTATGTCGCCCCTCCACAAGGCCTCCGGGCCTCCCAGGAAATCGCTGACCAATCCCCCGGCCTCCTCCACCAGCAAGATGCCCGCGGCCATGTCCCAGGGTTTGAGCCCCATCTCCCAAAAGCCCTGCCCCCGGCCGGCGGCCACGTAGGCCAGATCCAGGGCCGCCGAACCGGCGCGGCGCACCCCGGCGCTCTGGGTGAAGATGTCGCGGAAGAGCTCCAGGTAGGGGTCCAGCAACTCCTTGTTGCGAAAGGGGAAGCCGGTCATGAACAGGGCCTGCTCCGGGGCCGGCATGTCGGCCACGGCCAGGCGCCGGCCGTTCAGCCAGGCCCCTCCGCCCCGCCAGGCCACGAACTCCTCGTCTTTGGTGACGTCCAGCACCACCCCCACCGCTGGGCGGCCCTCTTCAAGCAGGGCCACGCTCACGGCCACATGCGGGAACCCGTGGATATAATTTGTGGTTCCGTCCAGGGGGTCCACCACCCACAAGGGGCCTTGCCCGGCCTGGGCCTGGGCAAGGTCCGCCGGGGTTTCTTCCGAGAGGATGGCCTGGCCCGGACAAAGCCGGCCGATGGTGGCCAAGACCGCCTTTTCACTGGCTAAATCAGCGTCGGTCACGTAGTCGAAGCGCTGCTTGTTTTGCACCCGCAGGCCCTGACCCCAGAGTTTCAAGAGCACTTTGGCCCCAGCGCTGGCGGCAGCGCGGGCGCTTGGCACATACTCTGATGGCGCGAGCAAGGGCAAAAACCTTTCCCGATGGCGAAGATCGCGAATTGCCTCTTTATTTTAGACAAATCGTGCTATATGATGATAGCGCAAAACATAGTTCGAGGCACCCCCCACCCGGAAGCGTCAGTGAGTTTGTCCGTCATTCAAGCCTCTGAAAACAATATGCCCCAGCCCACCATTATTCCACGGGCGGAGCACACCATCAGCCGCAAGGCCATCGACAGTGACGCCTTGAAGGTGCTCTATCGTCTGCACACCCATGGCTTCTTGGCCTATCTGGTGGGTGGAGGGGTTCGCGACGTTCTCCTGGGGCGCAAGCCCAAGGACTTCGACGTGGCCACCGACGCCCATCCCTCCGAGGTGCGCCACCTGTTCCGCAACAGCCGCATTATCGGCAAGCGCTTCCGGCTGATCCAGGTGTTTTTTCGCGGCGGCAAGATCATCGAGGTAAGCACCTTCCGCCGGCCCGCCGAGGACGAAGAAGGTGATGTGCTCTGCGATAACAACACCTTCGGCACCCCGGCCGAGGACGCCCTGCGCCGCGACCTGACCATCAACGCCCTGTTTTACAACATCGCCGACTACAGCATAGTGGACTACGCGGACGGCCTGGCCGACCTCAAGGCCGGGCGCATCCGGGCGGTGGGCAACGCGGACGTGCGCTTCCGCCGGGACCCGGTGCGGGTGCTTCGGGCGGTGCGCCACGCCGCCCGCACCGGCTTCACCCTGACCCCGGACACCCTGGCCGCAGTGCAAGCCCACCGGGGGGAATTGTCGCTATGCCCCACCAGCCGGGTGAGGGACGAACTGCTGCGCGACCTCAAGGGCGGGGCCGCCGCCGCCTGGCTGGAGCTGGCTCACCAGACCGGGGTGCTCTACAGCCTGTTGCCCACCCTGGAGCCCTATTACGGACCCCAGGATAGCCCGCAACGGGCCCGGGCCAGGAAACTGCTGGCCCAGGTGGACCAGGCCCTGGCCAACGGACGCGACGTTGAGGAGGCGGTGGTGCTGTGCCTGCTGTTCTGGCCGGTCCTGGAGAGCCAGGCCCAGGAACAGGAGTTCACCCCCGACCGTAAGGGCCGCTCCGAGTGGGCCCTTTGGATGCGCCAGGCCTTGCCCGCCGTGGCCGAGCCGGTGGCTTTCGCCAAACGGGTGATGGAGCGGGCCTGCCAGATCGCCGGCCTCATGGGTTTTGTCACATTGGCTTCACCCGGGCAGGGGATGCCCAAAAAAGTGGTCACCAAGGGCTACTACCCCTTGGCCTGCGACCTGGCCGGATTCCTGGGCTGGGACCTGGACGGCCAGAACCGCCCCGGCCCCGGCGCGGGCGCGGGCGGCGAAAAACGCCGCCGCCGAAGGCGCCGCCGGCGCAAGCCCCGCGGCACGGGAGCAAGCCCCACCTAATTCCGAAAGGGAGACAAGAGATGACCGCCCCCGCCGCCGCCGGCAACGAGGCTGGCATCGCCAACATCCCCCAGCTTCTATTCCAGCGGGTGCAGCTCCTGGGAGAGCGCACAGCCATGCGGGTGAAGGAGTTCGGGCTCTGGCGCGACATCTCTTGGAACACCTACGGCGAAAAAGTGCGCCAGACGGCCATGGGCCTGGCCGCCCTGGGGGTGGAGCCGGGCGACACCGTGGACGTGATCGGCGAAAACCGGCCCGAGTGGCTATATGCCGATCTGGGCACCATGGCCGCCGGAGGGGCCACCACCGGCATCTACACCACCAACGCCGCCGAGGAGTGCGGCTACATCCTGAGCCACTCCCAGGCCAAGGTCTACATCGTCGAGGACGAGGAGCAACTGGACAAGGCCCTGGAAGTGCGCGACGGCTGCCCCAACCTGAGCAAGATCGTGGTCATCGACACCGAGGGGCTGCGCCACTTCTCCGATCCCATGGTCATGGATTTTGAAGAGCTTTTGGCCCTGGGGCGGGAGCACGACGCGGCCAACCCGGGCCTGTTCGAGCAGCGCCTGGCTTCCCGGGGGCCCGACGACCTGGCCCTGCTTATATACACCAGCGGCACCACCGGCCCGCCCAAGGGAGCCATGCTCAGTCACAACAACGTGTTGTGGACCACCAAGGCCCTGGCCGAGGCCATCCCCGTGTATCAGGAAGACGAGCTGCTCTCCTTTTTGCCTCTCAGCCACATCGCCGAACGCATGTTCTCGGTGTACATGCACCTGCGCTTCATGTACACCATCAATTTTATTGAGAATACCGATACGGTCACCGAAAACGTGGTGGAGGTGAGCCCCACCGTGTTCTTCGCAGTGCCCCGCATCTGGGAAAAATACTCCAGCTCCATTTTCATCAAGATGAAGGACGCCACCTGGTTCAAGCGCCTGGTCTTCGGCCTGGCGCTCAAGATCGGGCGGCGCAGGGCAACGGCCCGCCTCAGCGAGCAGGGGGTGGGCACCCTGCTGGGCATGGCCTTCTCCCTGGCCCATTTGGCGGTGTTCAAGAAGCTCAAGGAGCGCCTGGGCCTGGAGCGGGTGCGCTTGGCGGTGAGCGGCGCGGCTCCCATCAGCCCGGATGTGCTCAGGTTCTACCACGCCATCGGCCTTCCGCTGAGGCAGGTCTACGGCCAGACCGA
Source organism: Pseudomonadota bacterium (assembly GCA_018819925.1). Taxonomy (GTDB): domain Bacteria; phylum Desulfobacterota; class Desulfarculia; order Desulfarculales; family Desulfarculaceae; genus Desulfoferula. The sequence continues at coordinate 26,543 of JAHJPG010000122.1, forward strand.
GGACACCGGCCCCACCTCCATTCACCACGGCGACATCATCGAGGCCGACAACGTGGGGCCGGCGGTGCCCGGGGTCCAGGTGGAGATCGCCCCCGACGGCGAGATCCTGGTCAAGGGCGAAAACGTGTTCCTGGGCTACTACCGCAACCCCGAGGCCACCGCCGAAACCCTGGTGGACGGCTGGCTGCACTCGGGCGACGTGGGCGAGCTGGATGAACGGGGCTATCTGACCATCACCGACCGCAAGAAGGACCTCATCATCACCAGCGGCGGCAAGAACATCGCCCCCCAGTACCTGGAGAACAAGCTCAAGTTCAGCCCCTACATCAACGACGCGGTGATAATCGGCGATCAGCGCAAATTCGTCAGCGCCCTGGTGTTCATCGACGAAGACAACGTGTTCAAGTACGCCCAGGACAACAAGATACCCTTCACCACCTACGCCAGCCTGACCAAAGCCAAGGAGGTGGTCGCCCTCATCGGCCAGGAGATCGAGAACGTCAACAAGACTCTGGCCCGGGTGGAGCAGATCAAGCGCTTCACCATCCTGCCCAAGAAGCTCCTGGAAGAGGACGGCGAGGTGACCCCCACCATGAAAGTCAAACGCAAGTACATCAACGAGACCTACAAGGAGCTAATCAACTCCATGTACAAGCGCTAATCCGGGGGGCGCCCGCAAGACTTGCCAGGCATCGCCCTTTCGTGAAAAACAAAACGCCCCGGCCAAATTTGGCCGGGGCGATGCTTTTGACGCTTTGTGTGCTAGGGCAGGGCGCTGTTGAGGCGGTCGGCCCAGTGGACGTACCCGTCGCCGTTGAGGTGCAGGTTGTCGCTAAGAAGAAATTCGACCTTGAGATAGCCGTCGGCGGCCATGGAGCTGTTCAGGTTGAGCCAGGTCGCGCTCTGCTCGCTGGCCAGGGCCGACAAAAGCTCGTTGAGCTGGCTGACCTTGACGTTGATGCTGGCCGAGTTGGGGTAGCCAGCGCCGGTGTGCAGGGTGGACTGCACGATGACGATGACCCCGGCGGCCTTGGAGCGCACCACGACCTGGCGCAGGTTGGAGTAGGCCGTGGCTACCGAGATTCCCCGGATTATGTCGTTGATGCCCCCCATGATGCAGATCACCTTGGGGCCCTTGCTCAAGGCTGAACTCAAGCGCGAAAGCATGCCGCTGGTAAGGTCGCCGTCCTTGCCGTAGTTGAGAATGGTGTTGTCGGGGAACAAGCCAGCCCAGTCGCCCCTATGGGTGATGGAGTTGCCCAGCATGATGATTATATCGTCTTTGCTGAGAGAGTTGCCGCCACCGCCACCGCCGCCGCCACAGGCTCCGGCCAAGCCGAGGGCCAGGGACAACACCAGGATGATCACCAGCCGCATTTTCATGCCGCTCACCTCCGTGTGTGAACCCGCCGAGCAAATCAATTTGCACGATTAATAACCGGAGAAGATAGCACCATTGTGGTTGCTTGACAAATTAAAATGATAATCTTTGCCACCTCAGCGCTTGCGGCGGCGGCGGGAGGGGGGGTAAACTGGACGGCGAACTTATGGGAGAAAGCCCCTTGACCCGCGAACGATCGTCATATGTTCTTTTGTCTTGCATGGTTATGATTATCGTCGCTGCGGCGGCTGGTCTGGTGTTCAACCTGCTGACGCCCCAGGGCATCGGATGGCTTCCCAGCCATATGGCCGAGCCCCAGTGGCAGGCCGTGGACCTGGTCCAGGCGGTCGAGCTGCAAAAAGAGGGGGCCGTCTTGGTGGACGCCCGCGACCCCGGCGACTACAAAAGCGAACGGGCCGCCGGGGCGGTGAACCTCTACCCCGAGGAGATCAAGCTGCTCTGGCCCCTGCTGGAGCCCACCCTGCGCGAGGCCCCGGCGGTGGTGGTCTATGGCCGTTACCTTAGCCGCTGGCCCGCAGCCCAGGTGGCCCAGTTCCTGCGCGGCCAGGGCTTGCCAAAGGTATATGTGATGCAGGGAGGCCTAACGGACTGGAAACGGGCCGGCCTGCCGGTTAAGAGCCCCCGGAGGAACCGGCCATGAGAAGCCTGGGCGAGCTTATCTCCTTGGCCTGCCGGCTTTTTTTGGCGGGGCTTTTCCTGTGGGCGGCCCACGACAAGGTGTGGGACTCGGCCACCTTCGCGGCGGCGGTGGCCCGCTACGACCTAATCCCCCTGGGCCTGGTGAACCCGGGCAGCGTGCTCTTGGCCTGGCTGGAACTGGTGGTGGGGCTGTGCCTGTTGGTGGGTCTGGCCACCCGGGCGGCGGCCCTGTGGGCGGCGCTGCTTTTGGCCTTTTTCACCGGCCTGATGATCTACGCCGGTTTCACTGGAGCGGGCTTCGACTGCGGCTGCTTCCCGGGCCAGGGCGATCACCCGGCGGGCTTCCAGGCCGCGTTGCGCGACGCCCTGATGGGCCTGCCCGCCCTGTGGCTGTTGGTGCTGCCGGGGCGTTGGCTTTCCCTGGGCCGCCGCCGGGAGCGGCCCGAGCGGCTCACCCTATCCGTTTAAACTCGTCCCGCCCGCTGCGGCACACCGGGCAGGCATCCGGGGTGCTGTCCTCGAACACGTAGCCGCAGACCTCGCACACGTAGTAGGTGACCTCCCGGTCCCCGGCCAGGGCCGCCAGGGCCCGCTTGTAAAGCTCGGCGTGGCGGGCCTCCACGTCCCGGGCCCGCACCAGGGACCACTCCAGGTCGGGCCGCTTGGCCCCCACCGCCGCGGCCAATATGGGCGGGTAGTGCTCGGCCTTGGCGGCCAGCTCGTGCTCGAAGGCGGCCCTCAGGTTGGCCTCGGTGTCGCCCACCACCCCTTCCAGGTAGTTAAGCATCTCCTTGGCATGCACCGCCTCGGCCTCGGCCACCGCCTTGAACAGTGCGGCCACCTGGGTGAGTCCCTCCTTGGCCGCTTGGCGGGCGAATGCCTGGTTGCGGGCGGCGGCCTTGGCCTCGCCGGCAAAGGCCGCCCGCACCAGCTCCTCCAGCTCCGGGGGCAGGGGCTCCAGCAGCACGAAGCGGTTCATGTCCGCCCCGCACTGGGGGCATTTCTCCGGGGGCCGCTTGCCTTGGTGCACATATCCGCACACCGCGCAGCGCCAGCGTTTCATGGCCTTTCCTCCCAAGATATGGCGTCGGCCGGGCAGTCGGCCACGGCTTCGTTCACCTCCGGCGGGTAGGTATCCATCTCGGCCACCTCTATGTAGCCGCCGGCCTGGTTCAGCTTGAACACCCGGGGGGCCAGATCCAGGCATCCCTCGCACATGGTGCAGGCGGCCATGTCAACCACGGGTCGCTGGGGCATTTTTTCTCGCATAAAGCAGGGCGGGCCGGCCCGCCTGGGCCGGCCCGGCTTGGACAAACCTGAGGCCTTATTTGCCTTTCAGCATCTTTTTGGCCTGGGCCTTCCACTCGGCGTCCTCGGGCCCGTACCCCGGCTCCACCGGCCCGGCGATCACCGCCTTGAGCAGTTGGTTGGCCTCGTGATCCTTGTCTTCGTCAAAATAGACCTCGGCCAGGTAGATGTGGTTCAAATAGCGCTGGGGGCCTTTGGCCACGGCGGTCTTCAGGTTTGCGATGGCCTTGTCGTTGTCGCCGCCAAACAGGCCGGGCAGCTTGAAGTACAGCCGGCCCAGCACCCGGTAGGGCCCTCCGGCCTCGTAGTTGGGGTCCATCTCGATGACCGTGGCCATCTCCTTCTTGATGGGGTCCACCAACGACAGGCTCTCCATCACCCCCTTGGCGCTGCCGTAGACTCCGTAGTTGACCCCCAGCCAGTAGTGGCCGGGCAGGCTCTTGGGGTTGACGGCGATGGCCTTTTTGGCCGCGTCCACTCCCTGTTGGAACACCGCGAGCTTCTGCTCCTTGGGCACGTGGGAGCCCACCCAGTACTGGGCCCGGGCGAGCTTCCAGGCGGCCGCCTCGCTCTTGGGGTCCTGGGCCAGGGCCTGGGCGTATAGCCCCGCTGCCTCCTTGGCCTTGGCCAAATCGGCCCGCTGGGCGTAGAGCGCGTCGCCCTGGGCGATGAGTTCGGCGGTGGCGGCGGCCAGGGCGCTCCCGGCCAGGCACAGGGCCAACGCTCCCATAACAGCCAAAACAGACAGGTGCTTGACGAAGGATCTCATGCTTCCCCTCCCGGTTACTGGGGCAATGGGCCCCCGGCGCGCGTGCGGGCAACGCCTGCTGACTACCTACTTTAAACCCCCCGGGCCCCCGGGCTCAAGCTCCCTTGAGCAGCGAGCGCAGGAAGTTTTCATATGAGAGCTGGTTCTGGGTAAGGGCCATGAGGCTGCTTTCTCGTTCAAACAACTCCTTGACCATGTCCGGGGGCTCCATGCCCCTCACGGCCAGCTCCGCCACTTTCCGGGCCATCTCTTCCAGCCAGGCGATGCTCTCGGCCAGGGCCGGACCGGCGGGGGCCACCACGTCGCCCATGCCGGTGAACATCACCTTGGGCTCGCGGGCGGCCAGGGCTTTTTGGGATGCCAAAATTTGCCGGCTGTTCTCGTGGTCCCGGCTAGTTTTTTGGCGGGGAGCCACCCACAGGTCGCTGACAAAGGCCCAACCCTGCTCGGGCTCGTGGAACACCACCAGGTCGTCGGTATGGCCCGGGGCGGGGATCACCTCCAGGCAATAGCTGGCGGTGCGCACCTGGGTCCCCAGGGGTTGGGGGCGGCTGGGTGGGGCCGGGCCCCACATGAGCATCTGGTAGGGGTAAAGCTCTTGGTCGGGCGAGGCCAGGCGCTCCAGGGCGGCGGCGGGGGCGAACAGCTCCACCCCCAGCCGCTCGGCTAGGATGGCGTTGCCCCCGATGTGGTCCTCGTGGTGGTGGCTGTTCACCACCGCCCGCACCCCCCGGCCCTCCAGGGCCCGGGCCAGTTCCCCGGCGGTGTGCACACAGCCGCTGTCGATGAGCACGTCCTCCACCAAATAGGCGGCGCACCAATACATGACCTGGCCGTTTAGTTCCCGGCCCATCTTGAAACGGGTCACCGGACCGTGCCCACTGATCTCGATCATTACTACCTCCTGGCCCCCGCACCGTGCCTCTGATAAAGTGGAAAAAAGCCTCAGTATTAGGAGCCGCCGTGCGAATCCCCGTAATTTTAAGCCTGATTATAGCCCTTTGCCTGGCCGTCCCCGCCGCCGCCCTGGTGGGACCGGGAGCGCCCCTGGCCCAAATCACCCTGCCCGACACCCAAGGGGCGCAACACCGCCTGGCCGATCTGGTCAAGGACAAGGCGGCGGTGATCGTCTATTGGTCGGTGAGCTGCCCCCACTGCCGCACCGAAATCCCCCATCTGCTGTCCCTGGCCCAAAGCCTGGAAGGCAACCCCCTGGTGATGCTTTTCGTCAACACCGACGGCAAGGCCATGACCCCGGCGGTGAAGGGCTATGCCCAGCGGGAAGGCCTGCCCCAGCCCTGGCTCATGGATATGGGCCCCAAGGATTCCCTGCCCCTGGCCGACGCCTATGACGTCATAGGCACCCCGGCGGTATTGGTGCTGGACAAAACCGGCAAGCTGCTTTTGGCCCAGGAGCTCAAGCCGGATTTGGCCAAGGTCAAGGCGGCTCTCAGGGAGGCCTTTTAGCCCGGCTGCGCCGGGGCTGGATGCAAACCACATCCCGGTCACGAAACCTCCGGTGGCTGGCGAAGCCGGGCTCACTCCAGCAGCCCCTTGATGCTCACCAGTAGGCGGCCCACCGGCCGGGCGTTGGCCAACTGGTGGTTGAAGCACAGCACCAGGGGCAGGCGGCCATTTTCAAGCGGGCCCGGGTACAGGGCCATGGAGTGGGCCGGGGTGAAAGAGGCCTCCTCGATGCCCTTTAGCCCCACCATGCTGATGAACAGCGGCGCGTTGCGCCGGGCGTAGTCCTTGGCAAAGGAGCCGCTCAGGCGCTCGGCCCAGTAGCACGCCACGGGCAGGGCCTGGCGCATCCGGCCCCGCCAGCCGGGCAGGCCCAGGGCCCCCCGGCGGCCGCGCAGGAGGTCTTCCAGGGCGTCCAACTCCATGAGGTGGGCCCCGCTGACCACCACCATGTCGCAGGAGGCGTCGCCGTTTTTCAGCACCACCGCCACCCGGGGAGGCCAGCCGGCCCACGCCAGGCGGCCCCAAAAAGTGAAAAAGTTGAGGCGGGGGTGCAGGGCCAGGGAGGCCGAGGCGGCCCAGGCCAAGGAGGCCAGGAGCCGCCAGGAGCCGCCGCCGGCGGCCAGGGAAGGGCGCACCCTGGCCGTGGCCTTGAGGGTAACTCCGGGGATCAGCTCAAAACCCCGCCACCAGGCCCGGCGGGCGAAACGGCTGCCCTCGGGGCTGACCGGCAGGGGCTGGGGCAAACGATGAAGACTCACGGATTCTCCGCTTGGGCTGGGGTTGATCTCAGCAATACCCCGCCCGGCGCCCCAGCGCAAGAGTCCCTTGACCCCTGCCCGCTTAAGGTGCAAAATTATGCAAATGATTCCTAGGTGGAGGGCAAATTGGAACTTAGTCAGGTAATCAACAGCTCCCGCGACCTGGCCCGGCGCTTCGTGGCCCAGGGTCACGACACGGTGCGTCTGCCGGTGTTTTCCTTCGGCGACTGGCAGGCCATATACAAGCGGCCCTCCAGCGGGGCCAGCCTGGCCGAATATCGCCGTCAGGCCAAGCAGAACTGGTATCTGATGCATTTTCTCAGGGAGATGAACGTGGAGGTGCTGCCGGTGCCGGTGGCCTCCGGGCCTTTTTCCCAGTGGGCCCAGGACAGCGAGCACAACCTCGGCGATCCCCACGACCTGGCCCATGCGGTGGGAGAGTACGTCAACGACCCCCAGATTCCGGTGTCCACCTGCCGCCACGGATCGCTGAATTCGGCCTACGACGGCCTGGGCGGCCTGGCCACCATCACCGTGTTCGGCGAGGAGGGGGGCATCCCCGAGGTGATGACCGTGGCGCAGCACACCACCGACGGCCAGGTGTTGCAATCGCTGCAACTGGCGGCGGTGGACTACAGCCCCGAGGCGGCCTGGGAAGAGGCCAAGAAATTCCTGGACCGGGTGCGCCCCACCCGGGTGTACCACGACGAGACGGTGCGCCTGCCCGAGTATTGCCCAGACTGCAACGGGCTGCTGGTGAGCGTGGCCTCGCCCGAGGAGTCCGCGGCGCGCAATTAGGCCTGGGCCAACTGCTCCACAAAGGCCTCCAGGTTGGTGCGGGCCTGTTCGTCGCTGAAGCAGCGCAGGTCGTTGAGGTCGCCATCCAGCACCAGAGAGGGTATGCCCTGGCCTTCCCGCAGACGCCGGGGCAGGCCGAAACGGCTGTTGGTGTTGTAGGGGCAGGTGCGGGCGTCGTGGAAGATGATGCCCTGGACGCCGCACAAGCGGGCCCAGCGCAACAGGTAGGCTTGTTTGAACTCCTCGTCGCGCACGTTGAAGCACTCCAGGGAGGCCCGGGCCATGGAGTCCCAGGGGTCCCGGGGGTCCAGGGCGGGGAACAGCCAGGAGTTGCAATAGGTGGAGGCCACCACCGCCGCGCCCAGCCCGCCCAGGGTGTCACTGAGCATGCGCAAACGGCCCCAGACCGGCATGCCGTCCCAGTAGAGCCGCCAGCGTTCGCCGGGCACCGCGGCCCGGGCCGGGTCTTGTTCCAACTCGCCCAGGAGCGCTTCGTAGTATTCCACCGCTTCCGGCGCGCCGCGCAGCACCACCGCCGGGGCCATGTGGATGCAATGGTCGAAAAAGCTCAGGGGGGCGGGCCGCCGGGCCGACAGCTCCAGCACCCGTTGCCAGAGGTCGGTGCAGCGGCGCGAGAGCCCCACCGCCCTTTCCAGGCGGGCCGGGTCCAGGCGTTGACCGGCGATGTCCTCCAAGGCTCCGGCCAACTCTTGCAACTGGCTGACCACATCGGCCACATGGGAGGGCTTGACCTGGCCCAGCACCCGGGGGGAGTTGACGCCCAACATGGGGACCCCCCACAGCCGGGCGTAGTACATGAACCAGTCCTGCACTTCCCGGCATTGGTTGTTGTTGAAAACCAGGACGTCGGGGCGGGGGATCTCGGCCAGGCCATGGGAGGCGGTGAGGGGGGTGATCCCGGCCAGGTGGGCCCCGATGTCGCTGGTGAGATAGGAGCATATCTCCGGGGAATAGCCGGCGGCCACGGCCAGGGGGATGGTTTGGCCGGCCATGCGGCTGGCCCCCAGGGCCGCGCCGTGGTTCTCCGGGAAATATACTTTGAAGCCAAGGGCGAGTAATAGTTCGGCCGGCCCGATGCTGCTGCACCAGGCCACCTTTTGCCCCGGGTCCGTGGCCGCTTGTTGCAAGCGATGGTAATAGCCGGCCATGAGTTCTTTCAGCCGGGCCGTGCTGGCCGGCGCTTTGGCCTCAGCTTGTTTTGCCTCCATGCCCCTCCTCCGGCCGGGTCTCAAGGCCCAGACCCCGCAACACGAAGCTCACCGTTTCCCGCAGATTTATTTCCCGCCGGGCCCGGTCCAGGTTCCAGCCGCGCAGCACCGGGAACACAAGCAAAAAGGCGATGAGGTTGGCGGCCAACTCCCGGTCCAGGGCAGGCTTCAGGCCGTCCAACAGCTTGCGCCACAGACCCACCACCCCCTGGTCGTCGCTGGCCAGCACCTGGCGCAAATGGCGGGGCTCCAGGTATTTGGTCTCGGTGTACACGAACAAAAACAGCTCGTGGTGGCGCTCCATGAACTCCATGGTGGAGGCCAGGGCCCGCTCCAGGCGTTGGCGGGGGTCGGGCATCTCATCCAGGCCCGCGCCCTCCAGATGCTCCCGCCACAGCCGCTGCATGTGCTGGTAGACCAAAAACAACACGTCGTCCTTGCTGGAGATGTAGTGGTAGAGCTGCCCCATGGACATGCCGCAGGCCAGGGCCAACTCCCGGATGGTGGTGCGGTGGAAACCCTTGGCGAAAAAAACCTTGCAGGCCCCTTGGGCGATCTGCTCCTGCTTGCGGGCGGTGCGTTCGGGGTCGCGGGCCGCGGCGGACACCAGGCCGGAATCTGGCGGGGCGGTATCGGGTAGGGGGGACGGGTGCTTCATGACGCCTCCTTGGCGGGCCATAAAAATAGAGCAAGCGCTCGATTTAAATTATGCCCCATGGCGAGGCGGATGTCAACCACCCAGCAAAACAAACAAAGCCCCGCTTGGGGGAGCGGGGCGGCGCCGGGAAGGCGGATTGTCGGTGGACAAAGAAAGCCCCCGCTCCGGGGGAGCGGGGGCTTGTGGGTCGCTTGGGTTGAGCTGGTCGGCCTAGTACATGCCGCCCATGCCGCCCATACCGCCCATGCCGCCGCCCATGCCACCGGGCATGGCCGGGCCGCCCTTGTCATCCTTGGGCTTCTCGGCGATCATGCACTCGGTGGTCAGCAGCAGGCTGGCCACGGAAGCGGCGTTCTGCAGGGCGAAACGGGTGACCTTGGTGGGGTCGATGACGCCCGCCTTGTACAGGTCCTCGTAGGTGTCGGTCTGGGCGTTGTAGCCTTCGGAGCCCTTCATGGTCCGCACCTTCTCCACCACGATGGAGCCTTCTTTGCCGGCGTTCATGGCGATCTGGCGCAGAGGCTCTTCCAGGGCGCGCTTGACGATGTCCGCGCCGGTTTTCTCCTCGCCCTTGACCTTGTCGCGAACCTTGTCGGCCGCCTCAACGCAGCGCAGCAGGGCCACGCCGCCGCCGGGCACGATGCCCTCTGCCACGGCCGCGCGGGTGGCGTTCAGGGCGTCTTCCACGCGGGCCTTCTTTTCCTTCATCTCGGTCTCGGTGGCCGCGCCGACGTTGATCACCGCCACGCCGCCGATCAGCTTGGCCAGGCGCTCCTGGAGCTTCTCGCGGTCGTAGTCGCTGGTGGTCTCCTCGATCTGGGCGCGAATGGTGCGCACGCGGCCTTCCAGGGCCTGACGGGAGCCGCCGCCGTCGACGATGGTGGTGTTGTCCTTGTCCAGGGTGACCTTCTTGGCGGTGCCCAGGTCCTTGAGGGTGGCGCCGTCCAGCTTGACACCCAGGTCCTCGCTGATCACGGTGCCGCCGGTGAGGATGGCAATGTCCTCAAGCATGGCCTTGCGGCGGTCGCCGAAGCCCGGGGCCTTGACGGCGCAGGCGTTCAGGGTGCCGCGCAGCTTGTTGACCACCAGGGTGGCCAGGGCTTCGCCCTCGATGTCCTCGGCCACGATCAGCAGGGGACGGCCGCTCTTGGCCACCTGCTCCAGCACGGGCAGCAGGTCCTTCATGGCGCTGATTTTCTTCTCGTGGATGAGAATGAAGGGCTCTTCCAGATTGGCTTCCATCTTCTCGGGGTCGGTGACGAAGTAGGGGCTCAGGTAGCCGCGGTCGAACTGCATGCCCTCGACCACCTCCAGGGTGGTCTCCATGCTCTTGGCCTCTTCCACGGTGATGACGCCCTCTTTGCCAACCTGGTTCATGGCCTCGGCGATGATGTTGCCGATGGTGGTGTCGTTGTTGGCGCTGATGGTGCCGACCTGGGCGATCTCGTTCTGGTCCTTGGTGGGCTTGGACATTTTCTGGAGTTCGTTGACCACGCCCTCCACGGCCCGGTCGATGCCGCGCTTGATGGCCATGGGGTTGAGCCCGGCGGCCACGAGCTTGGAGCCCTCGCGGTAGATGATCTGGGCCAGGATGGTGGCGGTGGTGGTGCCGTCGCCAGCCACGTCAGAGGTCTTGGAAGCCACTTCCTTGACCATCTGGGCGCCCATGTTCTGGAATCTGTCTTCCAACTCGATTTCCTTGGCCACGGTCACGCCGTCTTTGGTGATGGTGGGCGAACCGAAGGTCTTCTCGATAACCACGTTGCGGCCCCGGGGGCCCAGGGTTACCTTGACCGCGTTGGCCAGGGCGTCCACACCCTTCATCATGGCCTCACGGGCCCTTACATCGTATTTCAACTCTTTGGCCATAGCTTTATCTTCCTCTCCAAACTGGATTTGGGTTTTATTTGACAGGTGTGAGGGGTGGGCGTTACTCGACGATGCCCAGGATGTCGTCTTCGCGCATGATCAAGACTTCCTTGCCGTCGATCTTGACCTCGGAACCGGAGTACTTGCCAAACAGCACGGTGTCGCCCTTCTTCACGGTCATTTCCAGCTTGGTGCCGTTTTCCATGACCTTGCCCGGGCCCACGGCGAGAATCTTGCCCTGTTGGGGCTTTTCTTTGGCCGAGTCGGGAATGATGATACCGCCGGCGGTCTTGGTTTCTTCTTCCAGCCGCGCTACGATCACACGGTCCTGCAGCGGTTTGATTTTCATGCGTCCCTCTCCTTTTACGTTAAATAACCGGTATCGTGAAATTAATTTGCCCCGTCATTTTGGGGGCCCTTGATTGCACTTGTTTTGGCACTCACCGACAGCGAGTGCTAACACACGAACCATAAGCACCTAATGCTGGCTTTGCAAGGGGTTGGGAAAATTTTTTGCAAAAAAATGTGGGGTCCGGCGGCGGCCGGGAAGGGGAATTGGGCCGAAAATGCCACATCGAGGCCCGAGCGAGGCCGGCAACGCAGCCATCGGGCGTCTGGCGAAGCCGCCCGAACCCGCCTAAACCAGGCGGGTTATGCCCGGGGCCACCTCGGGGTAATCCCGGCTCAGGGCCAGGTCGTGGCCCGGGAACAAAAGCCGGGGGCTTGCCGCCAGCCCCCTGAGCCGCTCCATGGAGGCCAGCCAGGCGGGCAGGTCGAAGATGAAGATGCTGGGCCAGTCCTCGCTGAAGTTGGCAAAGGTGTGGCCGCAGTCGCTGGCCAACACCGCCGCGCCCGCGGCGGTGTTGGCCTTAAGGGCCATGAGGCCCGGGCTGTGCCCCGGGGCCGAGATCAACTCCAGCCCGGGGAGCAGGGAGGCGTCGCCCTGGTGCAGGTTCAGGCGGCCCTGGTCTTGGGCCCGGTCCAGGGCCTCTTGGTCCCCGGGCTCGTGCAGGATGGTGAACAGGGAGCGCCGCACCAGGGGGCTTTCCCGCCAGAAGCGCCACTCCGCGTCCTGCACGTGCATCTGGGCCCGGGGAAAGAACCCCGTTGCGCCGCAGTGGTCCCAGTGCATGTGGCTCAACACAAGATGGCGCACGTCATCCGGTTTTATCCCCAGGCCGCCCAACAACTCGGCCGGGTGGCGGTAGTTCTTGAGTTTGCGCTGGGCAGCCCGCTCCGGGCTCACCCCGCAGTCCACCAGCACCGGCCCCCCGGGCCCCAGCAGGCACCAGAAGTAATAGGCCCGCTGGATTTTTTGGTCCCAGTCCCGGTTCCAGAGCAACAGGGCCCGGGAGCTTTCCTCCGGCCCGGCGTAGCGCAGGGCGTATATCTCGTAACTATCCATAATTAGTGGCTATGCGTCTTTCGCCGCCTTACATGGCCTGTTCGTCGGTGGCGTTGATGGCCTTGTCTATCTCCGCTTGCAGCTGGGGCGGCAGGCCGGGGATGTCCACGCTGAGAAAACCCCGCACGATGGTGGCGGTGGCCTCTTCCTCGTTGAGCCCCCGGGCCATGAGGTAGTTGATCTCCTCCTGGGCGATCTTGCCCACCGCCGCCTCGTGGCTCATCTCCACCCCGTCCACGAAGCCGTCCAGGAAGGGCGCGGCCAGCATGGCTCCGCCGTCCAGGATCAGGCCCCGGCACTCCAGGTGGGCCTTGATGCCCGGGGCGTTGCCCACCAGATGCCCCCGGGCCATGATCTTGCCGCCGTTGGTAATGGCTCGGCTGACCACCTCGGCCCGGCAGCCGGGATGGTTCAGAATCACCCGCCCCCCGGCGTCGATGTCGCTGGTGGGCGAACCCACCAAAATGGAATAGAAGCGGCCCACCGCGCCCGGTCCGTTGAGGTGGCAGGTGGGGTACATCTGAAGGCTGTTCACCGGGCGCATGCACACATAGTTGGACAGATACAGGCCGCCTTCGTCCACCGTGGCCACCGAGCGGGGGCGCACCGACACCCCCTCGGACCAGTTGTGGATCATGGTGAAGGACAACTTGGCGTTTTTCTTGACGAAAAACTCGCTAACCCCAACGTGGAGGCCCTTTTCCAGATGGGGGCCGGTGGCGCAGCCGCTGATGATGTGCAGCTCCGAGCCTTCTTCGGCGATGATGATGTTGTGCACGTTTTGCTGGATGTTGTCCTGGTCCATGTACAGGCAGGCCTGGATGGGCTGGATGGCCTTGGCGCCGGGCAGGGCCCTTATCATGTAGCCGTTGTGCAAATCCAGCTCGGCGGCGGCGGTGTACTTGTCCGCGTCCACCTCCACCAGCTTCCAGTAATAGTCCCACAGCCAGGGATGCATCTCGAGGGCCTGCTTGAGCGGCAGAACCTCCACCCCCTCCTGCTTGCTGGAGCAGTGCAGGGGCGAGGCGTCCTTCATGATGAAGGTGCCGCCCCGGTCCTTGCCGCTCACGTCCACCCCGGACAGCAGCAGGTTTTGCCGTTCCTGGGCGGGCAGGTCGCACAGTTCGGCCTCGCTCAGGGATTGATGGGTCTCGGCCTTTTGCTCGTATTGGCTCATATCCAGGTCGGCGCCGATGGCGGCGGCCTTGGCTCGGGCCGCCTCGGCCCGTTGGCGTAGCTCTTTTTGTTCAGCCATTTTTAGATTTTCCTTGTCAGTCCGCGTTGGCCGTGGGCAGCTCTTCCAGAAGGTGGGCGCTCAGGGGCACCATGCAGTTGACGCACTCCTGGTAGCCGTTTTGGGCCACGCAACGCAAAATCTCGCGGGGGTTGGAAGGGCAGGACAGGATGCCGTTGAAGAGCACGTGGCCCGAATCGGCCTCCAGGTAGTCCAGGATGTAGCCGGTGTGGGTGATTATCAGGCCCATCTTGGAGCGCTTGCGCCGGCTGTCGGCGATGGAGTTGCCGTTGGCGTGGAAAACCTCTTTGTCCTTTTGCAGCAGGTGGGCGATGGTCTCGCCCACCAGGTGCATGTTTTCCAGGTCCACCCCGGACTCGGGCTCGTCAAAGAGCATCAGGTCCGGGTCTTGGGCCATGAGCTGCAACAACTCCGAGCGCTTGATCTCTCCGCCGGATAGCCCGGCGTTGACCTCGCGGTCCAAAAAGCGGCTGAAGTTCACCTGAGAGGCCAACTCCTCCACGTCCACCGGGCGGCCGTGGGCGCAGATGGCCGCCATCTGGCGGGTCTTGAGGCCGTGGATGGTGGGGGGGCGCTGGAAGGCCATGCCTATGCCCAGGGCGGCCCGTTCGTGGATGGGCAGGTTGGTGATGTCCACCCCCTTGAACACGATGCGGCCGTTTTTGACCACGTAGCCGGGCATGCCCAGGATGGTCATGAGCAAAGAGGTCTTGCCCGAACCGTTGGGCCCGAAAAGCACATGGGTCTCGCCCGGTTTGATCTCCAGGTCTACGTGGCGCAGGAGCAGCTTGCCGGCCAGCTCCACCTGCAGGTCTTCTATGAGCAACATGGGCTATATACTCCTTACCGCCCGGCTCACGGGCAGGGCTTAAAACTCTTTCCAGGCCAGGGGCCCGGCGGCCTGAAGGGCTTGGCCGCAAAAATCCACCGCCGCCCCGGGGTCGAAGGGGGCGCAGGAGTAGACGACAATACTGAAAAAACCGGGCCCTGACCAGAAATAAGCGGCGATGCCGCTGTCCACCAGGGGCAAAAAGGCGTCAAAGCCCTGGTTGATCTCTTGGCCCTGTCCACCCGGCGCATGCACCACCGCCTGGCCGTAGGGGGTTAGCCCCAGGGCCCGGGCCAGCCCCAGCAGAAAGCCTTCCACCGCCGCCGCGTCCAAGGCGGCGCGGTAGCGGCCCTCCACCAGCAGGCGCTGGCGGTATATCTCCGGGGCCAGATCGTCCAAAACCTTACTCCTTTATTCAATATAGCCCAGCCAGGCCGGGCCGCCAAGGGGCCTCGGACGGCGACATTTCAACATTTCTGGCCCCTTGTACCCGCTGGGCCCCTGTGCTAGATTTGACCAGCCATGACCCGTATAGGAAGCCCAGACGCCTATTACCGCCGGGCGAAAAGCCAGGGTTACGTGGCCCGTAGCGTGTTCAAACTCCAGGAGATGGACCGGCGGTATGGGCTGTTGCGGCCCGGGCAGGCGGTACTGGACCTTGGTTGCCACCCAGGCTCCTGGTTGCAGTACGCCTCCCAGCGGGTGGGTCCTTCGGGCCGCTTGGTGGGGGTGGATCTGCAATTGCCGGGCGTGGGCTTGCCACCGGGGGCCAGCTTCATCCAGGCCGATTTGTTGGGGCTGACCCCGGCCGAGGTGCAAGCCCAAACCGGCATCAAGGCCTTTGACCTGGTGCTCAGCGATGTGGCGCCGCGCACCACCGGGGTCAAGGACCGGGACTGCGCCGCCTCCCTGGAGCTCAGTCAGGCCGCCTTGGATATGGCCCTGGCCCTGCTAAAGCCGGGGGGGACGTTTTTGGCCAAGGTCTTTTTCGGCCCCGGGGTGGAGGATCTTATCAGGCAGGTCAAGGGCGCCTTCAAGCTGGGCAAGGGCCACAAGCCCGAGGCCAGCCGCTCCGCCAGCAAGGAAATTTACATACTGGGGAAGGGCCGCAAGCCGGCCCCCCCGGGAGCAAGCCTCTAGTTTTCAGGAGAAGTATATGTCCGGTCACTCCAAGTGGAGCACCATCAAGCGCAAGAAGGGCGCCGCCGACGCCAAGCGGGGGCAGATCTTCACCCGGCTCATGCGGGAAATAACCGTGGCCGCCCGCGCGGGGGGCGGCGATATCGAGGGCAACCCCAGGCTGCGCACCGCGGTGGCCGCGGCCAAGGCCCAGAACATGCCCAAGGAAAACATGGACCGGGCCATCAAAAAGGGCACCGGCGAGCTGGAGGGCGTGACCTACGAGGAGATCCTCTACGAGGGCTACGGCCCCGGCGGGGTGGCCTTTTTGATCGAGTGCCTCACCGACAACAAGAACCGGGCCGCGGCCGAGGTGCGCCACATCCTCACCAAGCGCGGCGGCTCCCTGTCCAAGGCCGGCGCGGTGGCCTATTTGTTCGAGGCCAAGGGCATCATCACCTTTGACAAGGCATCGGTGGGCGAGGACGCCCTGATGGAAGCGGCCCTGGAGGCCGGGGCCGACGACGTGGTGGACGAGGGCGACACCTGGGAGGTGCACTGCTCCCCAAGCGATTTCAACCCGCTCAACGAGGCCCTGCGCGCCGCCGGGTTGGAGCCAGACGAGGCCGAGGTGACCAAGCAGGCCACCACCATAATGGACATCACCGACAAGGGCGAGGCGGCCAAGGTCCTGGCCCTCATGGAGGCCCTGGACGAGGCCGACGACGTGCAAAACGTCTACGCCAACTTCGACATCGACGAGAAGATCCTGGCCGAGTTGGAAGAAGAGTAAGCGTGCCCCAGGCCCCCGCCCCCGTCGTGCTGGGGCTGGACCCCGGCAGTCAACGCACCGGCTACGCGGTGGTGACGCCGGGCCCGGGGGGCCGGATCAGCTTACGGGAGGCCGGGACCATAACCGCCCCCGCCGGGGCTCCGGTTCCCCAGCGCCTGGGCTATATTTTTTCGGAGTTGGCCCGGCTCATCGCCGAGCTAAAGCCGGCGGAGATGGCAGTGGAAGGGGTTTTCACCGCCAAGAACGCCCACACCGCCCTGGTTTTGGGCCAGGCTCGGGGGGTGGCCATCTTGGCCGGGGTGCGCGCCGGCCTGAGCATCCACGAATACCCCCCGGCCACGGTGAAGAAATCCCTGGTGGGCAACGGCCGGGCCACCAAGGAGCAGGTGCGGGCCATGGCCCTGCGCCTGGTGGACGGAGCCCCGGGCAAGATGGCCCTGGACGCCTCCGACGCCCTGGCCCTGGCCCTGACCCATTTGCAGAGCCGCCGCCTGGCGGCCACCCTGGAGCGGTTTAAATGATCGCCTCGGTCAGCGGCACCATCCTGGCCCGCCGTCCCGACCACGTGGTGGTGGACTGCGGCGGGGTGGGCTACCGGGTGTTCGTGAGCCTGACCACATTCTGCGACCTGCCCGAGATCGGCAGCCAGGTCACCCTGCTCATCCACACCATCGTGCGCGACGACCACATCCATCTGCACGGCTTCATAGGCGAGGCCGAGTGGGAGGCCTTCGGGCATCTCATTACGGTCAGCGGCATCGGCCCCAAGGTGGCCCAGGCCATCCTGAGCGGCATACCCCCGGCCGAATTTTGGAAGGCCGTGCGCGCCGGTGACGCCGTGCGGCTCACGGCAATCCCAGGGGTGGGCAAAAAAACCGCCGCCCGTTTGGTGGTGGAGTTGGAGGGCCGCCTGCCCAGGGACACCGGCGAAGGCGGGGCCGCCCTGGCCCCGGCCACGCCGCTGATGGACGACGTGGTGAGCGCGCTGATGAACCTGGGCTATCCCGAGGCCAAGGCCAAGAAGGCGGCGGAGCGGGCCCTCAAACAGGCCGGCGAGGATGCTGGCCTGGAGGAGCTTATCAAGGCCTCCCTCAAGACCGTGCTGGGCTAGCCCCCGGCTTCGCCAGGCGGCCCATGGCTGCGCTGCCAGCCGCGCTCGGGCCCCGATGTGGCTTACCCACCCCTGTGGGGCTCACTCCATCTTGAAGCGCCCGAACAGCTTGGCCAGGGGGTTGGCGCTCAGGCCGTGGGCGATGACGCTCAGGATCACCGTGCACACCACGGTCATGGCCATGGTCATCCCGCCGGGCAGGTTCTTTTCCCACACGATGATGATGAACACGATGCTGGCCAGGCCCCGGGGGCCGAACCAGCCCATGAACAGCTTGCCGAAGGGGCGCTCTCCCGTCCCGGCCAGGGACAAATAGACCGGCAAGACGCGGATGACGGTGAGGCTCATGAGCGAGTAGATCACGATGGACCAGCTGAAAACGGCCATGGCCTGGCCCACCACCGCGAAGCCGAAGATCACCCAGGTGATGAGGGCCAGGGTGTTGCCCATGCCCTCGGCGGCTTCCATGACCTGGCGTTTGCCGCCCTTGACCATGACGTCGAACAGCAGCCCCCCCACGAAGCAGGCTATGAACCCGCTGCCCTCCAGGCTCTGGGCCAGGGCGTAGCAGGCAAAGGCCAGGGCCACCACCGGCACCGGCAGCCAGTTTTCCTGCACCCACCCGCGCTTGATGCTCAAGCGCAAAATCCCCACCCCCAGGGCGGTGGCTCCCAGGCCCACGGCCAGGCCGATGCCGATTTCCTGGGCCAGCAAGGTTAGGGCCAATCTGACGGGCCCCTCTTGGATCTCGGTGCTCACCGCCAGGGCCAGGAACAAATAGAGGATGGGCACGCAGATGCCGTCGTTCAGGCCGCTCTCCACGTTGAGGGCCTCGCGGATGCGAACCGGGACCCTGGGATTGGTGAAGATGGCCTTGCCCAGGGCCGCGTCGGTGGGGGCCAGCATCACCGCCAGCAAGGCTACGCTTAATAGGGGCATATGGGGGAAGAAGAGCACGCCGATCAAAAAGCCCAGGATGATGGTGAGGGGAAGGCCGATGAGCAGCATGCGCCCCGGCAGCCGGAAGCTGCGCTTCAAGGTGGTTATGTCGGCGTTGGCCGCGTCGGTGAACAGCACCAGGGCCAGGGACAACTCGGCGAAGCTGCGCAGCATGCCGGCGGTGACGTCCGATTGCAGGATCGCCAGACCCATGGGCCCCGCCAGCAAGCCGAAGGCCATGAAGATGATGGGCCCGCTCATGGGCCTTTTTTCGATGCCGCCGGCCACGGTGCTGTAGAGGAAAATGAATACGGCCATTATGGCCAGGTTTTCATACATGTGGCTTCACCCGTTTTGCTGTCCTAGACATGTTGTAAGGCAAACCCCCGGCGGCCCGCCACAAGAGAATCGCCCGGCGGCCGTGAAGCCCGGGCGTGGAGCCCCTGGCTCAGGCCGGCTCCGGCCGGGTTCGCTCCCTTGAGGCGCGCGCTTTCTGCCACAGCCAGACCAGGGCGAACAACGCCGTGCCCAGGGCCTGGGCCGCTTCCGCCGCCGGCAGGCCCAGCCAGCGGGCCGAGGCGGCCGGCTGCAAGACCACTCCCGCCGCGGCCAGCAAGAGCACCGTTTCGTACCAGCGGTTGCGGGTTGCCAGATAGCCCTGGGTGGCGCTGGCAAAGGCGGACATGGCCGCCAGCCCGCTGATTATCACCCAGGCGGCCATCCACACCGAGTCCACCCCGATCAAGAGCAGGCGGGGGTTGAATATGAACATGAAGGGCAAAATGGCGGTGCGCATGTCGTAGGCGAAGCTCTGCAAGCCGGTGGAGATGGGATCGGAGCGGGCGATGGCGCTGGCCGCGTAGGCGGCCAGGCCCACCGGCGGGGTGTCGTCGGCCAGGATGCCGAAGTAGAAAACGAACAAATGGGCCGCGATGAGCGGCACCACCAGGCCCACCGAGGGGCCCAGGTCCACGATCACCACCGCCATGAGCGAGGCCATTACGATGTAGGTGGCCGTGGTGGGCAGGCCCATGCCCATGAGCAGGCAGGCCAGGGCGGTGAGCGCCAAGAGCAGGTAGAGGTTGTCGCCGGCGATGATCTCCACGATCTCGGTGATGAGCCCGCCCAGGCCCATGTTCACCACCCCCACGATGAGCCCGGCTCCGGCCACGGCCACGCCGATGCTCATCATGTTGCGTCCGCCGTCCACCAGGGATTGCCAGATGATGCCCAGGGCCTGCCTCAGGCCGGCGGCCACGCCCCGGCCCTGCCGCCAGGAGCCACAGACGCTCTGGATCAGGATAAGGCCGCTCAGGAACATTATGGCGTTGAACACGGCCAGGGCCGGGCTGTGGCGCAGATAGACCAGTTGGTAGATCAACACCGCCAAGGGCATCAGGAAGTGCAGGCCCTGGCCCAGGGTGGCCCAGAAGGGGGGCAGCTCCCCACGGGGGATGCTGGTCAGGCCCAGCTTGCAGGCCTCCAGGTGGGTGATCAAAAACAGGGTGAGATAACTGAGCACCGCCGGAACCAGGGCGGCGCGCACCACATCCAGATAAGGCAGGTTGCAGTATTCGGCGATGATGAAGGCGGCCGCGCCCATGATGGGGGGCATCAACTGGCCGTCGGTGGAGGCGGCCACCTCGATGGCCGCCGCTTTCTTGGGCGGATAGCCGGCTGATTTCATCAAGGGGATGGTGAAGGTTCCGGTGGTGACCACGTTGGCGATGGACGATCCCGACACCATGCCGGTGAGCCCCGAGGCCAGCACCGCGGCCTTGGCCGGGCCGCCCCTAAAGGAGCCCAGCAGGCTGAAGGCCAGGCGCACGAAATACTCGCCGCCCCCGGCGCGGCCCATCATGGCCCCGAAGAGCACGAAGAGAAATACTATGGTGGCCGAGACGTCCAGGGGGATGCCGTAGATGCCTTCGGTGGACATGGTTTCCTGGCCCATGAAACGGCCCAGGCTCACTCCCTTGAAGGCGATTACGTCTGGCATATAGGGGCCGAAGAAGGCGTAGACCATGAAGGCCAGAGCCACCAGGGACAGAGCCGGCCCCAGGGCCCGGCGCACCGCCTCCAACAAGAGCACCACCAGCACCCCGCCGGCCAGCAGGTCTCGGGGCAGGGGATCGCCCTGGCGCTGGGCCAGGCCTTGGTGATCGATGGCGATATAAAGGGCGGCCAGCCCGGCGGCCAGGGCCAGGATGAGGTCCAGCCAAGGGATGCGCCCTCGGCGGCGCAAAAACCTGAGATGCCCCCCCAGGCCCAATTTTTTCACCGCCGGAAAGCTGAGATAGACCAGCACCAGGGCGAAGGCCAGATGTATGGAGCGGATGTAGACCGACTCCAGCAGGATGGCCGTGGGCAAAAGTAGCTGGAAAATGGACCAGGCGGCGGCCACCAGGGGTATGAGGCGGCGCTGCCAGCCGAGGGGGGCGCGCAGCCCCAGGTCCGCCTGGGCGGCGGTCCGGGCTTGCCCCGGGCCTTCTTGGACAGTCGCCGGTTCCGGGGCCCTATCGCCCGGCGCTGTTTCTGGGGCTCGGCCGCCTATTTGAGCCCCGCCTCCCGGTAATACTTGAGGGCCCCGGGGTGCAGCGGGGCGCTAAGGCCTTCCAGCATGTCCCGAGGAGTCAGGCCCCCCAAGGCCGGGTGCAGCTTTTTGAGGGCGGCCAGGTTTTCAAACACGGTCTTGGTGATGGCGTAGACCACCTCGTCGGGCACCCCGGCCCTGGTGATAAGGGTGGCCTTGACCGCGAAGGTGGGCACGTCGGCCTTGTCCAGGGACTGGGGGTAGAAGGCCACCGGGATGGCGGACTTGACGTAATAGGGGCGGCCCTGGATCAGCTTGTCCAGCGCCGCCGGGCTGGCGGGCAAAAAGCGCACCTTGACCCGGCCGCTGGTGGCCTCTTTTATGAGCCCGGCGGGGTTGCCCACGGTGTAGGCAAAGGCGTCGATGCGCCCGTCCTGCAACACCTTGGCCGACTCGGAGGCCTTGAGCCCCTCGGCCTTGCCCAGGTCCTCCAAGCTCAGGCCGTAGGCGGCCAGCACGTCCTTGGTGTTTTGCCTGGTCCCGCTGCCGGGGTTGCCCACGGCCACGGCCTTGCCCTTGAGGCCGGGGTATCCCGTGATGCCGCTTGGTCCGGAAGCCACCATGAAATAGGTCTCCGAATGCAGGCTGAACACCGAGCGCATCTCATTTTGGGGCCCTTTGGCCTTCCACTCGGCCAAGCCCTTCACCGCCTCGAACTGGCGGTCGGACTGGGCCACCCCGAAGTCCAGGTCGCCCTTGAGCACGGCGTTGATGTTGAACACGGAGCCTCCGGTGGACTCCACCGTGACCCGCAGGCCGTACTGCTCGCCTTGGGCGTTTACCAGCTTGGCGATGGCCTTGCCCACGGGAAAGTAGACTCCGGTCACTCCACCGGTGCCGATGGTGACGAAGCGTTGGGCGGCCACGGCGGCCTGGCCGATCAGCAAAAGAGCCGCTGCCGCGCAACAGGCGATCAACAGGGCCGACAGGTATTTTTTCATTTCGATCTCCTCCCCGAGCCTTGGGGCGCGCACCGGCTGAACCCACGTTGCCGAATCTTATCGGGCCGCTCCATCGCGCCGACTTTGGCCGCAGGATAACTCATCCGCTGGGGGGCAGTCCAGGAATCGGCCTCAAAAAACAGCCAGGCTCGATTTGGCTTGGGCTTGGGGGAGCAAACCAACCCCGCCCAGGCCCGGCCTCAAGGTTTTGCACCCCCCAATGCGTTACACAAAGGGCTTGACACGGAGTTGCCGAATTCAATACGATGATTTTTGTTAACCAATAACGAAGGGCGTTAATTTGGCAAGAAGGCAGCGGCATTTCGTGCAGTCATTGGCCCGGGGGCTAAAGGTCCTCCAGGTCTTTTCGGCCGAACATCCCAGCCTCACTCTGTCCCAGATATCCGGGCGCACCGGTTTCAATGTGGTGGCGGTGCAGCGCTATACCGACACCCTCATGGAATTGGGTTTCCTGAAACGCAACCGGCACCGGGAGTTTTTTTTGGGGCCCGAGGTGTTGTCCTTGGGCTTCGCCTTTTTAAACCGGACCCAGCTGAAAAAAATCGCCGAGGAATATATCTCCGAATTTTCCCACCGGGTGAAGCGCACCTTGAACATGGCCATCCTGGACGGCTGCGAGGTGATCTTCATATACCGCAAGGAAGTGCATCGTTTTCTCAGCTACGACCTGCACGCGGGCTCCAAGCTGCCCGCCCATTGCACCGGCTCCGGCAAGTGCCTTCTGGCCGGCCTGGACGACGCCAGCCTGAAGGAACTCCTGGAAAAGACCGACCTGTGCCGGGTGACCGCCCACACCATCGTGGACTCCAAGGAGCTCTGGAAGGACCTGATGCTCACCCGCAAGCGGGGCTACAGCATCGCCGACCGGGAGTGGATCTCAGATCTCTACTCCCTGGGCGTGCCCATCATCAACCAGGAGGGGAAAATGGAGGCGGCGGTCAACCTCTCGCTCTCCTCGGAAGAGGCCAAGGGTGAGCACCTCCAGGACATGCTGGCCCAATTCATAGAACTGGGCCGCAGCCTGTCGGCGGCCATGGGCTACAAAGGACCCTATCCGGTGATCCCCATTGCCGACCCATCAGGAGACGCCAGGTGAACGTAGGCTCTTTACTGGTGAACGCGGCGGGCAAGTTTCCCGCCGCCACCGCCATTGTCGCTGGCCAAGTCCGGCTGAGTTTCGCCGAACTGGACCAACGCACCCGCCGCCTGGCCTCGGCCATGCTGGCTGCCGGGCTCGCCCCCGGCGATCCGGTGGGCATGCTTTTCTACAACAGCGCCCACTTGGTGGAGGTCTACTTCGCCACGGTGCGGGCGGGTCTGGTGGCGGTGCCCGTCAACTTCCGCCTGGCCGGGCGGGAAATGGCCTTCATGCTGGAAGACTCCGGGGCCAAGGCCTTGTTTTACGACCCCGAGTTCGACCCGATAATCGCCGGGATCAGGGACGGCCTGGAGGCGCTGAAATTTTTGGTGTCGCCCCAGCCCGGGCCCTCGGGCCTGGCCCGGGAGTATGAAGAGTTTCTGGCCTCGGGCCAGCCGTCCGAGGACCGTCCCGGCGTCACCGAGGATCACCCCTGCCAGATCATGTACACCTCCGGGACCACCGGCCGCCCCAAGGGGGCCGTCATCACCCACCGCAACGTCATCTGGAACCTTTTCAATACCATACACGGCCGGGACGACCGGGCCGGGCAGGTCTCCATCATCGTGGGCCCGCTGTACCACACCGCCGCGCTGAACAATCATTTGACCATACAAGTGGCCTTGGGCGGAACCAGCGTGCTGGTGAAAAACTTCGATGCGGAAGGGCTCCTGGCCACAATCCAAGAGGAGCGGGCCACGGTGATCTCCGGTTCGCCGGCCATGTACAACCTGCTGATGCAGCACCCGGCCGCCGGAAACTACGACACCACCAGCATCACCAAATGCACCACCGGGGCCGACAAGCTGGCCATGGAGACCAAGCGCCGGCTCATGAAGTTCTTCCCCAACATCGAGGGGGTCTACGACGTCTACGGCTGCACCGAGGCCTCGCCCTGCATCGCCATACTGGGCGCCCGCGACTCCCTGCGCAAGGACGCCTCGGTGGGGCCGGCCCTGCCTTTTTTGCAGGTGCGGGTGGTGGACGAAATGGGCCGGGCCCTGGGTCCGGACCAGGTGGGCGAGTTGGTGTGCCGCGGTCCCAACGTGATGCGGGGCTACCACAACAACCCCGAGGGCACCGCCGAGGCCATCAGGGACGGCTGGCTGCATACCGGCGACCTGGCCCGCATGGACCAGGAGGGTTTTCTCTACATCGTGGACCGCAAGAAGGACATGATCGTCAGCGGCGGCGAGAACATCTACCCCCGGGAGTTGGAAGAGGTGCTCTACACCCACCCGGAGATAGCCGACGCCGCCGTGGTGGGCCTGCCGGACCCTCTCTGGGGAGAGAGCGTTTGCGCCTTCGTGGCCCTAAAGCCCGGCAGCCGGCTGCAAGCCGGCGAGGTGGTGGAGTTGTGCAAGGCCAACCTGGCCAGCTACAAAAAGCCCAAGCGGGTGGAGTTTCTTCAGGAGATTCCGCGCAATCCCTCGGGCAAGGTCCTCAAGCGGGAGCTGCGCCGGCAGTGGCTGGAAAAAGCTGAAAAATAGGCGCCGTAACCGCCGGGATTGTTGGCGGACCGGGCTATTTCATAAGAGGAATGAGTGACGACGGGAACGATTAAAGGGAGGTAAGGTTCCATGCAAGCCGTTAAAAAGAGAAAAACCATCCTGGCCATATTCCTGGCCCTGGCCTTGTCCTTGACCCTGGCCGGGGGCGCTCTGGCCGCCGATCAGCGCCTGTCCATAGGCACCGCCAGCACCGGCGGCAGCTGGTATCCCCTGGGCGGCGGGGTGGCCAACATGATCAACAAGTACATCAAGGGCTACTACGCCTCGGCCCATCCCTCGGGCGCTTCCATCGAGAACATCCGCGCGGTCATGAAGGGCCAAGACGCCCTGGCCCTGTCCATGCCCGATGCCGCCCTGCACGCCTATACCGGCCAGGGCGCCTTTGCGGGCAAACCTCAGAAGGACCTGCGGGGCCTGTTCTCCACCTTCCCTGTGGACATCCAGTTCTACGTGTTGTCCGATTCACCCGTAAAAAAGATCGCCGACCTCAAGGGCAAGAACCTCAAGGTGGCGGTGGGCGCTCCGGGCAGCGGCACCGAGAAGATGGCCCAGTACGTGCTCAAGGTCTACGGCATCACCTATGACGACATCAACGAGCAGTTCCTGAGCGCCACCGAGACCACGGCGGCCATGAAGGACGGCAACATCGACGTGGGCATCGTCACCCTGGGCACCCCGGCCCCCACCCTCATGGATCTGGCCACCCAGCGTGAGATTCGCTTCTTGGACATCGAGCCCGAAGTGGCCCAAAAGATCAACAAGGACTTCCCGGCTTACTTCCCGCGCACCATTCCGGC
Organism: Pseudomonadota bacterium; assembly: GCA_018819925.1. Taxonomy (GTDB): domain Bacteria; phylum Desulfobacterota; class Desulfarculia; order Desulfarculales; family Desulfarculaceae; genus Desulfoferula. Next base: position 51,892 of record JAHJPG010000122.1, read on the forward strand.
GGGCACCTACAAGGGCATGACCAAGCCCCACCACACCCTGGCCTGGATGGGCCTGTTCGTGGTCAAGGCCGACATGTCCGACCAGCTGGCCTACGACATCTGCAAGGCGGTGTTCGACCACAAGGCGGAACTGGACAAGATCCACAAGAAGTTCGCCCTGATCAACCTGGAAAGCGCCACCAGCGGCATGTCGGTTCCCCTGCATCCGGGCGCCGTCAAGTTCTTCAAGGAGCGCGGGATTCTGAAGTAAAAATTCCGCCTTGCGCCCAACGGAGACAAAAGCTCGGGGGGCGTGGCCGCCTTTCCCTTTGGGAAGGGCGGCCCGCTCCCTGGCCCAGCGGCTGACCGGGTTGGCCGGGGCCCTGGTCCTGACGGCCCTGTGCGTCACGGCGGCGCCGGGGGCAGGGCCCGCCCTGGTGCTCAACCTGGTGGAAACCGACACCGGACGGGTGGCCTTGAGCGTCCCGGTGTCGCCGGGCGAGGCCTTCACGGTGTGGTTCCTCCACTCCTATGACCGCGCCTTTTTCGCGGAGCACTACCGCGCGTTGGCGCCTGGGAGCATTTTGCTTACCAACATGACCTTCAAATCTAACCTCAACGGAGGGGGATTTGAGTACCACGACTTTTATCTACACCCCGACGGGGTGGGCGAGTTGCGCAATATCAACGAACCCCGCGAGGAGGTCCACTTCATGATGGGCTCTCCGGATATGGCCAATCACACCCTCATCCTGCGGGGGGAGCGAATTCGGCTGGTGAATTACGTATCTCCCGGCACTTTGGTTAGTTTCAGAGTCTGTCATGCACCGCGAAAAGAGAGGGATTAGGTACCGTCATGCCCAGCAATAATTCAAAAAGCCTCACTGCCTGGATCATCACCGTGGTGGCCCTGGGCATGAGCGCTTTTCAGATATACACCGCCCAGTTCGGCCTGTTCTCGGCCATGGTGCAAAGGCCGGTTCACCTGTTGTTCGCCGCCGCCCTGGTGCTGTTGATCTTCCCGGTGGCGCGCAGCATGTCCGGCAAGGCCTATCCCGTGTATCTGCGCATCTGGGATTGGGTGCTCATCGCCGCCTCGGCCGCATCCTTGTTGCACATCGTGTTCACCTACAGGGAATTGGTGGATCGAGGCGGCGCGGCCACGGAAACCGACCTCTGGCTGGGTGGCCTGGTCATCCTGTTGGTGCTGGAAACCACCCGCAGGGTAATGGGGCCCTCGCTGCCCATAATCACCATCGTGGCTCTGGCCTACACCCTGTTGGGCCACTTCATACCCGGGATGTGGGGGCACAGGCTCATCGACCTGGAGCAGCTGATCAGCTACCAGTACCTCACCACCGAGGGGCTGTTCACCATCCCCCTGGGGGTTTCGGCCAGCTTCATCTTCATCTTCATTCTTTTCGGGGCCTTTTTGGTGGCCTCGGGCACCGGCGAGTTTTTCATCCAGTTCGCCAACGCCCTGGCCGGCCATTTGCGCGGCGGTCCGGCCAAGGTGGCGGTACTCAGCAGCGCCACCTTCGGCTCCATCTCCGGATCGGCGGTGGCCAACGTGGTCAGCACCGGCTCCTTCACCATTCCGCTCATGAAGAAGATCGGCTACCGCCCGGTGTTCGCCGGGGCCATCGAGTCGGTGGCCTCCACCGGGGGCCAGTTCATGCCCCCGGTGATGGGCGCGGCCGCCTTCATCATCGCCGATATGCTGGGCGTGACCTATTTGGAAGTGTGCAAGGCCGCCCTGATCCCGGCGGTGCTCTATTTCTTCGCCCTCATCTACATGGTCCATCTGGAGGCCCTGCGCCGGGACCTCAGGGGCCTGGACCGCTCGGAGCTGCCCAACCTGATTAAAACCGTCAAAGAGGGCGGGCATCTGCTGCTGCCGGCGGTGCTTTTGGTCACCCTGTTGGTGCAGGGCTACTCGCCCATGAAGGCCGGGCTTTGGGCCCTGGTGGCGGTGGTGGTTATCAGCTGGTTCAAGAAGGAGACCCGCATGGGTCCCCGGGCCATCCTGGTGGCCATGGAAAAGGGCGCCAAGGGTTGCCTGGAAGTGGCCCTGGCCTGCGCCTGCGCGGGCATCGTCATCGGCTGCGTCACCCAGTCCGGCCTGGGGCTCAAGTTCTCCAGCCTGGTCATCCAGGCCTCGGGCGGCAGCCTGATCCTGTCCCTGGTTTTCGTGATGATCGCCTCGCTGGTGCTGGGCATGGGGCTCACCACCTCGGCGGCCTACATCCTCACCATCATCCTGGCCGGGCCGGTGCTGGTGGACCTGGGGGTGGCCCCCCTGGCGGCCCACATGTTCGTGTTCTACTACGCCTGTCTTTCCTGCATCACCCCGCCGGTGGCCCTGGCCGCCTTCGCCGCCGCGGGCCTGGCCGGGTCCAAACCCTTCTCCACGGGTTTCGAGTCCATGCGCCTGGCCATCATCGCCTACATCGTGCCCTTCATTTTCGTCTACCATCCGGTGCTGATCTGGCAGGGAGCCTGGTGGGCCATCGCCCTGTCGTTCGTCACCGCCACCCTGGGCTGCATGGCCATCGGTTCGGCCTTGATGGGCTTCATGAAGTACCGCATCAATCTGGTGCTGCGCCTGGCCCTTTTGGCCGCGGCCTTCGGGTTGATCATGCCCGGCATCCAAAGCGACCTGTTGGGCGGAGCCCTGCTGGCGGCAATCTATATTTACACCTGTTATCAGGCCCGCAAAATGGGGCCTGATACGGCGGCGGTTTCCTAGGGGAGCGGCATGAACAACCTTGGCGAACTCATAGAGGCCCGGGCCGCCGAGCTGGGCCAGCGGGAATATCTGGTCTTTGCAGATCGCTCTTATTCCTTTGAACAGATGGACCGGCGGGTGAACCAAGTGGCCCGGGGCCTGCGGGAGTTGGGCCTGGGGCCCGGCCAAAGGGTGGCCTTGCTGGTGGACAACTCGCCGGAGTTCATCTGGCTGTGGTGGGCCCTGCTCAAGCTGGGGGCGGTGATGGTGCCGGTGAACCTGCGCCTCACCGCCGGCGAGGCCGCCTACATCATCAACCACTCCGAGGCCGGCATCGTCGCCCTGAGCGGGCAATCCCTGCCCCTGCTGGCCGAGTTGCGCCAGCAGTGCCCCGGGGTGGCTCATTGGCTGGGGGTGGGCCTGGGGCCGGAGCAGGGCCTGGCCCCCATGGACGAGTTTTTCGGCTTGTCCCCGGAGGAGTTGGCGCCGGTGAATTTGGGAATGGACGACCCGGCGGCGATTCTCTACACCTCGGGCACCACCGGCTTTCCCAAGGGGGTGGTGCATACCCACGGCAACTACCTGCGCACCGCCGCCTCCTTTGCCCGCACCTGCGGCCTTCAGCCCCAGGACCGCTTGATGACCGCCAACCCCCTGTTCCACGTCAACGCCCAGTTTTATTCCTGCCTGGGAACCCTGTGGAAGGGGGCCGCCTTTGTGCTGATCGAGAAGTTCAGCGCCTCGCGCATGTGGGGCTGGACCCGCGAACACCGGGTTAACAAGGTGGTGATGCTCCTGCCCCTGACCACCATCCTCTACAACCGCCCGCCCCAGGACGACGACGCCGACAACCCGGTGGAGCTGGTGGTGGCCGGTGGAGCCCCCAAGGGCCACTATGCCGACTTCGAGCGCCGCTTCGGAGTGAAGCTGCAAACCCTCTACAGTCTCACCGAGGCCCCCCTGGCCCTCATGGGGGTGCGGGACAAGCCGGTGAAGGACGCCTCGGTGGGGGTGTCCATGCTTCCCGATTGGCCCGGCCTGGACAACCAGGTGGCCATCGTGGACGAGACGGACCGTGAGCTGCCTTATGGCCAGACCGGGCAGATCGTGCTGCGCAACCAGGCCCTGATGAAGGAGTATTTCAAGGACCCCGAGGCCACGGCCGAGGCCCTGGCGGGCGGCTGGCTGCACACCGGCGACCGGGGCCGCATGGATGACGAGGGCTGGGTCTATTTCCTGGGCCGGGGCAAGGACGTCATCCGCAAGAAGGGGGAGAACATCGGCGCGGTGGAGGTGGAGAACGCCCTGGCCGCCTCGGAGTTGGTGGCCGAGGCGGCGGTGTTGGGGGTGATGCCCCCGGACGCAGCCGGTGAGGAGGAGATAATGGCCTTCGTGGTGCGGGCCCCCGGGGCCGCTCCGGGCTGGGAGGCCTTGATCGCCCATTGCCAGGGCTGCCTGGCCGACTTCAAGGTGCCCCGCTTCTGGCTGGCCGTGGATTTCCTGCCCAAGAACGCCATGAACCGGGTGGTTAAGAACAAGCTGCGCGACCGGGAGGACCTGGAAAACACCCCGGGAACCTATGACCGCCAAGAGCAAAAGGAGGCTGAAGCATGAAAACCCGCGCGGTGGTGGTCACCGAACCCGGCCAACTGGAGATGCGCGAATTCCCCCTGCCCGAGATCGGCGACGAGGACGGAATCCTCAAGCTGGAGCTGGTGGGGGTGTGCGGCTCGGACCCGGGCATCTTCAAGGGCAAATCCGCCCGGGGCGCTCGGCCCTATCCCATCATCCTGGGCCATGAGATGGTGGGCCGGGTGTTCAAGATGGGCCAGGCGGCCCAAAAGCGCCATGGGGTGAAGGAAGGCGACCGGGTCATCATCGAATACGCCTTTGGCTGCGGCAAGTGCCGTCCCTGCCTGGAGGGGCGCTACACCCTGTGCCAAAACTTCTACACCTACGGCTCCATGATCTCCTGCGCCGAGCCGCCCCATTTGTTCGGTGCTTACGCCGACTACCTCTATATCCATCCCCGGGCCATGGTGCATCGGGTGGGAGAGGAGCTTTCGGCCGAGGCGGCGGTGCTCATCTGCGCCGTTCTGGGCAACGGGGTGCGCTGGCTCAGGCAGATCGGCGGGGTGAGCATAGGCCAGGCGGTGGCCATCGTGGGCCCGGGCCAGCAGGGCCTGGCCGGGGTGGCCGTGGCCAAGGAGGCCGGGGCGGGCCCCATCATGGTGGTGGGCCTGGAGCGCGACGCCCCCCGCCTGGAGATGGCCAAGCGTTTCGGGGCGGATGTGGTGATAAACGCCGACCGCCAGGACCCGGTGGAGGCGGTGAGCCGGGCCACCGGCGGGGACATGGCCGGCCTGGTCATGGACGTCACCGGGCATCCCCAGGGCGCCCGGCTGGCCCTGGAGTTGGCCGGCCTGGGGGCCACGGTGATCCTGCCCGGCATCTACGGGGCCGGGGTGGAGGTCCCCCTGGCCCTGGACAAGGTGGTGTTCAAGGAGATCGCCCTCAAGGGTGTGTTCTCGCACGATTTCCCGGCGGTGGAGCCGGCCATAAGGATGGCCGCTTCGGGCAAGTATCCCCTGGAGGATCTGGTGACCCACCGCCTGCCTTTGGAAGAGGCGCTCCACGCCCTGAAGCTGGTGGGCGGCGAGGTGCCCGGCGAGACGGTCATGAAGGTGCTCCTGGACCCGTCGCTCTAGGGCTTTCGGCCCACTTCAAAACAAATGATCGGCCCTTCATCTCCCGGCGGCCTGTCCGGGAGATGGAGGGCCCAGTGCCTTGGTTGCGCTTTCCACGGTCCTGCCTGGGTCTCATTGCCTTGATTATCAAGAATATTTTTTGCCGGCTCCCCCAGGGCGGCGTAAAAAAATCGCCAAAAACATACCATTTCAAAATGAAAGGGGTAAAATCTATCAGCACCCTGTCTTGCTACTTGTGATCGCAATGGAGTTGCCCCATGCGCCTTCCGTCCCCAGACGGCTCTTTGCCTGTCTTGAGCCAGCTCATTTTGGACTCCATCACCGAAGGGGTGTTCACCGTGGACCCCCAGATGCGCATTATCAGCTTTAATAACGCGGCCGAGAAGATTACCGGCATCAGCGCCAAAAAGGCGGTGGGGAGTAAATGCCACCAGGTATTGCAGGCGACCATCTGCGGCACCAACTGCCCCTTGCGCAGTTCCATGACCACCGGCAAACCGGGGCTGGAAGTTGATGTGGAGATAACCGGGGCCCAGGGCCAGTGCCTGCCCCTGCGCATCCGCACCGCGGTGCTGCGCGACGCCCAGGGCCGGGTGATGGGAGGGGTGGAAACTTTTCGCGACCTCAGCGAGATACACCGCCTGCGCCGGCAACTCAGCGCCGGTTACACATTTTGCGACCTCCAGGGCAAGTCGGAACCCATGCTTCGGCTTTTCAAGGTGCTGCCCGCGGCGGCGCGTAGCGGGGCCACGGTGCTTATCCGGGGGGAGTCGGGCACGGGCAAGGAATTGGTGGCCCACGCCTGCCACGACCTTTCGGATCGGCGGCGGGGGCCTTTCGTGGCGGTGAACTGCGCGGCCATCCCCGAGGCGCTCATGGAAAGCGAACTCTTCGGCCACGTGCGCGGGGCCTTCACCGGGGCGGAGCGCAACCGCCAGGGACGGCTGACCGCGGCCAGGGGGGGCACTATTTTTTTGGACGAAGTGGGCGACCTGCCGCCGGGTATCCAGGTGAAATTGCTAAGGACCCTGGATAGCGGGGAATACACGATGCTGGGCAGCAACAAGCCCATGCGGGCCGACGTGCGGGTGTTGACCGCCACTCAACGGGACCTGGAAAAAGGCATGGCCAGAGGCGAGTTCCGCCATGACCTCTATTATCGGCTCAACGTGGTGGAAATAAGACTGCCGCCCCTGCGGGAGCGGCGCGAGGACATCCCCCTTTTGGCCCGCTATTTTCTGGAGGGCCTGGCCGTGGAGCGAGACGAGCCGGTGCGCAAGATCACCCCCGGGGCCACGCTTCGCCTGCTGGAATACTCCTGGCCGGGCAACGTGCGCGAACTGCGCAACGCCCTGGAGCACGCCTTGGTCCTAGCCCAGGGCCAGGCGGTGGATATATGCCATCTGCCGGCAAACCTGCAAAACGGGAACACTTTTAGGCCCGATCCGGAACGCCAGGTTTTGAATCTGGCTCAACGGGAGCGGGAGGCCATCACGGAAGCCCTGGCCCGGCAAGGGGGCCATCGCGGCCGCACGGCGGCTTCCCTGGGCATCTCCGCCACCACCCTTTGGCGCAAGATGAAGCGCTACGATATCACATCCTAGGCTCCCTGGCGCTTTTGCCCCGGCCATATAATTTCAATGTGAAATTAGTCGTCTCAAAGTGAAAGCTTGCCGCCGCCGCCCGTTGGCTGTTGGCAAACCAAATATTGGTTTGTAAATCATGGGTTGGCTAAAACCATCTACTTGGCATATAAATTGTATCTGTTTAATCGGATGTTGTCCTGCAGGTAGGTGTGCGGCAGCTATGCTTCCGTGGCGCCTAACGTGGCGGGAATTTTTCCTTATTTTCATATAACCCGTGCGTGCCCCTGTCTCTGGCGACCCAAGACGCCGGGGCCGCCGCCGGGGCTTTTGGAGATAGCAGCATGAGCCAAGCACCGCAAACCCCGGGCCAGTGTTCGGGGCCGTCGTCCCAACCGGACCCCTTGGATCAGCGCCTGAGCCAAAACCTGGCTGGCATCAAACACAAACTGGTGGTGATGAGCGGCAAGGGCGGGGTGGGCAAATCCACCGTGGCCGCCCAGTTGGCCGTGGGCCTGGCCTTGGCCGGGCACAGCGTGGGCCTTTTGGACGTGGACCTGCATGGCCCCTCCATACCCCGCATGCTGGGCATCAAGGGCCATGCCCAAGTGCAGGAGGAGCAGCAACTCATCCAGCCGGTGGTGCTGGACGAGGGCCTGAGGGTCATCAGCGTGGAGCTTTTGATGCCCAACCGGGAAGCCTCGGTGATCTGGCGGGGCCCCATGAAGATCGGGGTCATCCGTCAGCTCATGGGCGACGTAGCCTGGGGCGGCTTGGATTTCCTGGTCATCGACGCCCCTCCGGGAACCGGCGACGAACCCTTGACCGTGGCTCAAAACATCGATGGCGCCATGGCCGTTCTGGTGACCACCCCCCAAGAGATAGCCTTGGCCGACCTGCGCAAATCCGTGGACTTTTGCCTCCAGGTGGAGCTGCCCATGCTGGGCCTGGTGGAAAACATGGCCGGGCTGGTCTGCCCCCATTGCGGCGGCCAGGTGGACTTCTTGGGTCAGGGCGGGGGCCAGGCCACGGCCCAGAAGTTTGGCCTCAAATTCCTGGGGCGCATGCCTTGGGACCCACGGCTGATGGCCGCCGCCGACGCGGGCCGCCTGGTGGATCTGCTGCGCCGCGATCAAGACGAGGCCGCCCCTTGGAGACTGATGGTGGAGCAGGTCCGAGACCTGCTGGGAGAAAAGCGCTCCTGATGGGCGACATCGCCGCCAGCCGCCAAGGTGACGCCTCGCAGCCCCTAAGCCGTGGTTGGGGAGAATGTCTCCTCGTGGCGAACCAGAGCGCCATGGCTTCACCGCCCTGGACAACACTGTCTCCCTGCACATACTATATTGCCGGGTGGGGAAACATGCCGTTGTCACGTCTAGAATATGACCGGCTGAACCGTCGCCGGCGTTAATGTACTAAATAGGATGGGGAAGCGTGCCCGGTTAGGATCCGGGTGTGCCGGGCCATTTATCAATTTTGCCGTGAAGATGACTGGAGAGGCCTAGCCACATGTTTTTCAGCATAAGCTTATATCTGGCGTTGGCCATATGCGTTGCCGGCCTGACCTACAAGGTTTGGTCCTGGCTCACCGTCTCGGTGGACCGGCGGGACCGGCAGTATTCGCCTGGCCAGCGGGCAGCGGCGGCCCTGGCCGGCCTGGGCCGGACAGTGTTCAGCCGCAAGGTGGGGGCCATGCTTCGGGCCCTGCTCTTGGACGGACTGCTGCAACGCCGCTCTCTGAACCACAGCGTGCTGGCCTGGGTGGCCCACATATTGTTGTTCGTGGGCTTCATGGGCCTGGTTTTGCTGCACGCCCTGGGGACGCACATAACCGACTCGCTGTTTAGCAACTACTACCCTACCCTGGACCCCTGGCTCTGGCTGCGCGACGCTCTGGGAGTCATGGTGCTCGTCGGTGTGGGGCTGATCATCTTCCGGCGCCTCACGGTGCGTGGCCTGCGCCTCACCACCCGGTGCCGGGACCGGATAGCCATCATCTTGTTGGCCGTGATTATCCTTTCGGGGTTCGCCCTGCAAGCGCTCAAGATTTCCTCGGCCACCAGTTTCGACCAGATGCTCGAGGAGTACGCCGGGCTCTCCGACCCCCAAAATATCAAGGCCCTGCGCTCGGTCTGGGCCCAGGACTACGGCGTGGTCTTTGCCCCGGGGCAGACCGGCGCCGACTCCGAGCTGTTGGAGATGGGCCAGGAACTCAACCAGGACAGCTGCGTGGATTGCCACTCTCCGGCCCAACACGCCTTCGCCTCCTACGGCCTGTCCGTGGTTCTGCGCCCGGTGGCTCTGGCCCTGGACCAGGCCGGCGGGCCCGATATCCTGTACTACATCCACTTCTTGGCCTGCTTCCTGGGGCTGGCCCTGCTGCCCTTCACCAAATTCTTGCACCTTATCATCGGCCCCTTGCTCCTGGCGGTCAACGCGGTGACCGATCCCCCGGCCATGAACCCCGCCGCCCGGGCCGCCCTCAGGGCCCTGGAGTTGGATGCCTGCACCCACTGCGGCACCTGCACGGTGCATTGTTCGGTGGCGGTGACTCTGGGCCTGATACCCAACCAGGAGATATTGCCTTCCGAGAGGGTGGCCTCCCTGGCGGCCAAGGCCCACGGCCGCGACGGCGGGCGGGACCACCTGGTCCAGATGCGCGAGGGGGCCTACATCTGCACCAACTGCCATCGCTGCACCAGGCTGTGCCCCTTGGGCATCAACCTGAGCGACCTGTGGACGGCGCAAAAGCAGGACCTGGCCGAGGAAGGCCTGGGAGCCCCGCTGGCGGAGGCCGCCCGCCATGCCGGAGAGGCGGCCCTGCCCAGCCGGAGCGAAAAGCAGGTTTGGGTGACCACGGGCGGTTTCCAAAAAGGCCTCAAGCATTCGGCCCAAGCCAACACCTTCTACAATTGCTACAACTGCCGGGAATGCACCAACGCATGCCCCCTGGTGTTCATGTCCGAGTGGCCCAACCAGGAGTTGGACCTGCTGCCCCACCAGGTCATGTATTGCCTGAAGATGGGCCTCAAGGACGAGGCCATGGGGTCCCGCATGGTTTGGAATTGCCTGACCTGTTACCAGTGTCAGGAGTCCTGCCCCAACATGGTGCAAGTCACCGATGTGCTTTACGAGCTTCGCTATCTGGCGTCCCAGGCCGCCAGGGCGCTGGAGAATTAGCATGCGTTTCGCGTTGTTCCTGGGATGCAAGATCCCCAGTTTCGCCCCGCAATATGAGACGTCCGCCCGCGTGGTGCTGAAGAAGCTGGGCTTCGAAATCGCCAAGATGGAGTTCAACTGCTGCGGCTACCCCATGCGCAATGACCATTTCCATCTCTTCATTTTGGCGGCGGCCCGAAACCTGGCCCTGGCCGAGGCCAAGGGCCTGCCCATGATGACCCTGTGCAAATGCTGCCTGGGAACCTTGAAGCGGGCCCAAAACTTTTTGGCCCAAGACCCCGAGTTGTTGACCATGGTCAAGGAGAAGCTGGCCCTGGAGGGCCTGGAATACCGGGGCTCCACCGAGGTGCGTCACCTGCAAAGCGTGCTGCACCAGGACGTGGGCCTGGAGAGGCTCTCCGACCTGGTCACGCACCCCTTTGAAAACTTGAAGGTGGCCACCATGTACGGCTGCCACGCCCTGCGTCCCAGCCGCATCACCGGCTTTGACAACGCCTACACGCCCCATGTCATCGAAGACCTGCTCCAGGTGGTGGGCGCGCAGAGCGTGCCCTGGGCCGGCAGGCTCAAGTGCTGCGGGGCTCCCCTGCGCGAGCGCAACGAGGATCTCTCCCTGGCCACCATCAAAATGCGTATGGACGAATGGGCCGAAAGCGGGGCCGAGGCGCTCAACGTGGACTGCCCCCACACCCTGCTCCAGATCAAGTGGGCCCAGGAAACCCTGGGAGCCCAGAGCGGCGAGCCCGCCCGGGGGGTGGTGCTCTATCCCCAGCTCTTGGGCCTGGCTCTGGGCCTTTCCGCCTCCAAGCTGGCCCTGGAGCAGAACGCGCCCTCGCCGGCTTTCCTGACCGGCCGCCGCGCTCCCGCCCCAGGGGCCACCAAGAAGACCGTCAGCGGCGGCCAGTAGCGCCTGCCCGCCCTGATCCGAATTCCGGCCATAGGCGAACCCACGCTCCCAGCGTGGGTTCGCTTTTTCGCGGTGCAGGCCGATCGGCTTGGTCCGGAAGCGATTGCGTTGACACCCGCCGCCGGGCCTAGTATTGCTGGGAGGCAGGCGTCGCCGAGGCTCGGCCACCCGTACGTTGGGCCGTCAGGCCGCCTGGGTCCCGCAAGATCAATCATTCACCATGGAGGACGACTTGCCTTTGAAAAAGATAATCGCCGCCTTGGGCCTGGCCCTGTTTTTGGCGGCGGCGTTTTGCCTGCCGGGCGGCATCGGCCTGGGGACGGCCTTGGCCCAGGAGCAGGGCCCGGACTATTCCCAGGTCGCCAACTGGCTCTACCTGCCCAAGACCTCGGACCAGAAGGTGGACGTATTTTGGGTCTACCCCACGGTCTATAACGGCAAGGCTATGGTGGCCGAGGTCAACGACCCCCAGATGCGCGCCGGGGCGGAGAATACCCTGGTGGCCCAGGCCGGCGTGTTCAAGGGGCAGGCCAACATCTACGCGCCTCTGTACCGCCAGGCCAGCGCGGCGGTGCTCACCATGAGCCAGGCCGACAAGGACCGCTGCATGGGCATGGGCCTGAGCGACGTGCAGGCGGCCTTTGAGTATTACCTGAAAAACTACAACCAGGGCAGGCCCTTTATTTTGGCCGGGCACAGCCAAGGCTCCAACCTGCTCACCGATCTCGCCCGCAAGAACCTGGAACGCCCGGTGTTCAAAAAGAAGATGGTGGCCGCCTACTTGATCGGCTGGTCCATCACCAAGGACGATTTGCAAAAGCATCCCTCGTTCAAGATCTGCCGCTCGGCCGCCCAGACTGGCTGCATCGTCACCTACAACAGCGTGGCCGCCGGGGCCCAAAAATCCGCCCCCACCATCCTGCCCGGCGCCATCTCGGTCAATCCCCTGTCCTGGAGCACCGGCGGCAAGCTGATCCCGGCCTCCCAGAACACCGGCGCGGTGTTTTTTGATGACCAGGGCAAGAGCCGAACCATCCCCCAGTTCACTTCGGCCCAGAACAAGGACGGCGGGCTGGTGGTGGAGCCCAAGGATCCGGCCCTGCTTACGGATATGCCCTTCGGCCCCGGGGTGTACCACTGCTACGACTACTCGCTGTTCTACGAGAATCTGAGGGCTAACGCGGCCCAGCGCATCAAGGCCTTCCAGGCCGCTACTCCCAAGAGCAACTAGCCCCCAAGCCGGGGCTCCATGCCTCGCGAAAAAAAGGGCCGCCCCCTGGTGGGGGCGGCCCTTGGGCATGCCTAGTGGTTTCAGTCGGCGATGTTTTGGTGATATTCCTGAAGGCTGTGCAATGGGTCCGGCCCCTCTTGCATGGCGGCGATGCCCTTGGCCGCAGCCAGGGCGGCGGCGATGGTGGTGATGTAGGGCAGCTTGTAGCGAATGGCCGCCTTGCGGATGTAGCTGTCGTCAAAGGCGCTGAGTTTGCCGGCGGGGGTGTTGACCACCAACTGGATCTCGCCGTTTTTGATGGCGTCGGTGATGTTGGGACGGCCCTCGTGCTCCTTGAGGATAAGCTGGGCTTCCACTCCGTTGTCCCGGAGGAAGCTGTAGGTGCCGCCCGTGGCCTTGATGGTGAAGCCCAGGGCCTTGAAGCCCTGGGCCGCCTCCAGGGCCGCGCTCTTGTCTTGGTCGGTGACGGTGATGAGCACCGCGCCTTTGGTGGGCAGCTGGGTCAGGGTGGCCTGCTGGGCCTTGTAATAGGCCAGGCCCGGATTGCTGGCCATGCCCAAGACCTCGCCGGTGGAGCGCATCTCCGGGCCCAGGACCGGGTCCACCTCGGGGAACATGTTGAAGGGGAACACCGCCTCCTTGACCCCGAAGTGGGGCACGTTGCGCCGCTTGAGGTTCAGGTCGGCCAGCTTTTTGCCCATGAGCACCTGGGTGGCTAGGCGGGCCATGGGAATGTTGCAGACCTTGCTCACCAGGGGCACCGTGCGGCTGGCCCGGGGGTTGGCTTCCAGCACGTAGACCTTGCCTCCGGCGATGGCGTACTGGATGTTCATCAGGCCCACCACCTTGAGGGCCTTGGCGATTTTCGTGGTGTAGTCCTCGATGACGGTAAGAAGCTCGGGGCTGATGCTCACCGGCGGAATGACGCAGGCGCTGTCGCCCGAGTGCACCCCGGCCTGTTCGATGTGCTCCATCACCGCCGGCACAAAGGCATCGGTGCCGTCGGCGATGGCGTCGGCCTCGCACTCTATGGCGTTTTCCAGGAACTTGTCGATGAGGATGGGCCTCTCGGGAGACATCTCCACGGCCTTGGCCACGTACTCCAGGAGCATCTGCTCGTCGTGCACTATCTCCATGGCCCGGCCGCCCAAAACGTAGGAAGGCCGCACGATGAGGGGATAGCCGATTCTCTGGGAGATGGCCAGCGCCTCGTCGATGTTGCTGGCCATGCCCGATTCCGGCTCGGGGATGCCCAGTTGGGTCATTACCTGGCGGAAGCGGTCGCGGTCCTCGGCCAGGTCGATGGTGTCCGGCGAGGTGCCCAGGATGTTCACACCGGCGGCTTCCAGCTCCTGGGCCAGGTTCAGGGGCGTCTGCCCGCCGAACTGGACGATGACCCCCTTGGGCTTTTCTTTGTTGTAGATACTCAGCACGTCTTCCACGGTCAGGGGCTCGAAGTAGAGCTTGTCGCTGGTGTCGTAGTCCGTGGAAACCGTCTCGGGGTTGCAGTTGACCATGATGGACTCGTAGCCCGCGTCCCGTAGGGCGAAGGCGGCGTGCACGCAGCAGTAGTCGAACTCGATGCCCTGGCCGATGCGGTTGGGGCCGCCGCCCAGGACCATGACCTTTTCCGCGCTGCTCACCGGCACCGAGTCCGGGGCATTGTAGGTGGAGTAGTAATAGGCCGCATCCTCCACCCCGCTCACCGGCACCGCCTCCCAGGCCTGGGCCAGTCCCAGTTCCAGGCGGCGCTGGCGCACCTGGTTTTCCGTGACCGGGGCGCCGTCCAGCAAGGGGCTCCCTTGCTTGTCCCGGCCCTGGTTGAGCAACTGGGCCAGGTAGCGGTCGGAGAAGCCGTCCTTTTTGGCCCGGAGGAGCAACTCGTCCGGCAGCTGGCCGCCCCGGTGCCCCAGTATCTCCTCCTCCAACTCCACCAGCTCCTTCATCTGCTCTATGAACCAGGCCTTGATATGGGTGAGCCGGTGCAGCTCATCCACCCCGGCTCCCTTGCGCAGCGCTTCATACATGAGCCATTGGCGCTGGCTGGAGGGCTCCTTTAGCCGGAGCAGCAACTCTTCCAGGGAGAGCCGGTTGAAGTCAGCCGCGAAGCCCAGGCCCCAGCGCCCGTTTTCCAGGGAGCGGATGGCCTTGAGGAAGGCCTCCTTGTAGTTCTTGCCGATGCTCATCACCTCGCCCACGGCGCGCATCTGGGTGCCGAGCTTGTCCTGGACGCCCTTGAATTTCTCAAAGGCCCAGCGGGAGAACTTGACCACCACGTAGTCGCCCGAGGGGGTGTATTTTTCCAGGGTGCCGTCGCGCCAGTAGGGGATTTCGTCCAGGGTGAGGCCGGCGGCCAGCAGGGAGGAAACCCAGGCGATGGGGAAGCCGGTGGCCTTGGAGGCCAGGGCCGAGGAGCGGCTGGTGCGCGGGTTGATTTCGATGACCACCACCCGACCGGTTTCGGGGTCGTGGGCGAATTGGACGTTGGTGCCGCCGATTACCTGGATGGCCTCCACGATGTCGTAGGAGTATTTTTGCAGCCGCTGCTGCAACTCCGGGGCGATGGTGAGCATGGGGGCGGTGCAGTAGGAGTCGCCGGTATGCACCCCCATGGCGTCCACGTTTTCGATGAAGCAGACGGTGATCTTCTGGTTCTTGGCGTCGCGCACCACCTCCAGCTCCAGCTCTTCCCAGCCCAGAACCGATTCCTCCACCAGCACCTGGCCCACCAGACTGGCGGCCAGGCCCCGGGCGCACACCACCCGAAGCTCGTCCAGGTTGTAGACCAGGCCGCCGCCGGTGCCGCCCATGGTGTAGGCAGGCCTGAGCACAACCGGATAGCCCAGCTTGGCGGCGATCCCCTCGGCCTGCTCCACGCTGTAGGCGATCTCGCTCTTGGGCATCTCGATGCCCAGCCGGTCCATGGTGTCCTTGAAGGCCTGGCGGTCCTCGCCGCGCTCGATGGCGTCCACGTTGACCCCGATGACCTTGACTCCGTACTTTTCCAGGATGCCCCGGCGGTGCAACTCCAAGGAGAGGTTCAAGCCCGATTGGCCCCCCAGGTTGGGCAGCAAGCCGTCGGGACGCTCCTTGGCGATGACCCGCTCCAGGCTCTCCACGGTCAGCGGCTCGATGTAGGTGAAGTCGGCCATGCCCGGGTCGGTCATGATGGTGGCCGGGTTGGAGTTGACCAACACTACTTTATAGCCTAGGCCCCGCAAGGCCTTGCAGGCCTGGGTGCCGGAGTAGTCGAACTCGCAGGCTTGGCCGATGATGATGGGGCCTGAGCCGATGATTAGAACCTTGCTGATGTCCTCGAGTTTGGGCATGCGGAGAGCTCCTTTGGCTGAAGAAGCCGGGGCGGGGGCCCGGGGCGGTTTCATTAATCTAATGGTCTAAATTAATGCAAGTTTCGGCGCGGTCTTTCCTGTGCGGTTCGCACGGCGTCACCCTATCCAATTTTATTCATACTTACAAGTCAACTTTTAAATTTAGTGCATTTCAAGCAAAAGGCGGCGGCGGGGCCGTCACCGGCCGTAGGGTCGGCGGGGCCGGCCCAAGGGGCGCCCGGGCGGCAAATCGCCAGCGAAAGCCAGGGTTACGGGGCGGGCTTTGGCGGGGCTGGGGGCAGGGCGCCCCAGCCGCCGCCCAGGGCCTTGTACAGGGAGATGAGCCGGGCGGTGACCGTGCCCTCGCTGATGGCCAGCTGGTCTTGGAAGGAAAGCAAGGAGCGCTGGGCGTCCAGCACGCTGTCAAAGTTGATGAGCCCGGCCAGGTAGAGGTCTTGGGAGAGCACCTCGGCCTCCTTGGCCGCAGCCACCGCTTGGCGCAGGCTTTGGCGGCGCAGCTGCTCTTGGGCGTAGGCGGTGAGGTTGTTCTCCACCTCTTCCAAGGCCGAGAGCACGGCCGCCTCGTAGGCCAGAAGGTATTCCTCCTGCACCGCGCTCTGGGCGGCTATGCGGTTGCGTATGGCCCCGGCGTCGAAGACGTTCCAGGACATGGAGGGCAGAAAGCCCCAGATCGCGCTGCCGGCCTTCAAAAAATCGCCGGAGTTCACCGCCTCCAGGCCGATGGTGCCGGCCAGGCGAAATTTGGGGTAAAGCTCCGCCTCGGCCACTCCCACCCGGGCGCTCTGGGAGGCCAGCCGGCGCTCGGCCCGGCGGATGTCCGGCCTGCGGCGCAGGGCCTCGGCCGGCACCCCCACCGCCACC
>JAHJPG010000123.1 GCA_018819925.1 Pseudomonadota bacterium
ATAGCCAACACCCTGGCACCAGGGCAATCCGCCAGGCCCATCCTCCCTTTGACAACAACTCCGCGCCGGCTTACACTTAGAGATCCTAACCACGGGAGGAGGCGAACCAAATGTGCGACTGTTGCGGCAAGACCGGCCCCGGCCACCAGCACCCGCACGGGCATGACCACGGTCATCATCACGGCCACGACCACGACCACGGCCACGGCGAGGGCCATAGTCACTGCCACGGACACGAGTCCCAGCCCGGCCAGCCCCGCCCCCTCATCACCTTGATCCCCCCGGCCAAACCCAGCCCCAGCGGCGACTGAGCCATACGGGGGCGGCCCCGCCCCCGATTGTAAATCATGCCCAGTTGGCTGACACCCTCGCGCCTGGTGCTTGCCTCTTTCGCCCTTTTCATACTTTTGGGCGCGTCCCTGCTGTCCCTGCCGGCAATGCAAGGCCCGGACGGGGTCGGCCCCTTGGACTGCCTGTTCACCGCCACCAGCGCGGTTTGCGTCACCGGGCTCATTACCGTGGACACCGCCACCGCCTGGTCCCCCTGGGGCCAGGCCCTGATCCTGGTGCTGTTGCAGGCCGGCGGCCTGGGCATCATGACCTTTTCCGTGGCCCTGCTCTACCTGGCCCGCCTGCGGCCCGGCCCCCGCGCCCACCTGGCCCTCAAGGGCGCCCTGGGCCCGGTGCCCGGCGGGGAGATGGGCCGCCTGGTGGCCGATGTCTTGCTCTACACCTTCGTGCTGGAGGGGTTGGGCGCGGCCATCTTGTTCGCGCGTTTCTGGGGCGACTTCCCCGCCGCCACCGCCGGAGCCCTGGCCGTGTTCCACTCCATCAGCGCCTTTTGCAACGCCGGCTTCAGCCTGTTCAGCAACAATTTGCAGAACTACCCCACCGACCCCACGGTGAACCTGGTGATCCTGGCCCTGGTGGTGCTGGGCGGCCTGGGCTTCCTGGTGCTCCGGGAGCTGGCCGGCCGCCTGCGCCGCCCCCGGGAAAACCCGCCCAAGCGCCTGTCCCTCCAAGCCCGCCTGGTGCTTTTCACCAGCGGAGCCCTCATCGTGGGAGGCATGGTGGCCCTTTTGGCCGCCGAGTGGCTGGGCAAGGGCCCGGCCTGGCAGCAGGGGTTCTGGACCCTACTTTTCCAGGCGATCACCCCGCGCACCGCCGGCTTCAACACCGTGCCCATGGGCCAGCTCACCAACGCCTCGCTGGTGGTCATCATGGTGCTCATGTTCATAGGGGCCTCGCCGGGCTCCTGCGGCGGCGGTGTAAAAACCACCACCATCGCGGTGCTGTGGTCCCTGGCGGTGAACCGCCTGAGGGGCCGCCCCGGGGCCGAGGCCTGGGGCCGGGCGGTGCCCGAGCGCCAGGTGGAGATGGCCCTCTTGCTGGTCCTGGGCACAGGGGCCGTGCTGTTGGTGGCGGTCGTCCTGTTGAACGCGGTTGGTCTGGCCGACGGCGGCCATGTGCGGGGCGACTTCATCAGCCTGGCCTTCGAGGCCGCCAGCGCCCTGGGCACGGTGGGCCTGTCCCTGGGGGCCACGCCGCATCTCACCCCGGCGGGCAAGGTCATCATCATCCTGCTCATGTTCCTGGGCCGCCTGGGGCCCTTGGCCTTCGTCTACTCCCTGGCCCAATCCCTGCGCGATCCGGGATACCGCCTGGCCGAGGAGCGGGTCATCATGGGTTAGCCCGGAGCCGGGGCCTGGCAAAGACCGGCCCGGGGGGTATGCTATTCACAGGCAAGTTGGGAGGGTGTCATGAACCTGGCGGTTATCGGATTGGGGCAGTTTGGTTCGGCCCTGGCCCTGGAGCTTAAAAAACTCAAGCATCACGTCACGGCCATGGACTCCAACCCCAAGGCGGTGGCCCGGGTGCAGGACGTGGTGGACCAAGCGGTGGTGGCCGATTGCACCGACCGGAGCCTGTTGGAGGAGCTGGGCCTGAACCTGGTGGACGGCGCGGTGATAAGCCTGGGCGACCACCTGGGTGCCAGCATTCTCACCACCCTGCACCTCAAGGAGATGGGGGTGGGCCGCATAGTGGCCAAGGCGGTGAGCCCGGAGCACGAGAAGATTCTCAAGCGGGTGGGGGCCGGCGAGGTGGTGTTTCCCGAGCGCGACGCCGCCGAGCGCCTGGCCCGATCCCTGGCCGACCCCAACCTGTTGGACTACCTGCCCATCGGCGGCGAGTTCTCCGTGGCCGAGGTGGCCCCGCCCGACGCCCTGGTGGGCAAGAGCCTGGCCGATTTGGGCCTGCGGCAAAATTTCGGCGTGAACGTCATCGCGGTGCGCGAGCTGGTTCCCGAGCGCACCCACCTGGTCCCCCCGGCGGACTACGTTATCAAGGACAGCGACGTGCTGGTGGTGGCCGGCCGCCAGGAGGACCTGGAAAGGCTGCGCCAGGCCAAGTGACCCCTCCCCCATCCTATCGCCGCGTCCTTTTCATCCTGGGCGTCACCACCTTCGTGGCCATGACCGGAGTGGGCATCATCGTGCCCTTCTTGCCCCTGTACGCCCGCGACCTGGGGGCCAACGGGGTGATGCTAGGCCTGATCTTCAGCTCCTTCTCCCTGTCCCGGGCCCTGGTGGTGCCCTGGCTGGGCGGGCTTTCCGACCGCTGGGGGCGCAAACCCTTCATCATCGCCGGCATGGCCGGCTACGGGGTCACCTCCCTGCTTTTCATGTGGGCCGGCAGCTCCGAGGCCCTGGTCTTCACCCGCCTGTTGCAGGGAGTCTTCGCGGCCATGGTGTTGCCCATAGCCATGGCCCTGGTGGCCGACATAACCCCCCCGGGCATGGAAGGCCGCACCTTCGGCGGCTTCAACATGTACTTCCTCATGGGCTTCGGGGTGGGGCCGGTCATCGGCGGGGCGGTGTACGACTACGCCGGGCTAAACGCCAACTTTTTGCTCATGTGCGGCCTGAGCCTGGCTGCCGCCCTGACCGTGTTGCTTTTCGTCACCGAGCCCGGGGCCGAACAGCGCTCCGGGGGCAAGCGCGGCATCAAGGAAATGGTCCACCTGGCCGGCGACCGCGCCTTTTTGGCCATCCTCATCGCCCGGGTGGGCGCGGCCGCGGGCATGAGCTGCTTCATCGCCTTTTTGCCCCTGGTGGCCAGCGGCCACGGCGTGGACACCCTGGGGGTGGGTCTGTGCCTCACCGCCAACGTGCTGGTGAGCACCGCCATGCAGCGGCCCGCCGGACGCCTCGCCGACCGCCTGCCCCGCCTGCCCTTGGCCGTGGGCGGTCTGGCCCTGTCCGGGGTCATGAAAATCCTCATCCCCTGGGGCGACGATTTAACCTCGCTGATGCTCTTGTCCATGGGCGAGGGCGTCTTCGCCGGTCTGGCCCTGCCCGCCCTCACCGCCATGGCCGTGAGCCGGGGCAAGGCCCTGGGCTCGGGTATGGGGCTCACCACCGGGGCCTTCACCATGGCCCTTAGCGTGGGGGTGTTCTTCGGCCCGGTGAGCGGCGGCTGGGCCGTGGACCTCGGCGGCATCAGCGGCGCGGCCCTGTGGCTGGGGGGCGGGGCCGCCCTGGCCGGGGCCTTGCTGCTATGGCTGCTCTATCCCCTGTCCCAGGTCAAGCCCCAGGGAGTCGAAGCGGAAGACCTGGTCCCGGTGGACCGCCTGCCTTAAGACCTCCGGCGGGCGGCCGCAGCCGCCCCGCCCAAACCAGGCAACCCAGTGGCAGACAAAATAGCCAATAAATTTAGCCTGTTGTCCTGGCCGCCGTGCGGCTTGGATGCTCCGCCTCCGAGCCGGACAAGGCGCCGGCCCCCTGCGGGCCCACGGGAGAGCTTGAATTGATATCAGCGCTGGAGTTGTCCACGGCGAGAGGGCGGGGCCTTGCCCAGGCGGGCGGATTGCCTCGTGGCCAAAGCCCGCGTCAAACCTGAATCCCCCCTCACCCCGCCTTGACTTTCCTCACCCCCCGCAGTAGATTCATTTCTTGACCCGCAACCCAGTTAAGTTCAGGAAACCGCGATGGAATACGAGGCGGTCATAGGGCTGGAAGTCCACGCCCAGCTCCTTACCGAGTCCAAGATTTTCTGCGGCTGCTCCACCAAGTTCGGCGCGCCGCCCAACACCCACGTCTGCCCGGTGTGCCTGGGCATGCCCGGGGTGCTGCCGGTGCTCAACGAACGGGTGGTGGAGTTCACCATCCGGGCCGGCCTGGCCACCGGCTGCGCGGTGCAGCCCCGCAGCGTGTGGGCCCGCAAAAACTACTTTTACCCGGATCTGCCCAAAAACTACCAGGTCAGCCAGTATGAACTGCCCATTTGCCTGGACGGCTGGCTGGATATCGAGGTGGAGGGCCAGACCAGGCGCATCGGCATCACCCGCATCCACATGGAAGAGGACGCGGGCAAGCTGATCCACGACCCCGGCCAGCCGGTGAGCTACGTGGACTACAACCGCACCGGGGTGCCGCTGATGGAGATCGTCAGCGAGCCCGACCTGCGCACCCCCGCCGAGGCCGGGGCCTATCTCCGGGCCCTGCGCGACATCCTGGTCTATCTGGAGGTCTGCGACGGCAACATGGAGGAGGGCTCCTTCCGCTGCGACGCCAACGTGAGCCTTCGGCCCCTGGGCCAGGTGGAGTTGGGCACCAAGGCCGAGCTGAAGAACATGAACTCCTTCCGGGGGGTCGAGCGGGCCCTGGAGTACGAGATCCGCCGCCAGCGGGCCATCCTGGACGACGGCGGCAAGGTGGTGCAGCAAACCCGCCTGTGGGACCCGGACCAGGGCAAGACCTTCGGCATGCGGGGCAAGGAAGAGGCCCACGACTACCGCTACATGCCCGACCCGGACCTGCTGCCCCTTTTGATCGGCCCGGAGTGGATAGAGCGGGTGCGCTCCCAGTTGCCCGAGCTGCCCGAGGCCAAGCGGGCGCGCTTCATGGAGCAGTACGGCCTGAGCGAGTACGACGCCGGGGTGCTTACCGCCTCCAAGGCCCTGGCCGGCTACTTCGAGGCGGTGGTGGCCGCCGGGGCCCAGGCCAAGGCGGCGGCCAACTGGGTGACAAGCGACCTCCTGGGCGCGCTAAAGGCCCAAGGCCGCGAAATCGGCCAGGCGCCCATCAGCCCCGCCGGCCTTAACGGCCTGCTGGGACTAGTAGACGCCGGGACCATCAGCGGCAAGATGGCCAAGGAGGTCTTCGCCGAGATGATGGAGACCGGCCGGGAAGCCGAGGCCATCGTCAAGGACAAGGGCCTGGCCCAGGTGAGCGACGCCGGGGAGCTGGAGTCCCTGCTACAGGAGATATTCGCGGCCAACCCGGCCGAGGTGGAGGCCTTCAAGGGCGGCAAGAAAAAGCTCATGGGCTTTTTCGTGGGCCAGGTGATGCAAAGGACCAAGGGCCAGGCCAACCCCAAGGTGGTCAACCAGCTCATAAGCAAGCTCTTGGGAGGATAGCGGTGATCCAGACTCTGTATTGGCAGGACGACGTGGTGATGATCCTGGACCAGCGCAAGCTGCCAGGCAAGGTCACCTTCATACCCTGCCGGGACATGAAGCGGGTGATCCACTGCATCCAGACCCTGGCGGTGCGGGGAGCCCCGGCCATCGGCATCGCCGCGTCCATGGGCCTGGTGCTGGCGGCCCAGGCCGTCCGGGTCAAGGACCCGGCCAAGTGGCACGAGCGCTTCAAAGCCCAGGCCGAGGTGATGCGCGCGGCCCGGCCCACGGCGGTTAACCTGGCCTGGGCGGTGGATCGCGTGCTGGCCCTGGCCGCCGCCGCCCCGGACGACCCCGAAACCAGGCTGGCCATGCTGCGCCGGGAAAGCGAGCTGATGCTGGCCGAGGACATCGCCATAAACCGGGCCATGGGCCGCCACGGGGCGGGGCTGGTGCCCAAGCGGGCCACCATCCTCACCCACTGCAACGCCGGCTCCCTGGCCACCGGGGGCTACGGCACCGCCCTGGGAGTGGTGCGGGCGGCGGTGGAGGCGGGCAAGAAGATCAAGGTCATCGCCGACGAGACCCGGCCCCTGTTGCAGGGGGCCCGGCTCACCGCCTGGGAGATGGTGGCCGAGGGCATCCCGGTGGCCGTGGCCGTGGACGGCGCGGTGGGGGCCCTGATGAGCAAGGGCCTGGTGGATTTGTGCGTGGTGGGGGCCGACCGCATCGCGGCCAACGGCGACGTGGCCAACAAGATCGGCACCTTCAACGTGGCCCTGCAGGCCCGGCGGCACGGAGTGCCCTTTTACGTGGCCGCCCCTCTCAGCACGGTTGATATGGACACCCCCAGCGGTGATCTGATACCCATAGAGGAGCGCGACCCCGCCGAGGTGCTGGCCTTTGCCGGCAGCCGCGCCGCCCCCGGGGCCGAGGCCATAAACCTGGCCTTCGATGTGACACCGAGCGACCTGGTAAGCGCCATCATCACCGAAGTTGGCGTACTTAGGCCACCTTTCAACCGCAGCCTGGCCGCGGCCAAGGCCGCTAGTATAATCTAGCCCTTTAGGGAGAGCATCATGGAGTGTAGAAAGGAACTGCTGCCCGCCGACAGCTGCAAGCCCAAGCCGACCGACGAGTCCAAGCTTGGTTTCGGCCAGATCTTCTGCGATCACATGTTCTTGATGGACTACGTCAAGGGCCAGGGTTGGCACGATGCCCGCATCGTTCCCTTCGGCCCCCTGTCCCTGTCCCCGGCCGCTCTGGTGCTGCACTACGGCCAGGAGGTCTTCGAGGGCCTCAAGGCCTACCGGGGGGTGGACGGCGGCATCTACATGTTCCGGCCCAAGGCCAACCTGGAGCGCATGAACCGCTCCAACCGCCGCTTGTGCATCCCCGAGCTGCCGGTGGATGAGACCCTGGAGCACCTGTTCGAGCTGGTCAAGACCGAGCACGAGTGGGTGCCCACCCTGGAGGGCACCAGCCTCTACATCCGGCCCACGGTCATCGCCACCGAGGCCTGCCTGGGGGTCAAGGTCAGCTCCAAGTACCTCTACTTCGTCATCATGGGGCCGGTGGGGGCCTACTACCCCGAGGGCTTCAACCCGGTGCGGATCTACGTGGAGGAAACCTACGTGCGCGCCTCGGTGGGCGGCGTGGGCGAGGCCAAGACCATGGGCAACTACGCGGCCAGCCTGTTGGCCGCCGAGGAGGCCCACGCCAAGGGCTTCACCCAGGTGCTGTGGCTGGACGCCTGCGACAAGAAGAGCATCGAGGAAGTGGGCACCATGAACATGTTCTTCGTCATCGACAAAGAGGTGATCACCAGCCCGCTGCACGGCTCCATCCTGCCCGGCATCACCCGGGACTCGGTGCTCACCCTGTGCCGCCACTGGGGCCTCAACGTCAGCGAGCGCAAGCTCACCATCGACGAGGTCATCGAGGCCCAGGCGGCAGGCAAGCTGGAGGAGGCCT
The DNA here is from genome assembly GCA_018819925.1 of Pseudomonadota bacterium. Classification (GTDB taxonomy): domain Bacteria; phylum Desulfobacterota; class Desulfarculia; order Desulfarculales; family Desulfarculaceae; genus Desulfoferula. Next base: position 7,376 of record JAHJPG010000123.1, read on the forward strand.
TCGGCACCGGCACCGCCGCGGTCATCAGCCCGGTGGGGGCCATCCACTACCAGGGCGTCGACTACAGCGTGGCCGACGGCCAGACCGGCCCGGTCAGCCACAGACTCTACGACGAGCTCACCGGCATCCAACTGGGCAAGCGGCCCGACCCCTTCGGCTGGGTGGTCAAGGTCAAGTAGCCCCGACCCGCCTCACAAGCACAATCCCCCGCCCGGTAACGGGCGGGGGCTTTTTAGTTGGGCGAGGCAGCCGGATGCAATCGCCGCACCTCTTGTCGTTGCGAGGAGCCAGGCGACAAAGCAATCTCTGCCCAACGAAGATGTTCCCGCCAATCACTTCCAGCCAATAGCGGTCATTGCGAGGCCGGGCAGAGGCCAACGCGCGGCGGAACAAGGCCGCCCGGTCTGTCCGGCCGTGGCAAACTTCGATTTCCCTCGTCATGCCTGCGTTCACAGGACATGGCCACACCACCCCCCAGACCCCAAGCCCTCCCGCCTGGGGGAAGGCGAAGATCACCACGTCGCATCTTTTCCAAGATGCTCCTCGTGATGACGGCTATTGCTGGGTGGGCTTAACTCAGAGTCGTGTAGGTTGGCGTAGAGGGCGAAGCCCGAAACCCAACAATTCCCTTATCTGTAACGCGGCGAATCCTTGGTCTCCTCGAAATACTGCTCCACCCCCACCTCGGCCATGCGTTGGTTCATGGCTATCCAGCGCTTTTCCAGGTGCGGGTCGAAGTTGGTCTTGCCGCAGGGGAACTCGTCGCACTGGAAGCAAAAGTCCACGCCCTTGGCTTGCCAACACTTGGCCACCCCGCAATCGGGCCACAGGCACTGGTCCTGGCGGCACCCGGCGCAGCCCGGCTCGGCCATGTAGCCCAGCAGCCGCTCAAAGGCCGGGTAGTCTTTCATTTCAGGCAGGAAGGCGCTGAAGCGCTCGGCGTAAATGCCGAAGTTGCCCAGCCGCTTCTTTAGCTCGGCGGCGTGATGGCCCAGCTCGCCGTCCTTGAAGGCGAAGCACTTGGCGCAGGACAGGCCGCACGGGGCCAGCCGCTTTATTACTTCCGAATACTCCATGGCTCACTTCCCCCCTATTTTTGCTTGAGGCGCTCCAGGCGGCGGTAGACCTCCTTGCGGTCGCCCACCCTGAGCACCAGCACTAACAATTGATCGTCTTCTATCTGGTAGATCACCCGCCAGCTTCCCGCACGAATGCGCCGCCATTCAAGGCCGCGCGGCGCTCCGGCCAAGACCCGGCTGCCGCTGGGACGGGGTTGGGAAGCCAGATGGTCTATCTCTTTGGCCACTGTGGCGCGATCGACCGGGGCAAGCTTTTTCAACTGACGCAAGACGGCAGGGGCGATTTCGATGACGTAGCCCGCCACCGGCTAAAGTCCCAGTTCCTTCTTCACCTGCTCCCAGGAGAGGCTGCCCTTGCGCTTGGCCTCGGCCAGGGCTTTCTTGGCCTCGGTCAGGTCAAGGGCGTCCTCCAGGGCTTCCAGCGCCTCCAGGTCTTCCAGGGGCACCATAGCGGCCACCGGCTTGCCGTGGCGAGTTACCGCCACCCGCTCGCCGCCGTACTCCACCCGGCTGAGCACCGCGCTGACGCCTTGGCGAAACTCAACCGCGCTCATCGAAGCTCCGCCGCTTTTTTTCCTGACTGTCTTGGCCATCGCGCGCCATCCTTTACATTGTGTACATTTTATATCTTTTATACATTAGTTACACAAGTGAAAAATTGCCGTTGCGAGGAGCGCAGCAGGGAAGATCACCACGTCGCATCTCTTCCGAGATGCTCTTCGTGATGACGGCTATTGCTGGATTAGCTTAAGGCAAAGCAGCGCGGGCTGACGATGATCGCCGCAACTCCCGGCACAGCCAGCCGCTGGCAAACAAGGCGTCTGGCTAAACGCGGACCGCAGGCGTAGCCTAAGCTACGTCGAGGTCCAAGCGATGCAGCCAACGCAGCATGGCGCTTCCTGGCGCAGCCGGAGCCTAAACCCCCGCCGCCTCGCAGATGCGCCCCCAAAGCTGCTCGCGGCCCTGGCCGTTGAGGGCGGAAAACAAGGTGGGGCTGTGGTCGAAGGGGGCCAGGGCGGGCCTGAGCTTGGCCAGGCGCGAGGCCTGCTGGTTCTTGGAGAGCTTGTCGGCCTTGGTGATGGCCAGCAGGATGGTGATCTGCAGGGACCTGAGCCAGTCCAGGAGCATCAGGTCGTCGGCGGTGGGCTCGCGCCGGATGTCCAGGATCACCACCACCCCGGCCAGGGTGTCGCGCCCGCCCAGGTAGGCCTCCACCATGGGCCGCCAGGCCGCCTTGATGGCCTTGGGCACCTTGGCGTAGCCGTAGCCGGGCAAATCCACTAGGCGCAGGACGTCCTGGTTGATGCTGAAAAAGTTGATCTGCTGGGTGCGCCCCGGGGTTCCCGAGACCCGCACCAGCTTCTTGCGCCTGGTCAGGGTGTTGATTAGCGAGGACTTGCCCACGTTGGAGCGGCCGGCAAAGGCGATCTCGGGCGGGCCGGACGGGGGGTAGCCGCTGGGCTTCACCGCCGTGATGATGAAATCCGCTTGGCCGATGGGGATGGTCATGGCAGGTCCTTGGGGTAGAAGCGTTCCAAATACTCGCGCAGGCGCACCAGGGCCCGCTCGATGTTTTCCAGGCTGTTGCAGTAGGAGAAGCGCAGAAAGCCCCGCCCGCCGGGCCCGAAGTCGCATCCCGGGGCCACGGCCACTCCGGCCTGCTCCAGCAGGTGGAAGGCCAGCTTGTAGTCGTCGGGGTCCAGGTGGCCGCAGCTGGTGAGGATGTAGAAGGCGCCCTTGGGCTCCACGGGTATGGAAAAGCCCAGTTCACGCAGGCCGGCGATGAGCCGGCGGCGGCGGGTGTCGTAGACGGCGCGCATGCGCTCCACCTCGGGCCAGGCGTGGTTCAGGGCGGCCACCCCCGCCCACTGGCTCACCGAGGGGGCGCAGATGGCGAAGTTCTGGTGCATCTTCTGCAGAGGCCGCACGTAGTTGGCCGGGGCGATGACATAGCCCAAACGCCAGCCGCACATGGCATAGCGCTTGGAGAAGCCGTCCAGCACGAAGGCGTTGTCGCTGTACTCCAGGATGGTGTGCTCCGCCTCGCCCTCGTAGACCAGGCCGTGGTAGATCTCGTCGCTTATCAGATAGGGGCCGCCGGGAGCGCCCGGCACCATCTCGGCGATGGCCGCCAGCAGCTCGGGGGGAGCCACCTGGCCGGTGGGGTTGCAGGGGCTGTTGATGAACACCGCCTTGGTCCGGGGCCCCATGGCCGCGGCGATCTCCGCCGGGCGGAACTGGAAGCCCTCGGCCTCGCGCACCGGCACCCGCACCGGCACCCCGCCCACGAAACTTATGAAATTGTCGTAGCAGGCGTAGTGGGGGTCGGAGATTATCACCTCCTGCCCCTGCTCCAGCAGGGCCGAGAACAGCAGCAGCATGGCCGTGCTGGTGCCGGAGGTCACCAGGACCCGCCCCGGGTCCACCTCCACCCCATAGCGCCGGGCGTAGTGCTGGGCGATGGCCTCGCGCAGCTCCCTCAGGCCCATGGAGTGGGTGTAGTGGGTGTGCCCGTCGGTGATGGCCTTGATGGCCGCCTCGGTTATCACCGCCGGGGTCTCGAAGTCCGGCTCGCCCACCTCCAGGTGGATGATGTCCCTCCCCGAGGCGGCAAGCTCCTGGGCCCGCTCCAAGACGTCCATGACGATGAAGGGCGGTATCTGTTTGGCTCTTTCGCTGACGCCCATGACCACGTTCCGTGAAAAAACGGTTTGTTGAAAACTCGGGCGGGAGGGGCCTAGGCCCTGTCCCGCCCAAAGTGCCGCCCCCCGGGCGGGGCTAGATCACCTTGTTCAGCGAGTATTCGATGATGCCCTCGGCCCCGCGCTCCATGAGCAAGGGGATGAGGTCGCGCACGATGGACTCGTCCACCACGGTCTCCACGCTGAACCAGTCGCTGTTGTAAAGCGGCGACACGGTGGGCGCGTTGAGGCTGGGCAGGGCCTCCACCACGTCCTGCACCTTTATCTTGGGCACGTTCATCTTCAGCGCCACCAGCTTCTCGGCCACCAGGGCGCTTTTTAAGAGCATGGCGATCTGTTGAATTTTTTTGCGCTTTTCCGGAACCTCCCAGGCGTCTTTGTTGGCGATGAGCTGGGTGGTGGACTGCATGAGCTCGGCTATGATCCTCAGGCCGTGGGCCCTAATGGTGCTGCCGGTCTCGGTGACCTCCACGATGGCGTCGGCCAGGCCGTTGACCACCTTGGCCTCGGTGGCCCCCCAGGAGAAATGCACCGTAACCTCGATGCCCGCCTCCTCGAAGTAGCGGCGGGTGAAGTTGACCATCTCGGTGGCCACCCGCATGCCGGCCAGGTCCTCGGGCCGCTTGATGGGCGAGTCCTTGGCCACGGCCAGCACCCAGCGGGCCGGGCGGGCGGAAACCTTGGAGTAGATCAGCTCCTCCACGTAGACCACCTCGGAGTCGTTTTCCTTGATCCAGTCCATGCCGGTGATGCCGGCGTCCAAGGTGCCCGACTCCACGTAGCGGCTCATCTCTTGGGCCCGGCAGATGGAGCACTCGATGTCCTCGTCGTCGATCTCGGGGAAGTAGGAGCGGCCGTTTACGTTGATGCGCCAGCCGGCCCGGCCGAATAGCCGGGTGGTGGAGTCCTGCAGGCTGCCCTTGGGAATCCCCAGCTTCAGGGGTTTTGTCATTTGCCGTAAACCTCCTTGGGGTCGAACAGAGGCTCGCCCTCGCTCACCAGCTCGTCGCCCTCCACCCTACGGAAGAAGCAGGAGCGCATGCCGGTGTGGCAGGCCGCCCCGCCCACCTGCTCAACCTTGAACAACACGGTGTCGTCGTCGCAATCCACGTACACGGCCTTGATCTTCTGTACGTTGCCGCTGGTGCCGCCCTTGTGCCAAAGCTCCTGGCGGGAGCGGGACCAGTAGTGCGCCTCGCCGGTGGCGAGGCTCTTGGCCCAGGATTCAGCGTTGATATAGGCCATCATCAATACGTCGCCGGTGGCCGCGTCCTGGGCTATGGCCGGGATCAGGCCGCCGGTTTTGTTGAAATCCAGTTCAATCATAATCGCTTAGGGCTCCTTGAGCCTGGTAAAAAGTTGAATTAATCTTTTTATAGCCAGGGTTGGGGGTTGTCAAGGCCGGGAAGCAGGCTAACACCCCGCCGTCACTCCAAAGTAACCTGGGCCGTGCCCGCCTTTTTGCCCGCCAGTTGCCCGCAGGCCGCGCTGATGTCCACCCCCCGGCTCTTGCGCACCATGGCCGTGACGTGGCGCTTTATCAACTCCCCTTGGAAGGCCTCCACCCTCTGGGGCGCGGACCGCTCAAAGGCGGCCCCGGGGTGGGGATTGAAGGGGATGAGGTTCACCTTGGCCCTGAGGCCTTGCAGCCAGCGGGCCAGGGCCACCGCCTGGGCCGGCTGGTCGTTCACCCCGCCCAAGAGCACGTATTCGAAGGTGATGCGCCGGGTGGGCTTGAGGGGATAGGCCATCAGGGCCTTTTTCAGCGCGGCCAGGTTCCAGCGCCGGTTCACCGGCATCAGGCGGCTGCGCAGTTCGTCGCTGGGCGCGTTCAGGCTCACCGCCAGGGCCGCCGGGCTGGCCGCGGCCAGGGCCGGGAGCCCCGCCACCACCCCGGCGGTGGAAACGGTCACCCTGCGCTGGCTCATGGCCAGGCCGTGGCTGCCCAGGATGTGCCTCAGGGCCAGGTTCACCGCCGGCAGGTTGTCCAGGGGCTCGCCCATGCCCATGAACACCAGGTTGGTCAGGGGCTTGTCAGGCTCGGCCAGGCGGCGGGCGGCCAACACCTGGCCCATGATCTCCGCCGGGCGCAGGTTGCGCTTGAAGCCCAGGGTGGCGGTGCGGCAAAAGGCGCAACCCATGCGGCAGCCCACCTGGCTGGACACGCACAGAGTGGAGTGATCCTCCTCTGGAATCAAGACGCTCTCCACGGCCAGGCCGTCCTGCAATTTGAACAAGAGCTTGCGGGTGCCGTCGGCCGAGGCCTCCACCAGGCTTGGGGCCATATTCTCCAAACGCGCCGCCCGGGCCAGGCGCTCGCGGAACACCTTGCTCAGGGTGGTCATCTCCTCGAAGCTCTCGGCTCCGTGCTGGTAGAGCCACTGCAACACTTGGCGGGCCCGGTAGGGCTTTTGGCCCAGGGCCACCACCAACTCCTGCACCTGGGCCGGGCTGAGGTCGCGCAGTTCGGGGCGTTTGTCTTCGTTTGGGTTCATGTCCCTAGTGTACCGCCCCCGGAGCGGCCCGCCACAATCTAGGGCCGCTCCGGGGGATAGGGTTAGCCCGGATATTTCACAAAAGTTGTGCGCCCGGCCGCGCCAGCCACCGGCATACGATGTTGCTGGCTGCGTTCGGGCCTCGACGTAGCTTTGGCTACGCCAGCGGCCCTCGCTTGCCGGACGCCTTGTCTGCCGGCGGCTGGCTGTGCCGGTCATGCATACAAACCGCACATTAATGATGCGAGCGTTTTTTCATAACGGCCCATGAATGCTGGGTCGTTGCTGGATACCACCCAACCTTCGTGAAATATCCGGGCTAGGCCGGGGCGGGCTGGGGGGCCGGGCCGAAGATGGCCTCGGTGAAGCGCACGTACCAGGCCGCCGACTGCACCTGGATGATGTAGGCCACGGCGATGACCAGGGCGGCTTCAGAGCCCTGGGGCCCGAAGGCCCCCATGGCCAGGGCCAGGGCGATGGATAGGTTGCGCATCACCGTACCGTAGACCAGGGCGATGGCCTCGCCCCGGGGCAGCAGCCAGCGCCCGGCCAGGGTGCTCAGGCCGTAGTTGAACACATACAGCAGGGCCAAGGGCAAAAGCAGTTCCAGCAGGGTCCAGGGGTCGGCGGCGATATGGCGGGACTTCAGGGCCATGGCGATGAACACGATGCCCAGCACCCCAAGGGTGGACACCGGCGGGAAACGCGGGGCCAGGCGCTGGGCGAAGTGGGCCTGGCCGTAGCGCCCCACCAGCCAACGGCGGGTGAGCCACCCGAAGAACATGGGCAAGAACACGATCACCGCGATCTGGCGAAACACGGCCAGCATGTCCACCGACAGGCGCGAACCCAGCAGCCACTCCACGTAGAAGGGGGTGGCCAAAGAGCCCAGGATCAGGCCCACCACGGTCATCTTCACCGCCGCGGCCAGCCGCCCCCCGGCAAAGCCGGTCCAGGAGATGGTCATGCCGCTGGTGGGCACCAGCCCGGCCAGCAGCAGGCCCAGCATCAGGTAGGGGTTGCCCCCGAAAAACAGCATCCCCAGGCCCAGGGCGGCGAAGGGCACCACCGCGAAGTTGATGACCTGGGCCAGGATTTGGGCCTTGAGGTCGCCTCCGGCCAAGACCTGGCCCAGCTTTAGGTTGACCATCATGGGGTAGACCATGAGGAAGGTCAGGGGGATTATCGTCTGCTTAAGCCAGCCCACCGGAGCCGTTTGGCCGTAAAGGAAGCCCAGGAGCATCATGGCCGGGATGGCCAGAATCAGGTTCTTGTTAAGCTTTTGCAGCAGGCCCCACATGGCCCCTCTCCCTGTCTAGAAGGTGAAAACCTTGTACTCCGGGTCGGTCATCATCTTCACCAGCACTGGCGCGCCGGAGATGACCGCCCCGTTTATCAGCTCGTCCGGGCCCACCAGGCGCTTGTCCGCGCAGGCCTTGCACACGTGGATGGGCGATCCCTGCCCCACCAGCTTGTCCAGCAACTCCTTCATGTGCTCGCCGGTGGAGGAGCGGATGCCCTCGGCCATGCCCAGCTGGGCCCAGTGGATGGCGTCGTCGATGAGGAACACCTCGGTGTGGTGGCCCGCCTCGGCGGTGAGGGCGGCGAACTGCATGGCCCGGGTGGCCCCGCCGGACTTCTCGAAACCCTTGGACATCACGTACAGGAACTTGTTCATGAGCTAACCTCCCGTGGGCACTAAATGGATGAATGACTCTACTTGGGGAGGTATTGAGCAAGGAGCGTGCCGAGGCGGGGCCGCCGGGACGGGGCAGCCGCTAAACAGGTGTTAACATGGCAAAATTAACAGGTGGCGGCGCATGAAACCGCCAGGCGGATACGTTAAGCCCTTAACGAAACGTTAAGGGCGGCAAACGCGGCGTTCAGTCCTGGTTAAGGCAGGCGGTGAGCAGGCGGTCCAGGGCGTCGTTGAACTTCTGGCGGTCCTTGGGGCCAAAGGGGGCCGGGCCGCCGGTGACCACCCCGGCCTCGCGCAGGTTGCTCATGAAGTCGCGCATGCTCAGGCGCTCGCGCACGTTCTCCTCGGTGTAGAGCTCGCCCCGGGGGTTGAGCCCCAGGGCTCCCCGCGCCACCACCTGGGCGGCCAAAGGCAGGTCGGTGGTTATCACCAGGTCGCCGGGCTCCAGGTGCTCGGCTATGTAGCGGTCGGCGGCGTCCATGTCGCCGGGCACCACCACCGTGGTCACCAGGGGGTTGGAGGGCCGGCCCACCTGGCGGTCGGCCACCAGGGTCACCGGCAGCTTCAACCGCTGGGACACGTTGAAAACCACGTCTTTCACCGGCCGGGGGCAGCCGTCGGCGTCGATCCAGATACGCAAGTTACTTCCTATTCAAAGATGGTTAGCCAGTCACTCCGCATGCTGACCACTCTCCAGCCCCGCTCCTTGGCCATGGCCAGCAGCTCCGGGCGGGAGTAGACGAATTCCCGGGGGTCGTCGTGGTTGATAACCAGCACCATATGGGGCCGGGGATTGTCGCCGGTCATGCGCAGCAGCCAGGAGTCGCCGCTGGAGTTGCCCGCGGCCAATACCGGGGCGCGTCCGGCGGCGAAGTACATGTTCAGGGCCTTGTTAGCCCCCAGGTTCAAAAAGTCCAGGTCCAGGCCGCCGGTGCGCATCAACTCCACCCGGCCCCCTTGCTCCTGGGGCTGGGCCTGGTAGCGGGTGCCTATGCAGTGGCTGGGCTCCACCCCCAGGCTGGTGCTGATGGCCATCAGGGACAGGGCGTCGGCCCCGGAGTTCAGGTACACGGTGAAGCCCTTGCCCTTGAGATACTCCACCAGCTCGCGCATGGGCCGATACACCGTGTCCTTGAAGGGCCGCTTGAACTTGGGGTGGATGCCCTTTTGCCACACCCGGGCCACCAGGTCCCGGTAACCGGCGAAGCTCATGCCCTTGAAGGGCAGGCTCAGGGCTTGGTCCAGATTTTTGCGGATATAGCGGCGGTCCTCTTGGGCCAGGGCCTGGCACAGCTTGGCCTGCTGGGGCCCCTCCTGGCCAAAGGCGGGGCAGATGCTCCTCAGGCGCTCCCGGGCCACCTCCAGCACGAAAAAGTTGGGCCGCTCGGCTATGAAGGTGCCGTCCAGGTCAAAGGCGGCCACCCGCTGGTGGGCGGGCACAAAACCCGGCGAGGCGGGGTCGGCGGCCTGGGCGGCGTAGGCCACGATCTGCCCCCGCAGGGGCTCGCGCCAAGAGGCCAGGGGCTCCTGGGCCGCGGCGGAAGCGGCCAGGGCCAGCAGCAGCGAGACAAGGCAAAGCCAACGCAAGAAAACCGAAGGTCGCATGGCGGTGAAATCCTCCCGGCGCTCAGTCCATCAGGATGCGGTTTACTTCCTGGAGCAGGGTGTTGAGATCAAATGGCTTTTGCAAAATCCCCCGGGCCTTGGGGTAAAGGTCGGCCACCTGATAGCGGTCCCCGCCGTGGCCGGTGGCGATGATGATGCGGGCGTCGGGATTTATGTCCCAGATAGCCTTGCTGGCGGCGCGTCCGTCCATTTTGGGCATGGCCAGGTCCATTAGCACCAGGATGAAGGGGTCGCTGTTTTCAATGGCCTGGCGATATAGCTCCACTCCCTGGGCCCCGTCGGCGGCCATGGTCACCTGATAGCCGAAGGTTTCCAGGGCCTGGCGGCAGATGTCGCGCACCGCCTCCTCGTCGTCCACCACCAATAACTTCTGCCCGTTGCCCCTGGGGGCGGCTTCCCTGGAAAAGTCGCGCCTGGAACCCAAGCTCACTCCTTCGCTGACAGGCAAAAAGATGTTGAACACGCCGCCGCCCCCTGGGCGGTTATCCGCCAGGATGCCCCCTCCGTGATTTTTTATCAAGGAGTAAGCCACCGAGAGCCCCAATCCGGTGCCCCGGCCCGGCTCCTTGGTGGTGAAGAAGGGCTCGAAGATGCGCTCCAGCACCTCGGCGGGGATGCCCAGGCCGTCGTCGGCCACCAGCACCTCCACATAGCCGCCGGGCTGGGCCCAGGGGTTGGCCGCGCAAAAATCCTTCCCCAGACTGGTCAAGCGGGTGGTCAGGCTCAGGTTGCCGCCTTCGGGCATGGCGTCGCGGGCGTTCAGAGCCAAGTTGACCAACACCTGCTCGATCTGGTTGGGGTTGGCCAAGACCACGGGCAGCTCCGGGGCCAGGTCCAGCTGGATGCGGATGCCTGGAGGGAAGGTTTGGCGCAAAAGGACTTCCATGTCCTTTATCACCTGGTTCACCTGCACCGGCACCTTCTCCCCGGTTTCCATGCGGCTGAAGGTGAGCATCTTCTGGGTCAGATCAGCGGCCCGGCGGGTGCTCTGGTTTATCTTTTCCAGGAGTTGCGCCACCTCCGGCTCCAGGTGGGAGCGCATCTGCAAAAGCTGGATGTAGCCCCGGAAGGTCATGAGGATGTTGTTGAACTCGTGGGCCACCCCGCCGGCCATGGTGCCCAGGGCATCCATTTTCTGGGCGTGCTGGAGTTGGCGTTCCAGACGCTCCCGCTCGGTCACGTCGCGTATGACGCCCTGCAGGGCCGGCTTGCCCTGAAAGGAAACCATGCTGGCGATTACCTCGCAGCGGAAGCTGGAGCCGTCCTTTTTGACGCAGTTGTATGTCTCGTATTCAGTGCTCAGGCGCTGGCCGGCATCCCTGGCTTCCACCCGCTGGTGGGCGCGGTTCTGGTCCAGGGGAGAGATCATCTCCCAAACGTTGAGCCCCAGGGCCTCGTTAATGGTGTATCCCATCATTTCGGTGGCGGTCTGGTTGGTGAACACCAGGGTTCCCGAGGGATGCTCGCAGATGAAAATGCCATAGGGCACATTTTCCACCAGGGAGCGGTAGCGTTGCTCGGATAGCTCCAGCGCCTCCTGGGCCTGCTTGGCTTCGGTCACGTCCCGGGCGATGGCCACCGCCGCCGGCTGGCCGTCCAGGGTCATGCGCCGCCCGGAGATGACCATGGGAATGATCCGGCCGTCCTTGGTCAAGAAGTGGGCGCCCAGCCCCAGGCACTCGCCCTTTTGCTCCAATTCCCGCCAAAAGCGCTCCCGGTCTTTTGGATCGGCCCAGAGGCCCAGCTCGGCGTCGCCACGGCCCAGCACCTCCTGGCGCCCATGGCCCAGGGTGGCCAGGAAGCTGTCGTTGACCTCCAGAAAAACGCCTCCGTCCAGGCGGCTGATCATCACGCTGTCCGGGCTGGATTGGAAACCGGTGTTGAATTTCTCTTCGCTGTTCCTCAGCGCCTCCAAGGCCTGCTTGCGCCGGCTTATGTCGCTGGCCACCCCCACCGCCTTGTCCAGCTCGCCGCTGGGGCCGCGCACCGCCGAGACGGCCAGCTCCACCCATACCGCCCCGCCGTCGGGGCGCAGGTAGCGCTTTTCCAGGCGGTAGTTATCCAGCTCTCCCCGAACCAGGCGCGCAAAGAGTTCCTCGCTGGCCTTGCGGTCGTCGGGGTGGGTGATGTCCGGGATCACCAATCCCTCCGCCTGCTGGGGGGAGTAGCCCACCAGGCGGCACCAGGCGGGGTTCATTTGCACCAGGCGCCCCTTGCGGTCGGTGACGACGATGCCCAGGGAGGTGTGGTCGAACACCCCCCGGAAACGCTCCTCGCTGGCCCTCAGCGCCATCTCGGCCCGCGCCCTGGTGGCCATCTCCTGGGTGAGGCGGCCATAGCTTTTTTGCAGGGCCTGGCGGCCCAGCTCCTCCTGGTCCAGGCGGGCCGCCAACACCGCGTTGCGGTAGTTGGACCACACCAGCAGCCCCAGGCCGGCCATCAACAGCAGGGCGGCCAAGGCCAGGGCCAGGGAAAGGTGCCAAGGGCTGATCTCGCCCAGCCACAGGCTGGCCGGCGAGAAGGAGTAGACCACAAAGGGGGTGTCCTTGACCGGCTCGCCCATACCCAGCCAGCGCCCCTGTTTCTTGTCCACGGCCAGGGCGGGCAGCAGTTGGGCCTGGCCCAGGGCCCGGCCCAACATGATCGGCAACATCTCCCGGGAGGCCGGCCCGGAACAGCCCACCGCCCGCAGTCCGCCGTCCACCTTCACCGCCAACACCGCCTCGCCAATGCCCGGGGCGTCCTTCTGCCGGATAAAGCCGGCGCAGACCGCCCCGGTGTTGACCCATCCCACCACGAAGCCCACCCGGCGGCCGCTGAAAAAACAGGCCGCGCCCAAGGATATCTGGACCCCATCCGCCCCGGAGAGCGCCACCGGACGGCTGCCCAGGCTGACCAGGGGGGGCATGTTCAGCCGGCCCGCGCCGGAGTGCTCGGCGTCCAGGGCCCGCCTGTCCACCAGCACCGTGCCGCCCTGGTCCACCAAGGCCAGGCGCAGCCACACCGGGGCCGGCCCCAGGAGCTTGCCCTTGATCTCCCGGTCGAACATGCGGCCCACCTGGGCCAGGCTGGCGGCCAGGCCGTATCGCGGGCTCATGCCCAGGGCCTTGCCGCCGAAGTAGGACTCCACCCGTCTGGTCCTGGCCATCTGGCGCAGGTCACCGGCCAGCTCGTTGTAGAGGAAACTCACCGTGGTGGCCCGCAGGGTCAACTGCTGGTGGAAGCTCTCCAGGTGGGAAGCGCGCAGTGCCGTCTGGGAGCGGTAATAGGCCCCCACCAGCACGGCCATGATAAATACCAAGGTGATGCCGGCGAAGTATACGGCCAGCCATTTTTTACTAAACAGCCTTTGCACGGAGACTCCAGACGTTGGGACCGCTCCCCGGAGGGGGCGGGTGGGCTCTTAACGATTTTGGGCAAAAAAGCCGGGGAAGTGTTCCACCACCGTGGGGTAGTACTTTTGGGCCATTTTACGGTGCTCGCCGCTTTGTCTGAGCTGGGCCAAAAAACGGTTGAACTCCTGGCGCAGGCGGGGCGAGGAGGGGGCGAAGGCCGCGGCCAGTTGCTGGTCCGGGGACACCGGGCCGATGACCTTCAGGTCCCCGAGCCACTTTTCTTGGGAGACCATGGCGTCGGAGGCGTCCTGCAGCACGGCCTGGGCCGCGCCGCTGATCACCGCGGCCGCCATATCGCTCAACTTGCCGGTGAAATCGATCAGGCGCGCCCCCGCCCGGTCCAGCTGGTACTGCCGGCCGTCCAGGCAGGTGCCGGACGCGATCAAGATGCTCAACTGATCCACCTGGGCCTTCACCAGGGCCACGTCCCGGGCCGTGTCGCCGCTGGGTTTGATGGGCCTCAGTTTGACCTCGGCCCGGGCCACCAGCCACACCTGGCCGGGGAAGGTGGTTTCCGAAAAGGCCACCACCTTTTGCCGCCAGGGCAGTAAGGTGACCCCGCCGGCCCAGACGTCGCCCAATACCGGCTGGGCCGGGCCCAGGACCGCCTCGCCGTCCCTCACCGTCACCCGGCGCCCCAGGAGCTCCCCCAATGCCGTGCCCCAGGTGCTGGGCACGAAACGGTAGCGCACCCCCAAGTGCCGGGCGAAGGCCTTCATCAGATCCACGGTCAGGCCGCCGCCCGCCCCGGTGATGAAGTTGGCGTAGGGTTCGCCCAAATGACGCAACTCGCCCCGGGCCCGCAGCTGGTCCAGATCGTCCGCCGCCGCCGGAGCGGCCCAGACCATGCCAAGCGACAAGACGCAAATACACGCTACGGCAAAAAGATCGCGTTTTTTCATGGACAACCCCGAGAGTTAGGCACGGCGGACAACTCCACATGCCCTGGCCGACCCAGGGCAATATTGATCGGCGTATCGATCTTCTACCATAATCCTTGCAGATTATTATGCCAAACCCGGAGGGGCCCGGCCAGCCCTGCAATGTCCCGGGGCGGGGCTTGTGAGCCGGGGCGGAGCGTGTCATAGTGAGGCAACCCGCCGGGGAGGCGGGGCATTTCTCCAGGCGGAGGCATGAGTTGCGCATAGGCATGGTGGTTCAGCGCTACGGAAAAGGCGTGGACGGCGGGGCCGAGGTCCACTGCCGGGCGGTGGCCAGCCGCCTGGCCGCCCGGGGCCACCAGGTGACGGTGCTCACCACCACCGCCCTGGACTACCTGAGTTGGGCCAACTACTTCCCCCCCGGCGACAGCGAGTTGGAGGGGGTGGCGGTGAAACGCTTCCCCGTGGCCCGGCGGCGCTGGGTGCGGCCCTTCAACCTGTGGTCCCGCAAGATATACCGGGGCGGCCAGCCCATCGACATGCAGTGGCGCTGGTTGGTGCGCCAGGGCCCCTATTGCCCGGAGCTGGTCCAGCATTTGGTGGATAGCGAGGGAGAGTACCAGGCCATCGTTTTCTTCACCTACCTCTACTTCCCCACCGCCGCCGGCCTGCCCCTGGTGCCCCGGCGGGCGCTGTTGGTGCCCACGGCCCACGATGAACCCACCTTGTATTTGCCCCTGTTCAGGCCGGTGTTCCACCTGCCCCGGGTCATCATCTACAACACCCACAGCGAGCGGGAGCTGGTGGAGCGAGTCACCGGCAACAGCCAGGTGCCCGGCCGGGTGGTGGCCCTGGGCATAGACCCCCCGGCCGCCGGGGGCGGGGACGATTTCAAGAAACGCCACGGCATCACCGGGCCCATGCTCTTGTACCTGGGCCGGGTGGACGTGATGAAGGGCTGCCGGGAGATGCTGGAGCACTACCAGCGCCTGGCCGCCGAACCGGAGATGGCCGGGCTCAAGCTGGTGCTGGTGGGCAAGCGCCACATGGATCTGCCCCGGCACCCGGGCGTACTGGGCCTGGGTTTCGTGGCCGACGCGGAGCGCGACGCGGCCCTGGACGCCGCCGATTTGCTGGTGATGCCCTCGCCCCATGAGAGCCTGTCCATGGTCACCCTGGAGGCCTCGGCGGCAGGCAAACCGGTTTTGGTAAACGCCCGGTGCGAGGTGCTGGCCGACTACGTGGAGCGGGCCGGGGCGGGCCTGGCCTACCAGGACTACGAGCAGTTCCGGGCGGCGGTGGGCCGCCTGCTGGGCAGCCCCGCCGAGGCGGCGGCCATGGGCCGGGCGGGCGCGGCCTACGTGGCGGCGCACTACGGCTGGGAGCCAGTGCTCACGGCCTATGAGGAAGAAATGTCCCAAGTGGCCGAGCAGGCGCAGAAGTAGAGATGCAGATCGGCATAGACATCTGCCGCCTCACCGACCCTTGGACCGGGGTGGGCAACTACATCGCCAACCTCCTGGCCGGGCTGGCCGCCGTGGACCGGGAAAACCAATACCTGCTCTACCCCTACTTTCCCGAGTGCTTCCCCCGCCGGGTCAAGGACATGGCCGCCTTCGTGCCGCCCCAGGACAACTTCTCCCTGTGGGGGGCCGGACGGCCCGAGCTACTTATCAAACTGTTGTGGTTCAAGCTCAAGCTGCCCCAGCCCTGGTTTCTGGCCAAGCCCCGGGTTACCCACTCCACCAACCTGGCCGGGCCGCGCCTGAGGCACGGCAAGCTGGTGGTCACGGTGCACGACCTGTCCTTCTGCCGCCAACCCCAGTGGCACAAGACCGACAACGTGGCCTTCAGCCTGCGAGCCCTGGAAAACGCGGTGGCCAACGCGGATCTGCTGATCGCGCCGTCCACCTTCACCGCCGACGAGTTGGTGGAGTTGTACCCCGCCACCCGGGGCCGGGTGCGGGTGGTGCCCGAGGCGGTATTGCCGGTGTACCGCCCGGCCGAGGACCCCTTCCAGATGCAGGCGGTGCTCAAGCGCCACGGCCTGGACCGGCCCTATCTGCTGTTCGTGGGCACCCTGGAGCCGCGCAAGAACCTGGTGCGCCTGCTGGCCGCCTACGAGCGTTTGCTGGCCGGGGGCCAGGACCAATTCGATCTGGTGTTGGCCGGGGGCACCGGCTGGAAGGCGGGGCCCATCGAGGAGGCCCTGAGCCACAGCGAGGCCCGGGGGCGGGTGCGCCGCCTGGGCTACGTGCCCGGCCCGGATCTGCCCGCCCTGTACCAGGGGGCCTGGGCCCTGGTCTACCCCTCGCTCTACGAGGGCTTCGGCCTGCCGGTGCTGGAGGCCATGGCCTGCGGCGCCCCGGTGGTCACCTCAGCCGCCGCCTCCCTGCCCGAAGTGGGCGGCGACGCGGCCCTATACGTGGACCCCCTGGACGAGGACCAACTCCTGGCCGCCCTGGAGCGCATCACCGGCCAGGCCGGCCTGCGCGCGGAGTTGGCGGCCAAGGCTCTAACTCAGGCGGGGCGCTTTTCCCAGGAGGCCATGGGACGGGCGGCCCTGGCGGTCTACCAGGAAGCGGCGGGGCTTTAGCCCAAACATTTCACGGAAAATTAGGGCTAGGGGGCTTTCTTGGCGCCGGGCGTGGCCTTGCCCGAGGTTTTTTGCTTACCCGGAACCTTGGGCTTACCGGGAGCCTGCTCCAGCTCTTTCTCTTCCTTGGCCGTTTGCTCCTCCTCCTCCAACTCATCTCGGGCTTGGCGCTCCCGGTAGCGACGCATCATCTCTTGCAGCCGGTTGGGGTCGGCCAGCATCACCGACACCAGGCCGGTGGTGTGGCAGGAGCCCTGGCGGGTCACCACCAGGCGCTCCAGCGAACCCAAGGCGCTGCTCACCCGCAGGGTGTGGGCCAGCATGGGCTGGCGGTCGGGGAGGTAGCAGGGCACCGAGGTCACGAAAACTCCATTCTCGTCGGTGAGCCCCTCTCGGAGAAAGATGTATTGCCGGGTGGAGATGCTCACCTGGGCCAGGGGAATGGGCTTGCCATGGTCGTCGGTGACCACCACCTTTATCTCCCGCCGGGGCAGGACCAAGGCCGGGGCCGGGTCCGCCAGGCCGGGCGGGCGGGCCGGGTCCCGGGGATAGGCCGGCGTATCCGGCGCCGATGGAGCGGGAGAGGCGGAAGGGGCGGCCGGGGTTCGCCGGCCCGGAGGGTTGAGCAGGGGATCGTCGCCAAAACGATAACGGGACTTGTACTCTTCCGTGGCCCGGGTCTCGCCCTCCTTACCCTTCTTGGCTTCCTCGGCTTTCTTGGCTTCCTCGGCCTTCTCGGTCTCCTCGGCCTCCTTGGCCTTCTTGGCCTTGTCGGCCTCCTTGGCCTCGTCTTGGCCGAGGGGCGGCGGGGGGCGGCCCCAGAGGGCCCGGTACTTCATCTCGTCCAGGCGCGGGTCAAGGAACCGCTGGTCGGACTGGGCCCAACCCGGCCCGGCCCCCATGAGGGCCGCCAGGATGAGGAGCAGACACCAGGGCAAAATGCGAAGCATGCCGTCTCCCGGGGATCGATCCCGCTGCTTAACCTAATATGGTCTCGGCCCCTTGCCGCTACCGCGGGCGGGTGATGCGGCGGATGCCCCGGGCCTCGGCCACGATGACCTCGCTGGCCAGCCCCAGGAACAAGCCGTGCTCCACCAGCCCGGCCCGGCCCTCCAGGGAGCGGGCCACCGCAGCCGGGTCGTCCATGGGGCCGAAGTTGCAGTCTATGATCCAGTTGCCCTGGTCGGTGACCAGGGGCTGGCCGCCCTCCAGCAGGCGCAGCTTCACCGCCGCCCCCAGGGAGGCCACGTAGCCGCTCACCGGCCTGAGGGCGAAGGGCACCACCTCCACCGGCAGGGCCCACTTGTCGCCCAAGCGCTGGCTCATCTTGGACTCGTCCACGATGATGATCTCCCGCTTGGAGGCCTGGGCCACCACCTTTTCGCGCAGCAGGGCCCCGCCCCCGCCCTTGATGAGGTTCAGCGCCGGGTCCACCTCGTCGGCCCCGTCCACGGTGAGGTCCATCACCGGGTGCTCATCCAGGCTGGACACCTTGAGCCCCAGGGAGCGGGCCTCGGTCTCCATGGCCAGGGCGCAGGCCACCCCGGTTATATCGGTCAGCTCGCCGGCGGCCACCTTCTTGGCCAGGCTGCGCACGAACAAAAGCGCCGTGCTGCCATAGCCCAGGCCCACCACCATGCCCGAGCGCACCTCGTCCACCGCCGCGTCGGCCGCTTGTTGTTTCAACCGGGTCTGCTCGTCGCTCATGCGTTTCGCTCCGCCAGGGTTGGGGTCCTGGCCCGAAGGTTTACCATCTTTTGGGGTGCCTGGGCCAGACCCCGGTGCCGGCTTGTTTCAGGCCCGCCCGGGCGGCCTATGTTTGATCTTAGCAGAAAGGGCCCGGCCCGCGCCCGGGGCTTGCCCGCGGACCCGGCCCCGGCGTAGGCTCAGAGTTAGGGCCCTAGCTCAACCCCGGGGCCGAGGAGAAAAGACATGAAGATGCGTTTAAGCTTGGCCGCCCTGGGTGTTTTGCTTTTGGCTTCAACGGCCCAGGCCGGCTGGGTGGTGCACCAGCAGACCCCCGGCGGGCCCAGCACCATGTATCTGCAAGACAACAAGGTGCGGGCCGGCTCGGGCCAGGGGGGCGTGATCTACGATCTCAACAACGAGACGGTGACCATGCTCAACCCCAGCCGCAAGGCCTACTGGTCCGGCAAGCCCCAGCAGCTCAACCAGCAGATGAACCAGGCCCTGGACGCGCGCATGGAGCAGGCCCTCAAGCAGGCCCCCCCGGAGCAGCGGGAGCAGATGCGCGCCATGATGCAGCGGCAGATGGGCCGGGGCGGCCAGGGCCGGATGGGGGGCATGGCCCCGCCCACGGCCAAGGTGGAGGTGAAGGCCACCGGCCAAAGCGCCAAGATGGCCGGCTACCAGGCCCGTGAATATCAGGTGTACGTGGACGGCCGCCTGCGCCAGGAGATGTGGATCGCCGAGGTCCCGGGCTTCCAGCGGGAGATGGACATGGCCAAGATGATGAAGCTGGCCCACGCCATGCGCGCCGGGGCCCCCGGCCCGGGCCTGGGCTGGCGGCGCTCCGAGGCGGTGCAAAAGCTCATGGCCCAGGGCATGCCCATGAAAATCGTGGAGCATGGCCACGGCGGGGCCCAGACGGTGATGAGCGTGACCAAGCTGGAAAAGAAGCCCTTGCCCGCGTCCACCTTCCAGGCCCCGGCCGGCTGGAAGAAGGTGGACTTTAGCCAGATGATGCGCTGATGACTATGTGTCCGGCTGCGCCAGCCACCGGCATACCGCGTTGCTGGCTGCGCCCGGGCCTCGACGTAGCCTCCGCTACGACTCCGGCCCTCGCTTGCCAGACGCCTTGTCTGCCGGCGCCTGGCTGTGCCGGGCTCAGGTGCAAACAGTACCCGGATGGGGACAACGCATTTTTCATAAAGATTACATAATCACGAATTGGGCATTTAATGCCGTTTAAACTAAATGAAATAGGCGGGCTGGCCTGTCACCCAAATGTTGCTCTGGCGGTCATGCGTCGCTGCCTCGGCGCAGTCCTGCTTTTGACGCTTATCCTGGCCGCCTCGGCCTCCCCGGCCGGTGAGCGTTGGCAGGGCACCATCCAGGGCCTGACCTGCGTGACTCAGGGCAAGGTGTGCCCCATCAACATGGAGGACCCCCTCATCGCCCTGGAGAAGACCTTCGTGCTGCTGACGCCCGGCGGCGCCTGGTACTACCTGCCCAACCTGGACCGGGGCATCCTGGCCCGCCACCTCAACCGCCCGGTGGCGGTGGAGGGCCGCCTGGAGCCGAACGCCCGGACCATCCTGGTGGACAAGCTCCTGGTCAAGCGGGGCGATGCCTGGAGCGAGGCATGGAGCCAAGACATGGAGCGCGAGCTCTTGGAGCAGCTCCAGGGCTGGGGCCGGGGCAAGCAGGAGTAGGCCCCGGTGGAGTTCATCAACCTCGGCAGCGTCCTCATCGCCCTTATCATCACCCTAGGCCTGATGGTCAGCCACTACCTCTCGCCGCTAATCGGGCGCATCCCCGGAGTCAGCGAGCGCCAGGCCGCCTCCTTCGCCGGGGGGGTGGCGGTGGCCTACGTGTTCTTGCACATGCTGCCCGAGCTGGTGGAGGGCA
The DNA here is from genome assembly GCA_018819925.1 of Pseudomonadota bacterium. Taxonomy (GTDB): domain Bacteria; phylum Desulfobacterota; class Desulfarculia; order Desulfarculales; family Desulfarculaceae; genus Desulfoferula. The sequence goes on from JAHJPG010000123.1 coordinate 27,440, forward strand.
ACGCCGCGGTGGGGCGGCTGCTGGGCCAGGTGGAGCGCCTCACCCCGCTGCTGGACCTGGGCATCTTCATGGTGGCCCTGTTGGGCTTCACCCTCTACTACGGCCTGGAGCTCTTGGCCCAGCGGGCGGCCCAGCGCTCCAGCGCCGCCGAGGGACGGGTCTACGGCCTGCACCTGGGCATGTATTGCCTGTACAACTTTCTCATCACCTACACCATGCCGCTGAGGGTGCAGACCGGCCTGGTCTATGCCCTCATCTTCACCGTGGCCATGGCCCTGCACTTCATCCTCAGCGACCGCAACTTCAAGCGAAACTTCCCCCGGCGCTTCTCTCTGCGGGGACGCCTGATCCTGTTGGCCTCCCTGGCCGCCGGCTGGGTGGTCACCGCCCTCACCGAGCCCATCGACGTGCTGGCCGTCAGCCTGATGATCGCCTTTTTGTCGGGCTCCATCCTCTACAACGTGTTCAAGGAGGAGTTGCCCAGCGAGCGCAACTCCAGCTACGCCTGCTTCACCCTGGGCCTGGGCATCGTCACCGCCCTGCTGGCCCTGGAGGCCTACCTCGGCCACGCCCAGCGCGCCGTGGGGGGTTGAAAGGAGCGCCCATGGAATACTTTGATCTGGACGGAGCCCGCATGGCCTACGACCTGGCCGGGGCCGGCGATACGCCCCTGGTGCTTTTGCACGGCTTCGCCTGCAACCGAACTTTCCTGGCCCCCCAGATGGAGCACTTCGCCGCCGGGCGCCTGGTGTTGTCGGTGGATTTTCTGGGCCACGGCGACAGCGACAAGCCCCGGCGCGCCTACCGCATACCAGGCTTCGCCGCCGAGGTGGCCCGCCTGCTGGAGCACCTGGAACTCACCGGCGTGGTGGTGGTGGGACACAGCATGGGCGGGTCGGTGGCCCTGGAACTGGCCGTGGGCTGGCCGGAGCGGGTGCGGGCGGCGGCGGCCTTGGACTCCACCCTGATCTCCAGTGTTGAGCGCAAGACTAAGGGCCTGCCCTCCCTGCTCCGATCCCTGGAGGAGCCGGACTACGCCCAGGCGGTGGACCGCTATTTCGGGGGCATGTTCCTGCCCGGCGACGGCGAGGAGCTCAAGCGGCGCGTCCAGGGGATCATGTCCTCCGCCCCCCGCCACGTGCTGATCGAGCTGACCAAGGCCCTGATCGCCTGGGACGGCCCCCCGGCCCTGGCCCGCCTGAAGCGGCCCCTGCTCTACCTGGGCGCCAGCCGCCCCCTGACCTCCCAGGCCGACATGTTGGCCGCCAGCCCATGGGTGCAATACGCCCAGGCGGCCGGCACCGGCCATTTCCTCACCTTGGTGACGCCCGCCCAGGTCAACGCCGTCATCGAGCGCTGGCTGGCCGTGCTGCCCTTCGCCGAGGCGGAGTCATAGCTTGAAATTATTTAAGGCTCGTCAGGCACGTTGAATCGCGAACCAAAAGAGCCTTAAATTTTTATCGGCCCAAGCCAGGCACTTCATCTCACAGAACACGGCTTAATATTTTTCTTCGTTCACCGGCACAGCCAGGCGGTCGCGGGCAAGGCGTCCGACGAGCGCGGGCCGTAGCGGTAGGCTAACCTACAGCGAGACCCAAACGAAGTCGGCAACGCAGCCCCCGGCCGCCTGGCGCAGCCGGCTACCCACAAACAGCCGCTAGTGCCTTCCCCGTCTCCTCGCCTTGCAGCCTACCGTCGGCCATGTTGAGCACCCTATCGGCATAGGACGCGCAGGCCGGGCTGTGGGTGACCATGACGATGGTCATGCCCTCGGAGCCCAGGCGCTTGAGCAGCTCCATCATGCGCTGGGTGTTGGCCTGGTCCAGGTTGCCGGTGGGCTCGTCGGCCAGTAGGATGGGCGGCTGGTTCACCAGGGCCCGGGCCACGGCGGCCCGCTCCTGCTCCCCGCCGCTCACCTCCGACGGCAGCCGCTTCTCCTTGCCCTCCAGACCCACCCGGGCCAGGGCCACATGGGCCATGTCCAGCTTTTCTTTCTTGGGCAGGCGCTTGATGGCCAAAGGCAGCATCACGTTTTCGGCCAGGCTTAGGTATGGCACCAGGTTGAAGGACTGGAACACGAAGCCCAGATACTCCCGCCGAAAGTCGGCCCGCTGGTCCTGCCCCAGGGAGAACACCTCGATGCCGTCCACCAGGTAGCTCCCGCCCTCGGGGGTGTTGAGCGCCCCCAGCACGGCCAGCAGGGTGGACTTGCCCGAGCCCGAGGGGCCCATCACCGCCGTGAACTGTCCGGCGTCTATCTCCAGGCTCACCGAATCCAGGGCCCGCACCAGCGACGACCCCTTGCCGTAGGTCTTCACCAGATCGCGCGCTATTATCATGCTCATCAGTATTCTCCTACAGGGTGCGCAGGGCCTGGGCGGGGTCCAGGCGCGAGGCCATCCAGGCGGGGTAGAGGCTGGCCGCCGATCCGCAGACCAGGGCCAGGGCCAGGGCCGCTCCGGCCAGGGAGGGGTCCCAGGCCAGGTGGCCGCCGCCGTCTTGGCTGAACAAGGGCAGGGCCAGCTCGCCGGCCAGGTGCCCGGCCCCGTAGCCCAGCAGCCCGGCGGCGGCGGAGAGGATGAGGGCCTCGGTCAAGACCACCCGCATCACCTGGCCGCTACGGAAGCCGATGGCCCGGAAGATGCCAATCTCGCCGGTGCGCTCCTTCACGCTGCCCATCATGGTTACCAGCACCACCAGGGCTCCCAACAGGGCCACCAACAAGGACACCCCCAGGGCGAAGCGCTTGAAGTGGGCGATGGCCTCCATGCGGCCCTTGACCACGCTCTGGATGGCAACCGCCTTGGCTCCGGGCAGGGCCTGGTCTATCTGGCTCACCATGGCTTCGATGGGACAGTCCTTGCACAGGGCCGCCACCTCCACCAACGACACCAGCCCCTGCTTGCCCAATATCTCCTGGGCCGAGGCCAGGGGCATGAACAGCAGGTGATCGTCCTGGCTGCCGGTGGGCTCCAACACGCCGCTCACGGTCAACTCCCGCCCGGCCACCTTCACCCGGCTGCCGGTGGTCAGGCCCAGCAAACGGGCCGCCTCCGCGCCGGGAGCCACCTGGCCCGGACCGGGCTCCTTGCCCTGGAGCTTCCACCAGGGCTTGAGGATGCGGGCCTCGTTCCAGTCCACCCCGGCCAAGAGCACCGGACGCCCCGCCGCCTCGGTGCGGCCCAAGACCATGGGCCCCACCGCAGCCACGTTGGCCGAGTTCTTTATCTTGCGGATGCCCGCCAGGTCGGCCTGGCGGATCTCCCTTGCGTCAAAGGAAAAGCCCCCCAGGCTCAACCCGCCGTAGGAGAGGTTGAGCTGGTCGCTCTTGGGGGTGATGAGGATGTTGGCCCCGTACTTTTCCAGCTTGTGGTTTATCTCGTGGGTCAGCGCCGAGCCCAGGCCCATCAGGGCCACCATGGTGGCCACCCCGGTGAGCAGCCCGGCCAAGACAAAGGCCGCCTTGGCCTTTTTGCGCCTCAGGTTCAAAAGGGCGATGTCGGTGAGGTTCATGGGCCTAGCCCCTGCGCGAAAAGTCGAAGAAGCGGCGGCCCTGGTCGATGTCGGCCAGGCGGATGATGACCTTGCCGTTCTCAACCCGGCGCTCCAGGGGCGCGGGATTGCAGCCGCCCTTGACCTCGTTGACCCTCACCGAGGGGAAGCGCTTGCCGCAGTTGGCGCAGACCATCATGTCGCCTTCCTGGTAGTAGCCCTTGCCCTCGGGCCAGCACACGTCGCAGGCGTCGTAGGCCGCCCGGATCACCCCGTCGGAGCTTTTGATCACGAAGTAGCGCACCGTTATGCCGTCGGAGCCCTTGTGCTCGAAGTGACGGGCCTTGCCGTCGTCGAACAAGGCGGCGGGCATGGCCACCACCTGCTCCCCGGCCACCACCGTGGAAGAGGCCGGGCGGGGGGCGTCGGCCTGGCTGGGGGTCATGAGCCACCAGCTGAGGCCGCCGGCCAAGACCAGCACCGCCACCACCACCATCGCCGCCAGGCCCTTGGAAGAGCCGCCCTTGCCGCCGCCCAACACCTGGGCCTTTTTGTCCTGGGTCTGCTCGTTCTGCTTGCTGTTGCCAGACATGATCTTCTCCTGATTTTTTAATAAACCGCCGGGTTCGCCCAATGGGGCGCGGGAACGCACCACCGCGCCGGTCGCGGAAGCGCCGTTTTGGGGGAGGCGGAGGCCTCCGGAGAGGCGGTCTAGATCAGGAGACTGGCCGTGGCCAGATACAGAGGCACCGGGGCGCGGGCCCGGGGTTGGGGCGCGGGCCGGGGCCGGGAGGCCGGGGCCGGCAAGGATGCGGGCAAGAGGGTGACGGCCAGGGCGCAAACGTCGGCCCGGGGGGCCTGGCTGAGAACCAGGGACCGGCTGTCGCGGGGAGCGGCGTCAAGGCAGCAGCAGGCCGCCGCGCCGGTGGGGCAGCCGCCGTGCTCCACGGCCTGCTCGGCCATGGCCGGGCAGGATGGGGGCATTACTTCCGCCGCCGCGGGCGCGCCAAAGGCCGCCAGCAGCAGAATCAGCGCCGCCAAAAAGCACCCGCGAATCGACAAGGGCCCTCCCCAACCAACAAGGTGCGCTAAAGATAACCACACCCCTCGCCATAGTCAACTATTTTGGTAGGAATTAGCGCGGGCGACAGGGCCGGTTTGGGGATGATGGCTGATTACTCTCAACCTACAACGCGTTAACCAGCCCCACTGTTCTACTTAAGAGGTTGCGTGGACGGGCGTGTAATCGGCGGCTAGCCCCACACCGCCATGGACATGGCCGGGTTATGGGCGATGTCCTGCTGGATGAGACGGCGCAACTCTTTGGCCACCGGCCCCACCTGGCCGCCGGCCACCGGCTTGCCGTCGATGCGGCTCACCGGCAGCACGTCCAGGGTGGTGCCGAAGAGCATCACCTCGGCGGCGCTTTGCAGCTCCTCCACCTTAAGGTGACGCCGGGCCACTCCGGCCAACTGGCCGCGCTCCACCAGAGTTTGGGCCAACTCCATGGCCCGCTTGGCCGTGGTGCCTTCCAAGATGTGATCCGGCGGGGGCAATAGCAGATTGCCCGCCTGGTCCACCAGGCCCATGTTCTCGGTGGAGCCCTCGGCTAGGTAGCCGTCCGGGTCCAGGCACACCGCGAAGTCCCAGCCCCGGGTGATGGCCTCGCGCTTCAGGAGCACGTTGGGCAGGTAGTTGCAGGACTTTACCCCCGCGAAGAACCCGCTCTTGGCCGGCACCAGGCTCACTCCCAGGTTCACCCCCCGCTCATAGGACTCCTCGGCCGGGGGGTGGATGCGGCTGGCCACCAGGTACAGGCCCGGGGCGGGGCACTCGAAGGGGTTGGTGCTGAAGCCGCCAGGCCCCCGGGACAGGAAGATGCGCAGCATGCATTCCCGCTGGCCCCCGGCCCGGACCACCGCCGCCGCCAGGGCGCCCAGCTCCCGCCGGGTCACGGGCAGCTCCAGGTGGGTGGACGCGGCCGAGCCCTCCAGGCGGTCCAGGTGGCGCTCGAACAGGTAGATGCGCCCACCCAGGCACTTGGTGGCCTCGAAAACCCCGTCGCCCCGGTGCACCAGGTGGTCGTCGATGGGCACGCTCATGAGCCAGGGCTCGGTTACGATGCCCCCCAGCCAATTGGAGTACATGGCCAGGTAGTCGCCGGCCCAGGGCCGGGGAAGGGCCTTGAGGCGCGCCAGGGCCTGATCGGGGCTTAACAACGGTGAATTTTGATCCTTTGCCATAATCAGCACTCTACACCTCTGACCTGGAGCGGGCAAGGAGCGGCCACCGGACGTCTTGACAACCCGCCCGGGGCGGCTACAGTTAGCCATATCATACTCACAGGTAGGTCCATAGCGGCCAGGCGAGGATTACGTGGCCCCTGCCAAGAAAAAGCCCTTCCCTTTGTCCGTCACGGCCAATATTTCGCGCAGCCTTAAAAAACAGATGGTGCGCCAGGCCAGCCGGGTGGATTTTTATCGTCTGCTCCAGCATGTGGCCAACAGCGAATCCGGCCGCCCCTGGCTGGAGCGCTTCCGCGACATGCCTCCCTGCTCCCAAGAGGCCGGGGCCATCAAGGAGCGCGCCGCCGAGCTGACCATTGCCCAACTGGCGGCGGAAGGCCAGGAGTTCGACCCCAAGGTGGTGCGGAGCAACCTGGACTCCATCGCCATGCGCTACGACCGGGAGATTCACGTCTACGGGGCCGCGGCGGTGGTGACCATGATGAACGGCTTTTTCAGCCAGCATGATCCCGCGGCCAGCTTCCTGTCCCCGGACCGGCGCGAACTGGCCCATATCGGCCAGCTCAAGGCCTACCGGGAGCAGGGCCTGGGGGTGGCCTACCTCATCAACCACTCCTCGCACCTTGACGAGTTTCTGGTGGCCGCGGTGCTGGCCCAGGAGGACCTGGGTCTGCCGGCCTTTGCCACCGGCGACAACATGATGGCCATCGAGAGCATCGCCCGAATTTTTTGGGTAGCCGCCTATGTGGTGCGCCGCCGGGGGGCCGACCGAGCCTACATGGCCACCCTTTTCAACTACTGCCGGGCCATGGCCGAGTGCGGGGGGCAGCAAAGCATCTTCTTGGAAGCCTGGGCCGGGGGGGCCCGCAGCCGCGACGGCAGCCTGCGCTACCCCCGCCGCCTGGTCACCCTGCGGGGGGCCCTGGCCGGGGAGCGGGAGCTGGTCATCCAGCCGGTGGCCGTCAGCTTCTCGATGGTGCCCGAAGACCTTTGCCTGGCCGCCCGCAAAGGGGCTCTCACCTGGATCAAAGGCCTCGGCGTCCTGCCCACCTTTGGGTGCATGCTGGCCCACCCCCGCTCCTGGCTCTGGCGCAGCATCCAGGGCCTCTATGGCCGGGCCTACGTAACCCTGCCCCAGCCCCACCTGCTCTCGGAGTTGAAGGCGGCCCACGCCGCCGACCGCCAGGGCCGGGAGTTGGACGAGTTCGTGGCCCTGACCGCCATCAGCGACATCGCCCGCTCCAAGAAGGTCATGGCCAGCCAACTCACCGCCCGGGGCTTGCAGCGGGCCCGGCGCCAGGGCATGCGCGATCTCAATGCGGCCACCAGCGCCGAACTGGAGGCCCTGACCAGCTATCACCTGGAGGCCTTCGGGGTGAAGCCGGACCTGGAGGACTTCATCCGGGACAACCCCATCTCCCTGGTGGTGGCCGACGGCCTCAAGACCTTGCGCCGCCGCGGGGTGGTGTGGCCCCTGAGGCGCGACAAGCGCCGCTTGCCCAAGGTGCGCTCTCCCCGTGGCCTGGGGTTCTACGCCACCCACGGCGACCGCCGCCTCTACTCCCCCACCGCCCAGGAAAACCTGGTGGTGGTGGGGGCCGGCGACTGGGGCTTCGCCCTTACCAATTATCTGGGCAACCGCATGCTGGAGGGCCGCCGCTATCTGCATGCCAGCCTCGCCCTCTACGACTCCCGGCGGGAGCTCATAGAGCACCTGGCCTACGACCGCAGCCCCGAGGGCCGCTTCGCGGAGCAACGCCTGCCCAAGAACGCCTTTGTCACCAGCGACCCGCCCAGCGCCTTCAAGAAGGCCAGCGAGGTGGTGGTGGCCTGCCCCTCCGAGTACCTGGCCAGCCAGGTGGAGGTGATCCTGGCCCACGCCGAGCAGGGGCTCAAGCTGGTGGTGGCCAGCCGGGGCCTGGCCCCGGAGGCCCCTTACCTGCCGGTGGCCCTGGTGCGCCGTATCGCCGCCCGGGCCGGCCGGGGGGACGTGGCGGTGTACGCCCTGGGCGGGGCGATGGGGGCCGGGGATTTGGTGGAGGGGCGCAGCGGCCGTTTGGTGGTGGCCGGCCCCGCCGCCGGGCGCGACGAATTGGCCAAGCTTTTCACCCTGGACCCGGTGAGCGTGGCGGTGAGCGACGACCCCCTGGGGGTTAACCTGGCCGCGACCCTGGCCCGGGTCTACGGGATGTGGGCCGGCTACCTCACCCGCCTGGGCCGGCTGAACCGGGCCTCGGCGGTGGGATACTATCTGGCCGACGCCTCGGCCGAGGCCATCGCCTTGGCCAACGCCCTGGGCGGAACGGAAAAAAGCTTCAGCGCGGCCAGCCCGGCCTGGTCCGCCGCCTTCGCGGCCAGCGGCCTGGGGGGCCAAGCCCGGGATTTTGGCCGCCGCATGGTCAGCCAGACCCGCCGGGGCCGCGAACCGGCCGCCGCCGCCGGCCGCCTGGCGCGGCAATTGGCCGAGGAGGGCCGCCCGCTCATCGCCTGGAAGGATCTGGGCTTGGCCGTCAAGATGGCCGGCTCCCTCCGGGTGGAGATGCCCATCCTGACCGAAGCCTGGGAAACCCTGATGGGGGGGGAGCCTAGCTCGTAGCCTCGGCCCGCTGGTCCTTGCTCATGGCGGCCAGCGTTTTCACCCGTTCCAGGTCCAGGCCCAGGCCTTGGGCCACCTTGGTCCCGTAGTCCACGTCGCACTTGTAGAAGATCGCCGCCTGGCGCTCCTGGATGCGCTTGGCGGCCCCGCCCAGGTGCTCCACGATGTTGCCCACCAGGTGCTCCCGGGCCTGACCGTCCATTACCTTGCGGTAGAGGTTGCCCGGCTGCACGAAGTCGTCGTTGTCAAAGGCGTACTCGTGCCGCCCGGCCTCGCCCTCCAGGGGGAAGGGCGGCTCCTGGGCCGAGGGGTCCGGGGCTGGCCCGCCCATGCTGTTGGGCCAATAGTTGGGCCCGCCGCCCCCGCCGTGGTCCACCCGCATCGAGCCGTCGCGCTGATAGTTAAGCTCCGGGGCGTTTTTGGCCTGATTTACTGGGATCAGGTGATAGTTGGGTCCCAGGCGGTGGAGGTGGGTGTCGTGGTAGGAGAACACCCGGGCCTGGAGCATCTTGTCCGGGCTGATGGCGATGCCCGGCACCAGGTTGCCCGGGCTGAAGGCGGCTTGCTCCACCTCTGCGAAGTAGTTCACCGGGTTGCGGTCGAGCACCAGCTTGCCCACGGTGACCGGCGGCACCTCGGCGTGGGGCCATACCTTGGTGATGTCGAAGATGTCCCACTTGAAGTCCTTGGCCTGCTCCGGGGTGAGTATCTGCATCTCCAGGGTCCAGGAGGGGAACTCGCCCGCCTCGATGGCGTTGTACAGGTCCCGGGTGGCGTGGTCCGGGTCCTTGCCCTTTAGCGCCTCGGCCTCCTGCCGGGTGAGGTTCCTGATACCCTGGCCGGTCTTCAAGTGGTACTGCACCCACACGTAATCGCCCTGGGCGTTGTACCACTTGTAGGTGTGGCTGGAATAGCCGTTCATGTGGCGGTAGGTGGCCGGGGTGCCCCGGTCGGAGAAGAGCACGGTCACCTGGTGGGCCGACTCCGGGGTCAGGGAGAGAAAGTCCCAGAACATGTCCGGATCGGGCAGGTTGGTGGCCGGGTTGCGTTTCTGGGTGTGGATGAAGTCCGGGAACTTGAGGGGGTCGCGGATGAAAAAGACCGGGGTGTTGTTGCCGGTCATGTCGTAGTTGCCCTCTTCGGTGTAGAACTTCACCGCGAAGCCCCGGGGGTCCCGGGCCGCGTCGGCCGAGCCTTTCTCGCCGCCCACGGTGGAGAAGCGGGCGAAGACGTCGGTTTTCTTGCCCACCTCGCTTAAAAACTTGGCCTTGGTCCACTTGGTCACGTCGGCGGTGACCTCGAAGTAGCCGTAGGCTCCCGCGCCCTTGGCATGCACCACCCGCTCGGGGATGCGCTCGCGGTCGAAATGCCCCAGCTTTTCCAGCAGATGCGCGTCCTGCATCAAGACCGGCCCCCGGGGGCCGGCGGTCATGCTGTTCAAGTCGCCGCCCACCGGAGCGCCGAAAGCGTTGGTCATGGGTCTTTTTTTCTCGGACATGGATGCCCTCCCTTTAGGCTTTGGTTTGGCGGACAGCCCCTTTAG